>JAUYHT010000006.1:0-300000 GCA_030688545.1 Candidatus Diapherotrites archaeon | reverse complement strand
GAACAATTCTGGGACGGGCTACACAAGCTCTTCAAATGAAACTTTTTTAAAAACTTTTTAGGAAAAAGTTTTATCAAAAAATCGACTCAGAAAAAAGCTTCCTCATCAAACTTTTTGGGAAAAAGTTTGATCAAAAACCCTCCTTTTAGAAAAAAGGGCGATCAAAAACGACCTAGAAAAAATTTACAAGAAAACGGTTTAGAAAAATATTCTGTCGAAAAGAACATCGGGGGCAAATGACTAAAGGCTATTTCTTGTCCTTGCTCCCGAACAAGAGTTTCTGTTCCGTCTCAAGGACTTTCTGCATCAGGGCATTCAAAGCCCCCATGCGGGATTTAATTTCGGATACGTCATTGGCGATGACATCCGTGCGCGTGCCTAATCCAGCGAGGCGGGAAGAAAGGGTATCGATATTCATCCCGTCCAGCCGGTCATGGAGCTCGACCACCGCGGAGTGGGTGTCCTTCAATTGTTCGCCGTGCTGTTCCAGTGCCAAATGGGTGATGCTGTCACGCAGGGAATGCTCATTTTGTATGGACTGTTCCCGATGGGCCATCTGCTGCTGCAACACTTCGCTCGTGCGGGAAGCGATGGCCTCGTGGTCGGCTTCTGACAAGGAAGGGTTGGATTCTCCCCTGGAAGCCGTATTGGGTTTTTCAGATAAGGGAGGAGGGGGGGAGGCCGGAAAGGAAAGACCTTGGGATGAGTCTTTTATTCCCGCGCGGGAGAGGAAGGATTGGACCTGCTCGTTGCCCAACCCCAGGTCAGAAAGAGTAGAACGGATGATGTTATCCGAGAGACCCGCGTCCTGCATCTTGCGAATGGTGTTGAGGATGATTTCGTCATTGACCATGGCCAGCCTCGCGTGCGCTTTAAATAGGAACCAACCCTGCTATAAAAAACCTCTTCCGTTGGAATCCCCATGCCGTTGTTCAAGATCGCCCAAGGACCCTGGTCGCTGCTCCTGAAAGGGAATATCCAGGATCAGTCACTCGAGGTGTACACGAGCCCCGAAAAATGGATCTACATCCAAACCCTGCACCCGGAAGGGGGAACATTCACCCAAGCCACGTGCGAATTCTACCAGGTGTACGAGGCCACTGGAGATGTCCGGGGGTTTGTTCAAACCCTGCCACGGGACTTATTGGTATGGACTAAACACAGCGTGGACGAGACGCATACCTTTCTCATATTGGGCAGCGACCCCGTGTCGGTGGCGTGGGAGGAGGGCATCGTGCTCGAGCAGACGGATATACTTCTCAAGAAAATAGAGGTGGGGAACTCCCTGCTGAAAGAAGTGGCACGGGCCTATGACATCCAGATGACCCCATTAGCCCAGACCAATGAGAAGGTGCGGAATGCCTTCTTCAGCGCGCCCATGCTCATTCCCATGCTCGCCACGAGTGCCCACTATTCCCGCGAGGGGGATCAGACTATTCGCACGCCGCAAGCGCATAGCGGGGCGCTTCCCGGGGAATTCATATTGGGAACGACCCAAGCAGGATTGCTAGTGAAGGAACCCATTCTCTTCTTCAAGAAAACCCTTGTGGAAGGGGGGCGGAAAGAGCACCGGGAACACGTGCTTCAGGTCATCGCGGAAGGGGCCTTATTCTCCAACATCCCCGTGGTCATAATGGACTGGAACAACACATTCTCGGTCATGCGCAATCCCAACGCGAGCGCGGACACGTTGCACATGCAAAAGATTGAAGGGGACCCCATTGGTTTTCCCCTGAAGGAATTCCTGCCTTTCGAAAATTTGAAGATCGAACTCTCAACTGTTCCTCCTGAGGCCATGGTGGAAATACTGGGATTGGAGCATCATGAATTGGGATTGCACCTCGCTCGATTTCTGCGCGAGCATTCCGTGACCTCCATTGACGAAGGGGTGCGCATTTTGAGACAACTCCCCCCCTCGGACACATTCTCCTCCTTCCAGATCAACAGCCTCATACGACTCCTTACCCTATTGGACCAAACATTCCCCAAACTATTCGACGGGACCAATCCTATTGAGGAGATATCCAAGAGCTGGTTCCAATCCATCGGACGAATAGGAGTTGTGCGTCTGCCTCATACCCCCCCGCGCCTGCGCAACCTCCTGGTGTACACCATCATGAAGGGGATCTATTCCTGGTACACCCGGAAAGGAGTATCCGATAGAATGAAATCCCTCATTGTCATTCCAGAGGCCATGCCCCTATTCGACCCCCGCCGGGAACCCGCCTTGCACCGGGAACTGGAACGGCTGTTGAGCGAGAGCAACACCCAGGACGTGGGGTTTATCCTCTCTTCAGCCCACGGCATCGATCTCCCGCAGAATGTCCGCAACCTCTGCGACGCCCAAATCTCCGTCATCGGCGGACGCCAGGCCGGAGTGGCTTTGGTGGGCCGCAAAAACTACCGCGTCACCCTGAGAGACACCTACTCCCAGCGCGTGGTGGGAGACTTCTTGTTCTCATAACGAACTTTTTAAAAAAAAGTTTCATCAAAAGAAACTTTTTAGGAAACCAAGCAAAACTATGTTTTGCGAGCATCGTAACAACCCTTTTTCCGCTGGAAAAAGCGTTGGCGGAAAATAGTGTTTACGATGAAGTTTGATCAAAAAAACGAACGCTTTTTAGGAAAAAGGATTTATTTTTTCCGTTCGCCCAACCGCTTATCAATCAGTTCTTCCACTTGCTCGCGGGTGACGTAATGCAAGGGGTTCATCCCATCGATGATATATTTGAGTTCTTTCACCTCGTCCTGCTTGGCGGCGGAGCGGGAGAGGGTGTCGAGCCTTGATTCCAGTTGGACGAGCTGGGAGGATAAGGCGCTCGCCTGGCGGGATAGGTCAGAGACGAGTTGTTTAGTTTCATCGGACATCCCTTCCCCTTGCGTCTGGGCGAGGGAGGTGGAGAGTTCCTTGACCCGCTTGTTGATGATGATGAGATTTCTTCCGAGTATTTTCTCGTTGCGGACGAGGTACTTGATCTTCTGGGTGATGACCAGGACGGAGGCGTTGAGGGCTTTGAGGTCCCGGTTGAGGGTGTAGAGGTAATCCGTCCCTCCTTGGGGGCGGGGAGGCGCCGGGTAACCGGCTGGGAGGGGGTCGGGCATGGATTAAAAGACCGGTCGGGGCTTAAAAAAGAGGTATGGCCTCGCGCAGCAAGGAAACAGGGGAGGGGTGGCTGTTAGATGTGCAGATGCACGAAGACCAGGGAAAGAGCGTCGTGGAGGTATATGTCCGCACCCCGGGAGGGGTGAAATTGTTCCTGGATAGAACATTCCCCCCTTACTTCTACATAACATGTGATTCCCGGTTCCCCATTCCCGAAATGATTTCCAGCCTTGAAAATGAGACGTTCCCTGGAGGTATCCGCCTTGCTCACGTCCAAAAAGTCACCCGAGCCAACCAGGTATTTATCCGCTTGGATTTCCACCGCATTCCCGACCTATTAGGGGTGAGGGAGCTGATTCTCCGCTATCCTCATGTGAAGGAGATGCATGAGTATAACATCCCCTACACCCGGCGTTATCTCCTGGATAAAAAACTCATTCCCAATCAGAAAATTGAATTGACGCTAAACCAAACAGGAGATATCCATTCAATTTCTTCCCTCGATTCACCCCCCGCGTCTTGGCGAGTTGCTTCTTTCGACATCGAAACATGTGGGTTAGGGACTTCGCCCAATTCTGACGCGGATGAAATCATTTCCATTGCCATTACCACTCCTGAAGGAAACAAAGTGTTCATGCCCCAGCATGTGGATGACCTAACCACTTTGGTTCGGGATGAAAAACATCTTCTCGAACAATTCATCACATTCCTTCGTCTCGCGAATGTGGATATTATTGCCACCTACAATGGTGATGGGTTTGATTTTCCTTTTCTCCTGGCGCGCGCCCAGAAACATGGGGTGTCCCTGGACCTTGGATTTGGTGAACCCCAACTCGTGGGACGTGGCAGCGGGCACGAAGCCCGGGTAAAAGGGATGCCCCACGTGGATGTGTTGCAACTCGCCCGCCTCTTGAATCGTTTTCAGGCCCTCAAAACCGTGAAATTGGATTTGGGGAGTGTGATGCAGGCCGTTTTCGGGGAAGGGGAGAAAACGCTGACCCATGTTCAGATCCGCGAAATCTGGCAAACCAAAAAAGGATTAGAAAAATTGGCCCTCTACAACCTCAATGACACTATTTTCACCCAGCGTCTCGCCCTGGAATTCCTTCCCCTCCTGCTCGAGATATCCAGAATCGTCCGATTGTCAGTCTCGGATACGTGCCGCGCCACCGCCTCCCAATTGGTGGAGGCCGTGCTTTTCGCCGAATGTGTAACACGAAACATTCCCATCCCTAGTCCCCCCACGGACGAACAGGTGAATGCCCGCACCCAGAATCCCATCGAAGGGGGTTACGTGAAGGAACCCACGGCCGGCTTGCATTCGCACGTGGCGGTGTTGGACTTCCGCTCCCTGTATCCAAGTATTATGATCTCGCACAACATTTCCCCCGAGACACTGGATTGTGCGCATAAGGAGTGCCAGAAAGGCCCCAACCGCGCCCCCACGGGGCACTGGTTCTGCACCAAAGAAAAAGGATTGGTCGCCTCAGTGATGGATGATATCCTCCGCCAGCGCATCGCCGTGCAGAAAGAAATGGATACCCTTTCCAAAGACGATCCGCGCCAGCCCAATCTGAAAGCACGCAAGCAGGCGTTGAAGATACTGCTCAACTCCTTCTTTGGGACGCTCGGATTTCCACGCTTCCGCTGGTACTCCCGCGAATCCGCCCGGGCTATTACTGCGTGGGCGCGGCACTATATTCAGAAGACACTTGTGGATGTTGAAAAAGAAGGATATACTGCCATTTACACAGATACAGATTCGGCATTTTTGTTGTTGCCACCAGATAAAAACGAAAAGGATATGCACGCGCTCGTGAAGAAAATAAACAAAACTCTGCCCGGCATTATGGAACTGGAATTCGAAGGCCTCTACAAGCGCGGGCTTTTTGTCACCAGGAAAGAGGGGCACGCGGCCAAGAAACGATACGCCCTCGCGGACTATGACAACCAACTCACGATCGTTGGATTCGAGTATGTGCGGCGCGACTGGTCCAAGGTTGCGCGGGAGACGCAGAAGACCGTGCTCCAGGAAGTCCTCGTGAATGGGAATCCCGAGGCCGCGCTGAGAGCCGTCCAACTGACTATTTCCCGTCTCCGCGAAGGGAAAATTCCCAATAAGGATTTAGTAGTACACACCCAGATGCAGCGCCGTCCCTCATCCTACGCTACAACAACCCCCCATGTCTCCGCCGCGCTCAAGGCCATGAAGCGGGGGAAAGACATCCGAGTGGGGGCCATGCTGGGGTTCATCATAACTACCAAAGGAAAAACCATTTCAGAGAAAGCCGAACTCGAGGAATTCGTGAAAGAAGGGGACTACGACGCCGAATACTACATTCTCCACCAAGTTGTACCCGCCATCGAACGTATTCTCGTGGAACTGGGATACGACCCCCATGATTTGCGCAATCAAGGAAAACAGACCGGGCTGGGGGCGTTTAACTAAAAGAAACTTTTTTTCTAAAATAGTTTGTTCAAAAACGATTTAAGCAGAGAAAGTATTATGACTACATAATTTTATCTCTGCTGGTTTTTATTTAGTACTTTTATAGGATTATCATGGCATTGCAAAAATTCGAAAAAAGTTTTGCAGTATATGTGAAAGCAGGATATGAGTTTGCAACTGCAAAAAAGTTTCCATCCAACCATGAAAAATTGCTTAGAGAAATATCTAATGGTCTTGATGATTCTGTAATGATGCTTGATGATATTATTGATGCCTCAAAAACGCGTAACGGAAAAGCTTGTATTTATGTTCAAGAAGGAATTCCATTTACTATAATCAAAGCAGAAAAACTGCGGTTTGAATCCATTCGAAAAATGACAAAGATTTCTAATTTATTAAAAACAAAGGATTCATTTAAGATTGAATTATTTCAAGCTATTCATGGTTATTTATTTGACTTATATCGTGGTGAGATTTTAATCTCCTCCTCAAACAAGTCAAGTAGTTTTGAAAACTATTTTCTAGCTGTTCGTTTATTCACGGGTGGGCATGTTTCTACGGGATTTAATGTGGGACAATTGTTAGC
This sequence comes from Candidatus Diapherotrites archaeon, assembly GCA_030688545.1. Taxonomy (NCBI): domain Archaea; kingdom Nanobdellati; phylum Candidatus Iainarchaeota; class Candidatus Iainarchaeia; order Candidatus Iainarchaeales; family Candidatus Iainarchaeaceae; genus Candidatus Iainarchaeum; species Candidatus Iainarchaeum sp. The sequence goes on along the minus strand of JAUYHT010000006.1, from coordinate 293,862 downwards.
AAATAAAAAACCGAGTAAAAAATTAGAAAAAATTGCTCATTCTATAGGAATAATTCGACAAATTAATGACGACATTCAAGATTACTTCGAAAAACATCACGAACCATTTGGCGATTTTTTATCTGGAAATAATCGTCTTCCTGAAGTTCTATTCATAAAGTATGGTGGCAATAAGAAATCAGTTATATCATTGGCTAAGAAAGGTGAAATTGCAAAGGCTCGAAATGTGGTGCTAAATGATAAAGTAAAGGATGCCATAAGGAAAATCTATATTGATGAAATCAAAAAGATTGAATCCACTCGCTTAAGTTTCCCACACGCCCGCTTCCTGGAACCCATTTCAATTTAGATCTTTATTGCTACTTCCGCTTGCGGCTGGGTCTTTTGATCCGACCTTAACCAAGGAAGAAGGGGGTGTTCACTGAACCCCTGAAAAGCATTGGTTCAAAGGCCATCGTTTAACAATATTACCCTCCGAGTAAAGGTATGGACCCCCTCATTGTTGCCCATTACGAGACCGCCGCTAAAGTGCATGCGCTCTGCCGCCAGAAAGCGCGGGATATGATCCAGCCGGGAGTGAAACTATTGGATATCGCGGAAGAGATTGAGGCCTTGACAAAAAAAAACGGGTGCGGCATCGCCTTTCCCATCAACTTATCCCTGAATGACATCGCCGCCCACTATACTCCATCCGCCGGGGACGAGACGCTGGTGAAAAAAGGGGATGTGTTGAAAGTGGACATCGGGGTGCACCATGACGGGTACATTGTCGACGCGGCCTTCACACTTGATTTCTCTGGCGACGCGGAAGTGGCCAACTTGGTCACCGCCACGCAAGCCGCTCTGGAAGCGGGGTTCAAGGAAGTCAAAATGGGAGTGGAAGTACGAGTTCTTGGAGCCGCCATCGGGGGCACCCTGAAAAAATATGGGGTGGATCCCATTCTCAACTTGTCCGGCCACGGACTCGACGCCTACACGGCTCACTGTTCCCCTACCATTCCAAATATTGCCAATGACGACCCATCCCCCATTGAAGAGGGACATGCCTACGCCATGGAACCCTTCGCTTCCATCCGGGGAAATGGAGAAATTTTCGAGGCCCCCCAAATAGAAATTTTCGAAGTGCATGAAAAGGTGCCCGTTCGCAATCCCCATGCGCGCCGCATGGTTGATTTCTGCCTCGAACACTATGAAGGATTGCCCTTCGCGGAACGATGGCTCGCCCGCGATTTGGATATGTCGGATTTCTCCCGAAAGACCGCGCTGCGCGACCTGGTGAAATTTGGTGCCATCACCCCTCATCCAGTGTTGCGGGAGAAGAAGGGGGCCATCGTGGCCCAATTCGAGACTACCATGTTAATAAACCAGGATTCAGTCAAGCGCCTGGTATGAATGAGGATGTGCACAAGCCGCTCATAATCGGCGCACTCGTGTTCCTGACCACGCTCGCGTGGGCCTTTTTCCTCAATGAACTCCGCCTGACCCCTGACCAATTGCTCACGGCCATCGGAAATGTGGACGCTCTGAGTGTGTTGATCAGCGGAACATTTGTATTATTCGCAGTATTCTTCTCTCTCACTATCGGATTGTTCACCGCCTACTCGGACAAGGACGAAAGGGGCAGGGTGTACATCGCGACCCTCATTCCAACGATTCTGGCCCTGGCCATTGCCGCTGTGGTTTGGGGGAATTTCGCCCAATGGTATCCATTGTCCCTCTTCTACTTAGGAAGCATCCCCCTCATGCTTGAAACCACGCGCATCAAGCGAATGGAACTCAAGAACTTCCCCGTTTTCCGCAGTAGCTTCAATGGGGCGCAACGTGGACTCCAGATTTTAGGGGTCGGGGTACTGGTGACGCTGGCTTTATTCGCCGCGCCGCAGGGGGACGCCCTCTACCATGATTTCGAGGCCTCCCTCTTCGGAGGACGCATCCTTTCTCAATTGGACGTGGATCAGGTGACAGCGGATTTCCTCATCCAATCCCAGCGCAACACCCTAACCCAAATCACCACCTCCGTTGATTTCCAGAACCTCCGGGGCAGCAGTGACCCGGATGCCCAATCCTTCGTCCAACTCATCGACCTCACTCTCGCCAGCCTGGATGATCCATCCTATCGCGCCGCCATCCTGGCGCAAGTGCGGGAACAACAAAGCCAACTCGATCCGCAAGCTATTGTGGCGCAGGTGCAAGACAAGGTTCCCGGCTTCACCTTCGTGAGGGAAAACTATTGGGTTTTCGCCGCGCTGTTGGGCTCGCTGCTCTACTTTCTCGCCGCCACCTTCATTATTCAACCCATGGCCACGGTGTTTGGAACAATCGCCTCGAACTACATCCCCAAAGAAACCTATATCCCAACTTCTCCTATCGCGGGGTGGGAGCAGGACGTGCGCCAAGACGCCCCCGAACCGGTGCCCGAAACCCCCAGCTCTCCCTCCTCCTGGTCCTATTCGCCCCCTCCCACCACTGACGATGTCAGCACCCCCACGTACGAGCACGTGGAAGAGCCTCCCGCGGATGCTCCTCCCGCCCCCATCCCCGCTCCCGCACCCAACCCTTATCCTCCCGGGTCGAGCTGAAATTCCGAATACGTATTTGAGTCGTTACACCCTTTAGTATGATTGCGCTTGTTTGGGGGCGCGGGAAACAAATCCTGGCAACCGTCACATTTTGAAAAAAGTGATTGAGGCGACTCATTTTTTTTTTTAAAACCAAAGACGAAAATAAAATGGAGGGATTGTACGAATCCCCACCAACACCCGTGCTGGGATTTGAACCCAGGTCTAAAGCTCCGCAAGCTTTTATGCTGTCCAGACTACACCACACGGGCTTTATTCATTGACAAAACCTGTTCACAATACTACAGGTCGACACCACATTCTCTCTGATACAAGATTATAAGCCAACCCCCTCTCTTCCTGGCGAAACAACCATCCCCTAAAAGTTTAAATATCTTGAATCATTGCCCTTGCCATGACCGAAAGGATATTCGACCTTAACTTTGGTGTGCTCCTCAAACCCAGGGAAATCCTTAAGCGCGAGCTTTCATTCGCGGACTCCCGTCTCGCGGCCAAGCGCTTCCTGGTATGGGGGTTCATAGTGGGTCTTGTTTTATCGATCCTGGCTGTTTTCGTCGATGAACTACCGATGGTTCCTGAAGGCACCTCAGGATTGGAAGTGGCAGGGGCCGTGCTGATGGCCCTACTTTTTATTTCAATCTTCTTTTCAGTGGCCATGTTTCTCTACTTCGGCTTTACGTCTGGAATGGACAAACTATTCTCCAAACTTTTCAAATCCAATGGGACCTATGCCCAAAACGTCTACCTGCAATCGGTAGTTGATATCCCAACGATGATAATCTTAATACTCATGAGTATCATCGCGAGCGTTGTTCCCGTAATCGCTTGGATAATCATGATTCTTTTGGTTATCATGTTGTTCTATAGCTTTTACTTGTCCATTCTCGCGAGTGCCGTCGCAAATAGAATAAAGGTGTGGCAAGCGTTCATTGCCCGGATGATATTATTGGTCATCCTATTTGGTTTGCTTATAGTACTTATTCCAATTCTGGTTTTCGCCATTTTCAGTTCGATCGGGTTCGGCGTATGATAATTTGTTGAAAAGAGGATAATTTCCCCTCAAACTGTTACCAAATGAGTGCCCATGGGGGGAGTCGAACCCCCTCCACCAGCTCCACAGGCTGGGATGCGACCGTCACACCGCACGGGCCATTCCAATGGAATTCGAAGGAAAAGGTTTATGAAAAGCCCTTTTTATGGGCCGCTTTTTCCCTGGAAATGGAAAATCCCTCGTGAAAAAGAGCATGGGTTTTATTGCCTAACCCGGATGCGCCCATTAAAAAGGGCGATGGGTTTCATCCCGGCATGATCCTGGCTCGCTATGACTATGAAGGGCACACTCGATGGTTGCTCCCTTCGCGCATCACCATGCCGGTGCTCATTGTGCTCATGCTGGTGGTGCATTTCGCTCTCCAAATATTTTCGGCTAATTTCTCTTTCTCCGAATGGGAATGGGGGGGCGCCATTCTGTACTTGCTGAGCGGAGGCCTCATCCTCCTGGTGGCCGCCGAATCCTTCCGTCACGCGGTATCCGAGCGCAGCCAATTCGACCTCTTCCAGGGGATTGCCCTTTGCATGCTGAGCGTCACCTTCCTGTTCATCGGATTAGGATTGGCAGGATTATTCGGCCTGCTCGCCCAAGACAATGCGAGCCTCGGCTACTACCTCCTCGTATTCGGATTAGGGCTGTCAGGGATATTCTTCTTATTCGCCCCCCGCCAGGGCAAGCTGCATGCGGCTCCCCACATCGTCATGGTGTCCCTGGCCCTCCTCATCGTGTTCCTGGTGGGTCTATACCAACTCCACGCGACCCTCCCATCATTATTCATCGCGGATGGGGTTCCTTCGCTCTGGCGCCAGCAGCTGGTGACAATAGTCCAAGTCCTATTCGTATTGGCCTCCATCCGGTATGCCTTGCTCAACCGGGGAAAGACCTCGCAGTCCGCGCAGTGGCACCTCATTGGGATGGGGACGCTCGCTCTGATTGCCACCGATTTCCTCCTATCCACCGGGCCGGGAGATGCCTACTCCTGGGCAGGACGACTATTCACCGTGCTCGCCGCGGGGGCATTCATCCAATCCCTCTGGTGGAAGCAGAAAGGGGAATAAGCCCCCTTTCCCACCCCTTTTTTATAGCATCGGGGAAGGGACTACGTTATGGCCGAATCCAATTCACGTATGGATGACGAGAAACCAGGGATTCCCCTTCAACCCGTAAAGGGGATGCGCGACATCCTTGGAAAACCCGCGCGCGTCAAACGATGGGTGGAACAGATTATTTACCAAAAAGCCCTCCAATATGGGTTTGAACCCATGCAGGTGCCGGTGATTGAATACTATGATCTCCTCGCCGCCAAAGGGGGCGCGGGGGACGCGGTGCAGAAAGAGATGTTTCGTCTCGAGGACCAATCCAAGCGCCAATTGGGATTACGGTTCGAATTCACCACCTCCCTCGCACGCGTAGTCATAGGAAATCCTGATCTCCCTAAACCCATTAAATCATTCAACCTGGGAACGGTGTACCGCTATGAAAACCCTCAAGCCTTCCGCTACCGGGAATTCACGCAGGGGGATGTGGACATCATCGGTTCCCCTTTTCCGGAGGCCGATGCGGAATGCCTCTCATTTGCCATCGACACGATGCGGGCATTGGGATTCGAGGATTTTTCCATCCGACTGAATGATCGACGCATCATGAATGAACTCATGAGCATGAATGGCATTCCCCCCTCTCGTACTACGGAGGCCATGCGCATCCTGGACAAGTGGGATAAATTGGGACAGGAAGGGGTACGGAAGGAACTGCAGGCCGCCGAACTGCCCATCACCATCCTCACCTACTTGAACGACGCTCTCGAGAAGACCAAGAATGACGTCAAGACGAGTGCCATCGCGACGCAAGGGATTATGGCCCTTGAAACGATAATGGCGCTGCTTGGGGCGCAAGGCAAAGACGAATACGTGACATATGACCCTTCCCTCGTGCGGGGAATGGACTATTACACGGGAAGCGTGTTCGAGATCCAAGCCGGGATCACGGCATCCGTGGGGGGTGGGGGGAGATACGACACGCTCATCCAATATTTCGGGGGTCCCTCGCTTCCCGCGGTGGGTATTTCTTTCGGAGTGGATCGACTGGTGGATATTCTCGCTGAAACATTCGAGGAGACGCGGGTGGAAGTTTATGTCATCCCCATTGGGGATACCCTCCCTACCTGTCTGAATGTCATTGACCGGCTGCGCGCCTATGGATTACGTGTGGAAATTGACCTCATGCGCCGCGGAATAAGCAAAAACATGAATTATGCCAATTCCCAGGGGATACCAGTGGTGCTCATCCTGGGTGAAGATGAAACGGCAAATGGAGGAATTACCCTCCGTGATATGACGAGCGGAGAAGAAACACTCATCCCCCTCGATGAGAAAGGGAAACTGGAGAAAGAAATAGAGCGCCGAATCCTGAAATGAGTTAATCCCGAAAGTTATCCTCCATGCGCCGGGTGGAATGACACCAGAACCGTTGCTTCACGGGATCATAAAAAATGAAATAGAGGGTCTTGTCCTCTTCTCCTCCCATGAAAATCCGGGCCCGACGGAACATGTCATCATCATTCCCACTGCCTTGCGCGAAATCTCTGGCGATCATCTTTCGGGTGAAAGAAGGTGCATATTCCTTCATCCTATCCCATTCGATGGCGATCTTCCGCTCCACTTCCTCTTTCACTTCTTCCAACCACTCCGACTTGATAGATGTAAACGCGTCCGATGACCGAAACGATTCTGGATGCGGGAGCGGACGGAAGCGACGCTTACGCCTTCCCTCATGCGCCTCTATTTGAGGATGGGGTTTTTTTTAGTGGAAAAGGAAAGGAAATTTTTTCGGGGGAGTCTCGTCGGATTGGAACGCCGCTCATGAAAAAGGGTGACATTTGGGTCATTTTTCATACTGAAAAGTACTTTCCCCTTCATCTTAAAACGCTATAACCTATGCTCCGCCACCCACTTTAAATGGATTCCCCCGCGTGCTCTTTAGGAAAACGGCCTCTGTAGCTCAGTGGTAGAGCGCCACATTGGTAATGTGGAGGTCGCGAGTTCAACTCTCGCCAGAGGCTTATTTGGCAAAAGCCTATTCAAAAAAAGTTGCCCAGTGGCCGTTTTGACCGTTATTCCCCAGAGGCCTCGGACCCAAGAAGGGGAACATACCATTCCCCCCCGCCAGTCTGGGCCCCCTTTTCAAACCATTTTGGATTCCCTTTTCTAATGCATCCTGAAAAGTATCCTTATAATTTTCCAAATAGTCCTCTTATGAAGGTAGCCCGAATGAAACTCCTATCCCCCGCATTCGCGCATGGAGAAAAAATTCCCCAAAAGTACACCTGTGACGGGGAAAACATATCCCCACCCCTCACCATCACCGGAGTGCCCGGGCATGCCCGCTCGCTCGTCCTGCTCATGGACGACCCGGACATCCCGGAATCAGTGCGGATGACCAAAAAAATCACCTCCTGGGACCATTGGGTGGTAATAGATATTCCCACCTCCACGGCTTCTATCCCAGAAGGAACGAATCCCGAAGGAGTGGTGGGGCGGAACACGCAGGGGGAGAATGCCTACACCGGCCCCTGCCCCTCGGATAGGGAACACCGGTATGTCTTCCGGCTCTATGCCCTGGACCGGAAATTGGATTTATGGGAAGGGGTCTCCAAGAAAGAAGTCGAGGATGCCATGGTGGGCCGCATCCTCCAGGACGCTCAACTCATTGGGCGCTATGACCGAAAGCGGTGACACCTCCTTCGGCCATTTGAAAAAATGGCGAAAAACAGTCTATTTCTGCATCATTCAGGGCGCCGTTTTGAAAACGCGCACGGGTGTTCCATCCTTCGAAATTAGGAGAGGCGGTCGTTCCCGCGCGCCAAACCGCCCCAAAAAAGATACACGTTTAAATACCAGAAGACTGCACACCATGCGACGATTTTTTTTAAGAAAATCGTTCAAAGGAGAATGTAAAAAATGCCCAAAAAGAAGGCTAAAAAAGTCACCCCCGCCAAGAAGGGGAAGAGAGGAAAGAAGAGGTAATACTCCTTTCCAAATCCATTAATCACCAAAAAGGAGGGAACACCACCATGGCCGCTGCACGAAGAGCCTCTTCGAGAGCCCGAAGCCCAGCCGCTTCAGCCCGCCGAAGCCCCGCAAGCTCGCGCCCCCGCGCCCGCCGCTAACGGGATCGGCATTAAAATTAACGCCCGGGAGTTTCCCGGGCTTCCTTCCTTTTTCTCCCTAATCCTTATATCCCCCTAATCTCATTCTCCCGCATGCTCTCGGAAGATCACGTGGACGCGTTCCTGGCCAAATACGTCAAGGACGGGAAGGTCATCGCCATAGGCACCAACCAATTGGGAGACCTCTTCCTCAAGAAGCTGGGTCTGCTCTGCGAGCAGAACCACTGGGAAATCCCCCTCATTCCCACGTCCACGAGCCAGGTGCACACGGCCCAACAATTCCATCTGCCTTTAACCACGCTCAATGAGCGGGAGGTGGATATCGCCTTCGAATTCGTCTCTCAGGCGGATTCGGACTACAATTTCACCAAACGCATCACCTACTCCCTGGTTCGAGACAAGATGATCGCCCAATCCGCGGGAGAGATGATCGCCATCCTCCCGAGCCAGGAGATGTATGACAAAATCCACGGGGACGTGCCCTTCGAGATCAGCACCTTCGGGTGGAAACGCACCCTGCTCCTGCTCGAGCAAATCGGACGAGTGGATTATTCAAAATACGAGAAAGAACCCCCCCTCTCGGAGTCCGGCCACTATCTGGTAGAAGCCACGATCGACGACAAACTGACTTTAGAGGAAATTGATTCCCAATCCCGTCTCATCCCGGGCGTACTCGAAACCGGCCTCTTCCTCGGAATGGCCGATCGACTTGTATTAGTGGGGGAAACTGAAATAAGGGTGAAAAGCCGGCTGACGTTTGAGTGAGGGGATGCATGCCCGTTTATCGCTCTAGCAAACCAAAAGGAAAACCCGTGCCCCTTCGTGTGATTCGGGTGGAACGAGTGGCCTCTCAGAAGGGAAAACGAATCTATTCTCGTTCTCCTTTTGATTATACGTTTGATCACTCCTCCTTGCGCATTGTGGCGGGGGAATTGCGCTTTGATATTGCTGGATGGCTGCGGCATCGAATGAAAAAATCGTCCCGTCTGAACGTACTGGATTGGGGGTGCGGTGCAGGATTGGCTATGGGTGAATTGCAACGGGAGTTTGGTCCACACATTCAGATGATAGGGTACTCCAAACACTCATACCCCGAATGGAGAAGGGAAGAGGGGGTAATATTCATTCACGGGGTGGACATGGATTTATTTCGTTATACCAAACGCGCTCATCTCCGGTTTGATTTAATTTATTCAAACATGGGAACAATATACCTGATGAAGGACCCTTTACCTAAATTAGTTTCACCTACGTCGCCAGGGTTCGAAACCGCGTATACATATGTCGAAAAACTTGCCACGCTACTCAAGCCAGGGGGTATAATTGTTTTGGGAACGCACGATCGAATTATTGTGAATGATGAAATTGGTCTAGATGTTCAATGGGAAAAAGTATATACTCGGCTCAAACGGGAGCATCCTGAGTGGCACGTGAAGAAGAATAAGGTCAGCTTCACTGTGCAACTTCCGGACCCTCACGTATGAACTGTTTTAGGGTGCGATTGCTGGATTGGGTATCGTTTAACGCGCTCATCTCGGCCCATTTTTAAGCCTTGTGAAACCGAAATGATTGAGTTAGGCCTACTGCAGGATTGCTTGCAATCCTGCTAACGTAGTCCCTCGTCGCGCAGGGGCGAAACCCTGCCTTGGTAGCTCAGTTGGCTAGAGCGCCGGATTCATAACCCGGAGGTCGGGAGTTCAAGTCTCCCCCGAGGCATGATTTAATAATTTCGTGATCTATTCGGATTCATGCATTCTTTGTTAAGGGGAAAAAAGCCGCGTGCGTTAGGTGTCACATCGAAATTAGGGCGTACACGTTTCAAGTCGGAAAAAGGGCGTTTATTTCCGAGGAGAATAGCACACTCCTCCCATTCTAATGTGCGTCGTGTATTCTTTGCAGTTCGATTAACGCCTGCACAACAAAAACAAGTTCAACGACATTGGCTTAATCGTCTTTCTGGAAAGAGGAATATTAAAATACAACACCCTGAAAAACTGCATATCACGCTACACTTTGTTGGGAATATGACACCAAGTGAACTGAACAAACTAATTGAACGATTTCAAAAAACAATACTTCCATCTGCTGCCATGATTCAAATTGGTGGAAAAAAGCCAGTTGGAACATTTCAGTCTCCGAATATCTTATTTGCCCGTGTACGCGATCCAAACAGCTTTTTGAAAGAATTAAATAAATGGTTATATGAATTATGGCCCCAAAAAAGGTTTGATTATACACCTCATGTCACGCTTGCTAAAGAGATGGATAGCGATCAACTCCGCGATTTGAGTGAAAAAGTCAATCGAAGTTCTCTTCGCTTTGACTATGTCCCAAAAGAAATAGTCCTGGTTGAAAAATACACTAAAAATGGGCAATCAAAACATCGTGTGATCTCCCGGAAACGATTTTAAATAAGAACAATTTTCAGTTATGTTTGTAGATTCTAAAAAAGGCATAGCACAAAACTGCCACAAAAATTCGCCTCTGAGACACTGGTTCACTTTGCCAGGCCGCTGCGATACAGAGTGGTAACGCGACCCCTTGGTTTTCTTTTGATTGGGCGCGTTCGCCACGGCTGTCTACACTGTGGGACGGTTTGGATCGCCATGTTTATTCCAAATAGGACAATTTCCTTTTTCGAGCCAATGAATAAATAGTCGCTATGCATTAAGCCAGTATCCAAAGAGTTTGAATCAGTAAGCATGTTGCACTGGGCGGTTAAGACCTCCCCCGAGGTACATCGTCTAGGTTGAAAACTTACGTCATTTGCGATGCTGCAACTCATAGCCGAGTTCCGGCGCCTATCAAAAGAGGGAGCGACCAAATAGCATAATACTATCGGCAGTTTCGCCCAAACTGAAAGCCACTTGTTTTTTATGGGGTATATTCACAATTCCAATTTCCACCCATTGGGTTATTTTTTTTCATTCATATTCTATTCTGAAGTCATTTTTTCAAAAAATAAGTGCTTATCCCAATACCATCTTAATTTAAAGAACTGTTAATAATTCATTACACATGAATCTTTCACTCGTCCTTCTTGGAGTTGTTGTTATAGCATCGCTCGCCGGTTGTGTAGAAAACAATACTCCCTTTGCAAGCGTTCTGCCGACTACGAAAGAATCCCTCGTCATTAATTTACCTGATAATGAAACATTCACATTAACCGCCTCACCCGTGCGATGGACGCTCGAAGGGATTTCACAAAATGGATACGCGTATAACGAAAGCATTCCAGGTCCCTTCCTTAAAGTCAAGCAGGGTTCGCACGCCAAAATAAATTTTGTTAATCAATTGCCCGAACCTACTACCGTACACTGGCACGGAATTCGCGTGGCCAACAAAGATGATGGTGTCCCGGGCAGTACTCAGAAGGAGGTGGCATCGGGAAAGACATATCAATATGATTTGATCTTTCCCGACGCTGGATTATATTGGTACCATCCTCATGTCCGAGAGGACCGGCAGCAGGACTTGGGAATGTATGGACTCATCTGGGTCGAACCTCAAAATCCATTGCCAGTCATGAAAGAATTTACGTGGGCGTTGGATGATATACAACTTTCAAAAAATAAAATCCAAGTTTCAGGAGACAAAACGTTGTTCGCACTCATGGGACGGTACGGGAATCAGCTCTTGGTAAACGGTCAATCGGATGCACGTGTACAAACTCAAACGGGCGAGTGGGTTCGGTTCTTGCTCGTAAATGTCTCAAATGCACGTCCCATGCGCTTTGCCATTGATGAACAAACGTTATATGTGCGGGCAATGGATGGAGGTTTTTTGCCCGAGCCAGTTGAAACAGATGCAGTTATCTTAGCCCCCTCCGAACGTGCCATCGTGGAGGTTCAATTTTCACAACCCGGGGTGTATGAAGTGCTGAATCAAACGCCCATCGGAAAAGCAGTTTTTGGAACGATAGAAGTAGGCTCATCATCCATTGCATTATCGGATATACCGGAATGGGTGCCAGATTCCGCTGATTTACCCCCCATAGAGAAACTTGAAATGTTGAAGGGAATCGAACCGGATTGGGAATATGACATTGCGCTTGATTGGCCGTCTATGGAATCCATGATGGGGGGTGGACATACGATGCATGGGGGGACAAGCAGCGATGGAGTGGAATGGGAAGATTCTATGTTCATGATGAACGCTGGCACTTCCAGCGAGGATGTCACGTGGATTCTCCGTGACCCCGTGACTGGAAATGAAAATATGGACATTATGCAGACCGCTTCAATGGATTCATGGAAGGTCATTCGACTAAAGAATTTGAAAGACAGTATGCACCCCATGCAACACCCTATTCATTTACACGGACAACGATTTGTTGTGTTAACCATTGATGGAAAACCTGTAGAAAATGCCTCCTGGAAAGACACCGTGCTCATTCCATCGGGCAGCACAATCGATATTGCGGTGGAGTTCTCAAATCCAGGCGAATGGATGCTTCATTGTCATACTGCAGAACACTTGGAATCTGGAATGATGACGAATATCCATGTTGAATGATGAATCGCCGAGCTGGCAATAAATCTTATTGAAACTTTTTAGAAAAAAGTTTCATCAAAAAGGTTTATACCTCGCCCTTTAGGGCGACCGTGAGTCGCCCATTTTTTGGCGAGCGATCACGCGAGTAGGTGACATCCTTCCCATATCGGATACCCCGGCCTTTAGGCCGGGGAAGAAGTCATTGATTGGGGTTTGGTTTGTGGTCCAGACCGCACTGAATCTGTGAGACCAAATAATCCACTTGACTTGGATCTTTTTTTCTTTTGACCATTTCATATTAAACGGTTTAGGTGCTTATTGTATTCATGTCAAATATCGCCCCCCACCTATGGTTTGACAAAGAAGCAAAAGAGGCCGCGGAATTTTATACTTCTGTGTTTCCCGACTCGAAAATCATATATGTGACGCAAATTCATGACACGCCCTCCGGGGACTGCGATATCGTTTCATATTCCATTGCGGGACTTGATTTCATGGCAATCAGTGCGGGCCCCCTGTTCAAAATTAACCCTTCCATTTCGTTTTTTGTAAATTTTGATCCATCTAATGACCCGCATGCGCGGAAAAATTTGGATGCACTGTGGGAAAAATTGACGCCGGGGGGAACAATACTCATGCCCTTGCAGAAATACCCCTTCAGCGAGTGGTACGGGTGGGTGCAGGATAAGTACGGCGTGTCCTGGCAACTTATTTTGACCCATCCGGAAGGGGAATCGCGGACGGCTCTCGTACCCTCGCTGCTATTCACCAAGGACCATGCGGGCCAGGCCGAGGAAGCCATCGACTTCTACGTGAGCGTTTTCAAGGATGCCCGACGCGGTCAAACCGCCCGTTATCCGGCAGGGGCCGAATACGACAAAGAAGGGACCATTATGTTTGCCGATTTTATGCTCGAAAACCAATGGTTCGCCGCCATGGACAGCGCTTATCCCCATGCCTTTGGGTTTAACGAGGGAGTCTCCCTCATCGTCGAATGCGAGACGCAGGGGGAGATCGACTATTACTGGGATAAGCTCTCGGCGGTACCTGAAGCCGAACAATGCGGATGGTTGAAAGACAAATTCGGGGTTTCCTGGCAAATTGTTCCGAAGGCGATGAATGAAATGATGCAAACAAATGATCCTGAGAAAAAGAAACGGGTCACGCAGGCATTTCTAAAAATGAAGAAATTCGATATTGGGGGGTTGAAAAAAGCCTATGATGGGAACCCCTGATCAAAACAACAACGAGGTGAGAGCCATGATTCAAGTAAACGCGTATCTCAATTTTGCGGGGAATACGGAAGACGCCTTCCGTTTCTACCAATCCGTTTTTGGGGGGGAATTAACCCCTGTTGTGCGATTCAAGGATATGCCCATGGAGGGAGTGACTATTTCAAAAGAGGATGAAAACAAGGTGATGCATGTGGGACTGTCTATTGGACAAGGTCACATGCTGATGGCCACCGATGTCTTGGAATCCCTAGGACAGAAATTAATCAAAGGAAATAACATTCACCTTTCCATTCATCCTGACAGTAAAGAAGAAGCTGACCGCCTATTCCATGCGCTCTCCCAAGGCGGAAAGATAGAAATGCCCATCGCCGACCAACCCTGGGGGGATTATTATGGGTCGCTCCAGGATCAATTCAGCATTCAGTGGTTGGTGAATTATCGCTATCCCAAACCCCAATAGGTCTTGTATTCCAAAAAATCATTTCCGGGGTTCCAACGGATATACTTTCAACAATTTAGCATAGTATGCCATATTCCGTGCGAGTGTTTTGGCCATGTATTTGGCCGCGGCATTCTTGAGCATTTTTTTCTTGTCATTCGCTGGATTCTGACCCACTTCCCCCACCCAATAGGCCGCGCATTCGGGGGGTAAAGTAAAGCCCATCCAGCTCAGCACTTCCATGAGGCTCCCCATGGTTTGCTGCGCCCCGTCCTCGCTGCCGGTGATTACGATGCCGGCGACTTTATTGTACAAGGAAGACCGCCCTTCCTTCATACGTTCCTCGTCAAACGCATCTAACCGCTCAATCACCCGCTGCATTAAACTGGAACGGTTGCCCCACCAAATGGGGGTGGCAAAAAGGATGATGTCGCTTCCGCGAATCTTTTTGGCTATCTCAGGCCATTTATCCTGCTCGCTTTCTTTGAAACCCAATCCTACTTCAATATGGCGATCGGAAAGCCGAATGCTTTCCACTTTGATTTTTGCGTGGGTGCGCATGAACCGCAATACGATTTCCACTAATGCCTGCGTATTGGATTTTTCGGATCCGTGCTTTAGTGAACCATTCAGTATCAAAACCCGGAGGGTCCCGCGGAAAGCCGGCATTTTGCAGGGAAAATATTTCAAGGGACGGCGCATGGGGAAACCGTGGAAATGGAGTTAAAAAAGATGCTTTTCCAGGAAAATGGAGGAGTTTTCTCTCCCGGAAATGGGGATCAACGGGCTTCTCATCTATCTCCATTTTTATGCATTAGCGCCCACGGATAGTGCATTGATCCCGGAGGAACCCATCATGCCCAATCCCATCATCTCATTTGAAACCACTCTTGGCCGATTTAGGGCCGAACTATTCCAGGATAAAGCCCCCCGGACGAGCCAAAATTTCCTCGACCTGGTCACTAAAGGATTCTATGACGGGTTGATTTTTCACCGGGTGATTGCGGGCTTCATGCTGCAGGGAGGCGACCCCACTGGTAATGGAACGGGGGGCCCGGGGTATACTATCCCGGACGAATTTGGAGAAGGATTGAAACACAACGCCCCCGGGATTCTTTCGATGGCGAACGCGGGACCTAACACAGGAGGCAGCCAGTTTTTCGTGACTCTTGTTCCCACTCCCTGGCTGGATGGAAAGCACGCCATCTTTGGAAAGGTCATCGAGGGGATGGAGGTGGTGCAGGCCATTGGGAAAACCCCCACTGGAAGGAATGACGCGCCATTGGAACCCGTGATCATGAAGAAGGTAATGCTCGATAGATAGGTGGACGAAATATTTTAGTCGTCATTAATCTATTTTGGGCTAGGTGACACAACCTATCCTTTTATTCCTTGCCGACCCCAAGTACTCCATCCACCCCAATTAAGGAGGCAATTTGATGACTAGTAATCGGACATTTATGCTGGGGGCCGGGCTGGCCCTATTGGGCCTATTGCTCATCGCGCCCCTCGTGATGGCGCATTTGGAACGGATGAAGGCCGTGGGGGCGATTGTAGTAAACCGGGGAGATACCTATGCGTACCACGCGAAACAAGTGGGAGAGACCCATGATGCGCTGTATTGCTTCGACTCGGATGGAGGGTTCAAACCCCACCTCATGGGCACCCTGCACATGCAATCCGCCGACCGGAATGGGGATTTAGTCTATTTCGAGCGGTGCCTTGACAACACCACTAAAACGGAATTCGCATGCGGGAAAGATGTAAACCACAATGGAAACGGGCTCATCACCAATTATGTCTACGCCTATAAATTTAATTGCGCGGACATCAACAAGACCTGTTTCATTGGTTGGTGCGTGTGATTAGGACTCTGTGAGGGTGTCGCTCTTTTTCCAAATGGATGAGTGAGTCCTCAGTACATTTTTATAACTCCTGAATTGATGGTAGTACTGCCCCATTTCTGGGAAGGAGGAATGAATGATGGATTTTCATAAAGGAAGTATCGCCTTGGGTGTTATCGCCCTATTGGTGGTGTTGGTCATCGCTCCATTGGTGTGGGCTCACATTGAACGAATACAACCCACGAATGTCACGATATTCAACCCGGATCACGCCATCGCCTATTCCGCCATACAAATGGGAGAAGCCTCGGATGCCATATCCTGTACCGAACACTTCAGTGGATTTAATCCCGAATTCCGAAGCGTGTTGCGCATGCGATCGGCTGACCGGAATGCGGAATTGGTTTACTACGAGAATTGCTTAGGTTCCCCTATCGGGGATTACAAGCTGGAATTCGCATGCGGGAGCGATGTCAACCATAATGGAACCGGATTCCAACCCAACAAGGTGTACGCCTACAAATTCAACTGCCGGGATCTCAACAAATTCTGCTTCCTCGCATGGTGCGTTTAAGGTTTGCTCAATCATGTCTATGCCTTCAAATTCAATTGTGCAGACATCAACAAGACCTGTTTCATGGGTTGGTGCGTGGTGGTTGGAATTCTTTGGGGTGATTGCTTTATTTCCAAGCGGATGGGCGACCTTCCATACATTTATATAACTCGGGATTCGAAGATTGTTCTACCCCATTTTTGGGAAGGAGGAATGAATGATGGATTTTCATAAAGGAAGTATCGCCTTGGGTGTTATCGCCCTATTGGTGGTGTTGGTCATCGCTCCATTGGTGTGGGCGCATATCACCCGCATCCCAGTTACTCCAGTGACGGTGAGGAATGTTAATGGGGGGCCGCTGTATAATGCTCTCATGGTCGGGGACGCGAATGACGTCATTTCCTGCCTGGACACCGACGGAGGGTTTAACCCCACCACGTCGGGCGACCTCAATGCTAGGTTCCCAAACCATCCATTGCCCATCCAGTACGTGGACGGATGTGTGAATACCCAGACGCTCCTCGAATATGCGTGTGGGAAGGATGTGAACGTGAACAATGACGGGGCTCGGGTCAACCATGCCTATGCCTTCAAATACGATTGTGGAGACTTGAACAAAACCTGTTCAGCCGGACGTTGCATCTGAAATGAGTGGGAGGGCATTCCCTCCCTCTTCCTATTTTCAAAATAGCCGATTCACCCAGTGAAGGTGCGGATTAATCCTACTGCCAGCGCGACGGGGAAAACCAATGCGAGAATACTTTTAGATGGAGAAATACCATTAGCAATCGACACGGTTTGGATAACCAAATAAAGGATGTATATTCCCCATCCCACGGCTAGAAGTCCCCCCACCAAAGGAAAGATGAGCGCGAGGTTCACGAGAAAGGTGCCTATAGCGATCGGGAGGAAAAGGATGGAAAGCAAATACACATTCACCACCCACCTCCCATGACCCCCCAATTGGGTGGCGATCATCCAAACGAGAGCCATGAATAAAGTCAGAAAAATAACGGCCCCCACCGCCGAGATGAAGGGAAGGTACAGTAGCACGTGGAACCCTTCCCCTAAAATATAACCCCCAATCTGTTCCAAAGCCTTTCCCGGGGGGTGCGTGCCAAACGAATCCAGGAGGAGGGTGACATAAAGGATTCCCACGACCCCGGCGTTGGCTCCCGTGAGAAAGAGATTAATCATTGCGACGGGCAGGGAGGCCTTATCCCGCTGTTGGCGGAGCACTTGGGTGGGGGTGTAAAATAGGCGGAGGAATTGGTGGGGGGACATGGATTATCATTCTCATGGGGTGAAAAGTACCTAAAAAGGACCACCCTGGTTCTTTTGGAATAGTGGGCCCCCCAAATGAAATAACGGTCACCTGGTCATTTCAGGGTACTGGCCAGCCCTCCCGATCGAAACCGTCGCGGGATTTTTAATCCCCCCGTAGGCCAATCATTTGGAATAGAACTGATGCCCCGATCGTCTAGCCCGGTCAAGGATATCACCCTCTCACGGTGGGGACGCGGGTTCGAATCCCGCTCGGGGCATTTTCCTGTAAAGTCAAGGTGCACTCATTTTCTTTTTAGGTCATTTTCGGGAGAACCCTATCCCACATTGGTGGGTGGATGAATCCCGCCCGCGGAAATATTTTTTCGCCTTTCTCTTTTCGTGTTGAGAAGGACGCGGGGCACTTTAGTGCCCCGTAGTTCACGTGGGGGAGGAGGTCATTTTTTTGCAAATATTCGTTCTGAATTTTTGTAGGCATACTTTTCCTGCACAGACGGATCGAGTTTTCCAATGAATGCGCGCACGTAATCCTGCAATTGGAACGCCACGTCGCGATCCAAATCCCACAATGTAGAAACTCCACGATCGCTTCCCCAGAGAACCTGGTCGGGAAAACGTTCAATAAAGGGCTTCCAGGTTGCCACATCCTTTTCGAGCAAAGGCCCATAATCCTCAAAATGCGCTAGAAAATCCTCTTTGGACGCGCCGGGTTTCAATAACCAAACGTCCCCCCACAATTCATCCACCTCATAATACACATTGGAATGGTTTTCCAAGATTTCCTCAATTGCGCTCAAATACTGCGTTCCATCCTGCTGGTAGGAAATGAGTTGGTCGCCGTGAAAAATGAAGGTAATATCCGGGTTTTCCGAGAGAATTTCTTCAAAAGCCTCTTGCTGGCCTTCCCCTAAATGGAAGTACACGACAAGATTATGCTTTCGCACAATGGGATAGATTTCCTTCAATCGCGGGCTATTCGGGAAAAGTGCGGGAGCACCTCCTGGTCGCGCATACAATCCTATTTCCCCATAGCCGCGAAATAAACCCGGATGCCTGCTCAAAAATTCATCCAACTTTTTCGCATCCACGGTGGGAAAACCATTTGGATTCCCGTCATCATCCGGTGGCATAATAAAGGGGATAAAAAGATCGGGATACTCTTTCATTGTGCGCTTGGCAATATCCAAATACTGATCGGCAATGGGATCCCACACTGGAAAAAAGGTCAATGCTTGCATTGATCCATCGTAGCGAAGGGTACACATATAATCCGTAATATGGGAAGTGACGCCTAATGCGGGATGATCAGTTTTTTCGGGCTCGCTTCCAGGCCCTCCATCAAAAATAGACGAAATGTGAATGTGATTATCGATGAGCGGACCTTGGTAATAGGAATCAGGATAATCTATTAGGGGAGGGGATGGACACTCTACTGGAGCAAATGCTGCTTCCACGCGCTCTTTCCAATAAATCTCATCGGGGGAAACCATTTCTGTTTCTTCCTCATTGGTTTCATTTCCCATTAGCTCATTTTGAAGTGCGGGAGGGGTAGCGGGAACGGTGTTTTCTTCTACTGGAATCTCAGGCTGAATACACCCAAGCATCAAAACGACGAGCAGAATCAATGGTTTAGGAATCATAGTCCAATGGCTAAATCATTGAATATAAAACTATCAATCGGTAACATAAAGGAATTAGCGTGCTCCGGTCGGCCCCCTCACCAATTAAGGGAACATGGAATGGACATTTGAACCATGAGAAGGGTAAGCAAATGGAGTCGTTTTCAATTGATGCATGGAAAGGTTTAATCGAATGGCGAGTGCGAAGATATTGATTAGTTCTTCCGCATTTTCCCCCAAAATATGGGCACCAAGAATTTTTCCCGTTTCTTTTTCTACAAGTACTTTGAATCCGGAGCATCTTTCATTAAGGCGTCGCGACGAATACCATTCGTGGGTTTTCTTGAATTTAACATGGAAATGCAATCCCTTTTTTCGGGCTTCTGTCACCGTTAAACCCACTTTGGCTAACGGAGGAATGGAAAAAACGACGGATGCTACTCCTGCATAATTGGGCTTTGTTTTGTTTGCCTTAAGCATGTTGTAGGCGACCGCATTTCCATCGATCCCCGCCACAGGAGAGAGGGGTGGACCTTTCGACGCTGCATCGCCGGCTGCAAATACGCGCGGATTGGAAATACTTTGCAGGTATGCATTCAGTAACAGTTTTTTTCCATCCCACTTAATATGTGCTTTCTCCAGGTTTAGTTTTTCCAACGCCGGTTTTCTTCCTGAGCCAATCACTACTAAATCTGTTTTAATGGTTTTTTTGGACTTCCCCTTAACCGTCAAGTAATAGGTATCTTTTTTCTTTTCAATTTTAGTGGGGGTTGAATCCAGCAGAATATCGATTCCTATTTCGTTGGAATATTCAACCAACATTTTGACCAAATCGGGATCAAATTCCTTCAATACGTGGGAGCTTCGGTGAATAATCCGCACGCGTGAACCGGCGCGAGCGGCGATGTGCGCAAACTCGAATGAAATGTATCCTCCGCCGATGAATGTAATGTCCTTTGGAAGTTTTTCTAATTCCAAAAATTCGTCGCTCGTAATGAAATGGTTCGAACCCGGAATGGGGGGGACATTTGGAACGGCCCCTGTGGCAATCACTATTTTTTTCCCCTTGAGGAGGATTTCTCCCCCTACTTGAATGGTTTGTTCATCCACGAAAATGGCGCGTCCCTTGAATAAGGCAATGCCCGCACCCGCTAATTCTTTTTCAAGCGAAAGAGGAACGGGATCCGTAAAGGTTCGTTTGAACTGCATTAACGCATTCCAATTTATTCTTGGAACTGGATGAATAATTTTTTGAGCATGCATATGGTAATTCCACTCGATCAAATCAGCCGCACCAACTAGTACTTTTTTTGGATCGCATCCGCGTAACGCGCACGTTCCACCTACTTTTCTATCATCGATTATGGCAACTTTTTTTCCCGCTTTACGACATGCAAACGCGATGATTGAACCGGCCGAACCCGTGCCAATAACAATCACATCTACCATTGAGGTCTTTTTTTTCATGGTGGTAAATACTCCCAAATGAACGAATATACCTATTTTGGTCTATAAAACATCTCTTTTAGTGGTGGAGGGTCTAGCAGCATTCAGGAAATTCGTGCTCGCGGCAATTGCCCTGGTCAGTTTCACATTCATTCATGAGGGAATCCGGTTCCTATTGCTATAATTGTGTCGAATAACATATCCTTGGGGTAAGAAGAATTCTCGCCCCGAATGCCTTCAATAGGCTTATAAATAAAAAATTGTTTCGGTGCATCGAATACGGCCGAGGAGCAAGCGCTTGTCACTGCCCTGGAATAGGGTCATGAAATCGTATCCGGTCCGGAATAAAATGTATGCCTAAACCATTCAATGGAATCCGATTTATCCTCTCAATAGGAGTTTGCCAGCTCGCAGGAATTGCGGGTGCACTGTTCACCACGCCCGCCATCCCAATATGGTACGCGGCATTGGAGAAACCCTTTTTCACCCCTCCATCCTGGGTGTTCGGGCCGGCGTGGGGCCTTTTGTACCTGCTGATGGGAATATCCCTCTATCTGGTTTGGCAGGAGCGGGGATCCAAGCAGAAGAAGGTCATTCCTGCCTTGAAGGTGTTCGGCCTCCAGTTGGGATTGAACTTGCTGTGGAGCATCTCCTTCTTCGGCCTCCGATCGCCTGCGCTGGGGTTCGTTGTCATCCTATTGCTGGGGTGGGCCATATGGAAAACCATCCGTGCGTTCAAACCCATTTCCGCCAGGGCCGCCTATCTGCTCTACCCCTACCTCCTCTGGGTCGGCTTCGCCGCGCTGCTCAATCTCGCTATTTTGTTTCTAAATCCAGTTTTTTAGCCTGCCGGAGCGAGGGAGGATCCATACGCCAAAGTATAAATGAAAACGACTTCCTTTCATGAGTGAAAAATCGTTGAGCGCGAAATACTATTGATGTGGATATGTTCATCGAAAGGTTGGACGAGAAAAAAATGGAGGAATGGTAGAAGATATTGGAAGAGGAAGGGTTTGAATGCATTAACGCTTTCTCCCTGATGGATACGTTGGAGGTGTTGGAGGAAGGAATCGCCCCCCGTTTCTCGTTGAATGGAAAACCAGAACCCAACTTCGAAGTGAATTATGCCACGTCGAAATATGCAGGCTATTCTTTGGAAAAGAGAATCCCGATCTGGCTGAAGGGGCGATTGCTATACACGTCGGAGATTGAACTACAGATTGCCTACAAATGGTATTTGGGCACGGAGAAGGATTTCGAGGACGCGCGGCATTTGTATAAAATATTCCCCGATAAGTTAAATACGGGGTTGTTATCCCATCATATACGCGAATTGGGCGTCGAAAAGCAGGCAGAGCACACTCTATGGAAAAAAGACTTCCCACATTGACCGAGAAAGACTGGAAGGAGATGGAAGAGGAGAAACGCCGGAATTCGGAACAGCGGATGGCATTCGTGGAACATTACGCGGAGTGGCTGAAAAAAACCCCCAACAAGGTGTGGAGCAAACAGCACGCTAAGTTCTTGGGGAAGAAGTGAGATACCTACTTTTTTTTCCGGTTGCTTTATCCTTTTCAGAGAATGTAATAATAATCCGTTTCTTTCTGCAAAAGGGAAAATGTTTTCTGAACCTCCTGAGGGTCGATCCCTTCTTCCTTGACCCGTTTGGCGGTTCGCTTATACAATGTCTGGATATTCGAAAAATGAGCAATATCTTCCAAGTAGCGATCCTGCAACTCTCGGAGGGTTTCCGCATGGCGTTCGATGGCGCGGCGAAGGCCGGGAGGCACGTCCTTCCGCCGGAGGATACGTTCCGTATTATCGAGGGCAATCACAACATGGTTGTAGGCGGCATCCAAATAATCCAGCTTGAAACCCAGCAGGGGAACCAAGGCGGCATAGATGGTGGATGCTTTTTCTTCCCCCAGCAGAATACCCCAAACTCGTTTCCGGGCGAGCCGCACTTCCTCTTTTTGGTCGAAAGCATAACGAATATCTTTCAGCTCGGATACCCTTTTTTCATGGCGCAATTCTACCCGCGAAAGAAGTGCCCGTTCCCTGCTTGAGGTCATCCGGGGTTTGCGAGGAGTACGTGTTCGTTTAACGAAAGGCATGTTTCTCCCCCCCATGAGGAGTTAATTCCCTAAAATCCTTTTCCATGACTGCCTTTAAGTTCTGGTTATAGATCATGGCGGCCGGATGGTAGAGGATCATGTACCTCTGGCCATTCCTTTCCAGTACCTTCCCGTGCATGGTTTCCAGGTCTATTTTCTCTCCCAACACGTGGGAAATCGCCGTCCGTCCCATGAGGCCAATAAGCGCGGGTCGAATGAGGTGGATTTGGGGTTGGAGGAATTTAATCTTGCAGGTGGTGGCCTCCTCAAAAGTAGGCACCCTGTTTTCAGGGGGGCGGCATTTTACGACGGAAGTAATGAATACGTCTTCCCGCGCCAACCCCGCTTGAGCCAGGAGCCCCTCCAGCTTCTTTCCCGCCGCGCCCACAAAAGGCCGCCCATGAAGGTCTTCATTCCGCCCCGGGGCTTCTCCAATTAGAAGGATGGTCGCGTTCGACGGCCCTTCTCCCGGTACCGCGAGGGTGCGGGAGCGGGACAGCGGGCAACGGGTGCAGGTATGGGCCTCTGCGGCCAAGGAAGAAAGGGTATCCATGTAAGATGAAGGAGATACCCCTACAAAAAGGTAATTGCTACACAATCGAATAGGCTAATAAACCGGGAAAGGATATGTATGGCAGAGAGGGGGAATAGGCATGAGCCAATTCGATTCGACTATTTACACCGGAAGGAGCACGAAGAAGAATCTCGTCCTGGCGTTCGAGGATGGGGATGACGTGCTCCAAGGGTTGCGGCAAGCCATCCGCGAACACGGAATCAGAGAAACCACGGCGATCACGGCCGACGGACTTCTGAAGGAAGCCACGGTGCAATACTTCAATCACAACCGCTTCGTCTCGCAGGAACTGCGGAATGGGCGCATCGTCTCGGTGTCAGGGCATTTCATGAACCTCAAGGATGGGATTTATGGGGACTTGCACGTGGGATTCATGCTGGGGATGCAGATGTGGGATGGGACACTGACCAAAGGAATTGCGCACAATGGGTTCCAATTGACCCTTGAATTCACCCAACCCATTGACCCGAATATGCCCGCCAACGGATTAATGGGCATTCGAGAATGACATTTTTAGATAAAAAAAAAGAGGGGGACAAAAAATAGGACATCCCCCATTTCCTGTTTCAAATCCATTATTCAGGTCACGAGAAGGCTTCCTCGGATGACCACGATCCCATTCTCGATGACCACATTCGCGTCCGCGGGGATCTGCACATTCACCCCCACGTTCCCCTGAACATCCATGCCCACACGCGTGGATGAGGTGATGTTCCCGGAGGTTATTACAATGGTGTCGTCATTCTGGATGGTCACATCCGCATCTTCCCGGGTTTCAACCTGGATGACGGGGGCAAAAATGTATTGGCCATTCCCCGTCTGATGCAATGACACATCCGCGAGGACATCCAGGAGAATGGTATTCACGCTCCCCCCATCCACGTTCATGGTGGAAGAAAATCGGAGCTCTCCTGAAGGGAGGAAAGCCTCCCGGGTCTGGTTCTCGATATCCGTAATGAGAATAGAGGACACGTGCAATCTTGTCTGGTCATATGAACCGGCATTCAATTCGGCGTCGGCGAGCACCATGGCTTTATCCTGGTCCCTGAGATCCAATAGGTTGAATGTTTGAGGGGTGAAAGCAACGGTGGTCCAACCCGACGTTGTCGAATGGGTTTCCACGCGGTCGATGGTCATGTCGATCCTTGAAATGGAAGACAGATCCGCGGCCGCATCGGTGATGGCATAAACTAATCGTCCATCCTGGGTGGTGGGAGGAGGATTAGGGGCTGGGGGAATATTGTTTCCTGAGGATGGGGGTTGGGCACAGCCGGCGAGCAATAACAGCAAAACCAATCCGGCAAGGAGACCCCATCCGATTCTTGGATGAGAGGTGGCTTTCATGAAAGAGAGGAGGGAGGTGGGAGTTTATGAACATTTTTACCTGAAAGCTTCCCAAAGTCTACGATAGACGAATCTATTTTCGATGATTGTCAAAATGGGGGGTTTTGCTTCGGGATAATGACAGCCATTCATTCAGTTCGTCCATTCTGATGGTGGAAACCTCTTTTCCCCTGAAAAGGATGTTTCCCTTGAGGGGGAGGGTTCCCCAGACGCCACCCAATCCTTCTTTGGCCACGGCATCGAAATAGGCATGCATACGCTCCTTCTGCGCTCGTTGATGGTCGAAGGTATGCTGTGTCGGGGAACTGATAGTAGCCAACCCGCAGAAATCATAGAGGGTGGCATAATCCTCATTCTCCTTTAGGCTCGTGAAAGGAAATAGCCGGCACTGCGCGGGTTTCACGGGATGGGTGGTGCATCCGAAAGTATCCGCATCGAAAAAGATGCAATATTCCTCTTTTCTCAAACCCACCATGGGGAGGATCATGACATACGGAGAATCCAATCCATTGGATTCAAGTATTTGCACCAATGTTTTGGGCAACATCGCCGTGGCGATCGCCAATGGATGATCGGAGGAGGGAAAAGGTACCAATTGCACGAGCAGCCGGGTATGTGTGCGCGTGAATTCCTCTTCGCTGACTCCCATGAACCTCGCTTGCGCGGAACGCTCGTGTGGCAAGATGGAAATGGGATACCGCTTGCAGCATTCGCCGCAGGTTTGGCACACGCTGATTCTTTCGCTGGGTTTTTTTGTAATCATATTTCTTTTTTTCCGTTTGTTCATTCAAAAAGATAAATAATATTTCTTGCGCACGAACATTGGGCGTGTGTTTCACATTATTTTGTAACTTGTTGCACGTTGCACCAACATTTTGGCGCCAAACATGCATTTGTACGACAAAAGATGCATTCCAAACATTTAAATAACAAATGCAGACATAATTAGTCTACATAAACACGTCGGAGGTAAACCACGTGCAACGCAAAACAAAACGAGTTGTTCGCAAGACAACCCGTAAAACGACCCGTCCCAAAACGGTTCGAAAAAGTGTGCGGAAAACACGCGGCCGAACAACGGTGAAAACCGTTCGAAAGCCCGCGCGGAAGACGCGCACCGTGCGCGCCCGCTCTACGCGAAAGCGTATTGTTCGAAAGCGCCGGAAATAAGGGTGCCTGAATAAGGCTTCCTACCCCTGGCGGTCAACCGGAGACCGCCCCTTTTTCTTCTGGTCTGGAGACCGAATTTATATGGATTCCCGCTCCAGAATAGCCATGCGTCAGAATGCCATTCCATTCCCAAATCGCATTCCGCCCTCGTGGCTCAGTGGTAGAGCAGCGGTTTTGTAAACCGCAGGTCGTGGGTTCGAATCCCACCGAGGGCTCTCAGGCAACCAGTTCAAATCCAAAAGCTGAAAAGGGTGCACGTCCCCCGAAATGGATGGCGAACTAGATTTGGAAGAAATTGTGGCATTAGTTAGGGTGTGGTTTGAAATCAAATAGTAGGCAAGTTGTCATTGATAAGTTTGAGGGCCTTTTCATAATATAGTGGATTTCGACTTTCATGGCCAACTCCTGAAAAAAGGTTTTTTTGAACGGGGGCATGAATTTTTTCTTTAAGTTGATTTATTTGTTTTACAAATAGTTTTTCTTTTTTTCCGCATCCTAATATCGTTGGAACACGAGTGCGGCTCACGTTATCAATCGTATATCGTCGGAGGGAGGTCAAAAATGCATAATTTAGTTGGTGTTTCTCTTTCTGCGGTCGGATGCTCCCATTTTTCACAAATACATTATAATCCGGCAACCACCCATTCCTTTTCCACGCGCGATTAAATGCATGATTGATTTCCCTATTTTCATAAAATATTGCGGGAGAAAAAATGAATTGAAGGTGAAAGGGAACATGCAGTGAAGTAATTAATGCTATGTACGCACCCCATGAAAATCCGGCTGCATAGAAAGAAGAATAATTCGGTTTTAGTTGAGTATAAATATCCACCACGTCCTGAACATGGAGCGTTGGGGTAATCTCAAACCGATTTCCTTCGCTCTCACCATAACCTGACAAATCCATGCGTAAACAGTCCAATCCATGAGCAGCGGCTACTTTTGCTATTTTTTGATAAAATATTTGATTACAAGATTCCCCTGCACCAGGGAGTACTAGCACGATCGAAGTACTACCAACATTGGTTAAGAAACCGTGTAGCCGCTTTCCACGGCGATTTAAAATGGTTACACGATCCGTTTTAGGTGCGGGTTTTTTCCTTCTGGAATGTTTCAACGGATTTTTCATGTAAAAAGAATCTGTTCCTACTTTATTAAACACGCAAGATTGGTCAAAACCAATCCCACACTACCTTATATGATTTGAACCCCTTACCGTCTCGCGCCCATTGAGGGCTTAGGGCTTCGGCCTCTTAAGTATTAATTCTTCTTCTGGATTTTCCTTCTTAAGATTTTCGACGATTTTTTGAGCTACTTCTTTTGGATTCATATAACTGGAATAATTATCCGGTATCTTTTCATCGAATAGATGAGTGCGCATTCCGCCTGGATAAATGTTCACGACTCGAATATCGGAGGGCTCAGCTTCTTTCCGAAGCGCTTTGGCAAATCCGATGATTCCGTACTTGCTCGCACCATATGCAGAGCTTCCAGCTCTTGCGTCTAAAGCACTTGTAGATAGAATGTTAATGATCATTCCATTTCCTTGTTTTTTCATTTGAAGGAGAGCTGCTTTTGATCCATGCATCGTTCCAAAGAGGTTTACTTCAATAACGTCTCGAACGCGAGAAAAATTAAGCTCTTCAACTGGACCGTGGGGAATCCAAATCCCTGCATTATTCACCCAGATATCAATTCGACCAAACTTTGAAACCGTCTTTTTGGCGAGTTGAAGCATATCGGAATCCTTGATCACATCCGCTTGAATACTGATTCCCTTAGTCTCACCTTCAAGCACCTTAAGTTCTTTTGAGGAACGTGCGCTTGCCACCACATGAGCCAGTTCCTTGGAAAAAGCCAATGCAAGTTCCCTTCCAAGACCTCGGCTCGCCCCAGTTATAATCACAACCTTGCCCTGCAGATTCATGGGAGAACGAGGCAGTAAAGTCCTTTTAATCCATTCCAACTTTGGGAATGCGTGGGACTTTATCCTAACGTACCAATCTCATCGAGGGCTTGAGGTAGGGGGGAGCAAATTCCCGGCGTATTGGTAGGGGTTTGGAAAGGTTGTAAAAATACCATTTATTGGGGGGGGTGGTTGAAGGAATTCTTTTAAACTATAGTGGCTATAGTTGTTATGGTATGAGTAATACGACGATTCAGCTGTCCACTGAAACTAAGCGGAAGATTTCTTCTTTCGGGTCGAAGGGGGAAAGTTATGATATGATTCTTCAGCGACTCTACAGCATGGCCGTTAAGGTTCAACTGCGCGAATTTCTGATGGCTTCCAATAATACGATTTCGCTCAAGGAAGCCCGGAAAGAGGTTGAAGCGCAATGGCCCAGGTCGAAATAGTCCGCTCGCTTTTGGATGAAATCAAGCGAAAATTCAAGGGAGAATCGCATGAGATATTGGATCTCCTGGAAACCTTGGAAGAAAATCCCAAAAAAGGTAAGCCGCTCGGGAGGGTAGGCGGCATCGTGATCAAGGAACTCAAGTATAAATCATTCCGGTTCTACTTTATTGCGGATGGAAATAAAATCAAGGCATTTTCCCAAGAAGAACTGGTTGATCTCCTCATCAAATTCGTTCGCATCTCTGACAAAAAGAACCAGCAGAAAGTAATAGATGACATTAAGCACATTCTTCAAACGCTTGGGGCCGAAGGGTTTTGATCCCATTATCTGGTAATCCTGGAAATCTCAAACTAAATAAATAGAGAAACGCGAGCGCTGGGGATTTGAACGGGTTACGGTTTACCTCATCGAGGGCTTTTCAGGTTATGGGGTCGTCAGAACCAAAAACAAAAAATACAACAAATATAGGCGCTCCACCAGGTGGAAAAATACAACCACTCCTGCCATTCCAATAATAATTCTAACAGCTATTCCTTCCCAGTTCTTCATACATATTTCTCCAAGCTTTCAACACATTTTTCAACCGCCGTTTTCTCAAATTTCTGCAAATATTTTGTTATAGAAGTATGATCATCCAAGAACTGTGCTACCAGAGTTTCATCTCTATTATCCGGAAAAAAACCAAGATTGATTATACTATCAATTCCAGGTTCACGCAAATAAGGAATCAGGATTGATTTATATGCCAAAATTTCTTTTTCAGATATTCTTATCCTTTTAAGAATTTCAAAATCATTCGCGCGAAAAACATATCCAGCACACGTATATGGAAAAAGCCAATCTGCCTTGGCTTGAAAATAATCATCGACCAAACCATAAAGGGTAATTTTTTGAATAGTATTATTCGCATTCATTGAATAATGTTCGTAAATACTCTCCTTCAGCCAATTTTTATCATTGGACCAAGCTATGTCTGTAATCAGGTGGGTTTCGTATCCAGCGACAAAGGGAAATGAAGGAACGCTCATTTTTAACATTTCGAATATCGATTCTTCACCGCCTGGCTTATGTGTTATTTCTCTTGCAATATTTGCAGAGTACCGAATATCGGGTGCGACTGCGCCAAAAAAGTAATCATCAATGTTTTCAGATTGCGAAATAATTTGTTTTCTTTTCAGCTTTTGCAATACCAAATAGGCAATCCACTCATGCGTTAAAAATCCAGCCACAATTAAGTGCCTCTTGAATTAATTAAAACCATTGTGGTTCAATAAATGAATAATAAACCAATCATTTTTCCATCCTAAAAAGAGTCATGGATTCGACTTCTATCAAAGGGTTGGGCTCTGGTGGCGAGGTTTTTTTTGGCGGTTCCCTGCCCAAAGGGATATAACCCAGGGGAGGGTTTCTCTTGTATCATGGAGTTCGAGTATTCTCCTGGGAAAATCGTGTTTGACCGCGAACTGTCGGACTTGGACGAATTGGTTCTCGGGTTCGTGGATATTTTGCATAGGATGGACATCCAATATGTCATCATTTCCGGGTACATTGCCATCTTATTCGGGAGAAGCCGGCAAACGGAAGATGTCGATTTATTCATCGAGCGGCTGGATGAAAAAAGGATGCGTGAATGGTGGGCCGCTTTAGAGGAGGCGGGTATGTACTGTCTTAATTCAACCAATCCGCAGGATGCGTTGCATGAATACTTGGAGAACGATACCGCAATCCGCTTTGCCCTAAATGGGAAAGTCATCCCGAATTTTGAGATCAAGTATGCGAAGTCGGAATACAACCACTATTCGATGAGCCATCCGATTGAAGTGATCCTCAATGGCCATCGCCTGTTTACCTCCGAGATCGAACTCCAAATCGCATATAAATTACTACTGGGGACGGATAAAGATTTTGAAGACGCACGGCACTTGTATCGGCTTTTCCTGGAAAAAATAGACGTGCCCCTCCTCCAAAGGCATATTAACGAGATTGGGGTTATGGATGTGGCGGAGAGGGTGTTATGGAACTGAGCGATGTCCCCAGATTGACGGAAAAGGATCGGAAGGCGCTCCGTGCGGATGTCGAAAAGAACCGAAAAGAACGGATGGCATTCATCGATTACTACGCGGACTGGCTCAAGAAAACACCCAATAGCGTGTGGAGCAAACAGCACGCCAAATTCCTGGGGAAAAAATAGGGCATTGGCTTTATACACAATTTAATGCACTATTGCACTTTCGGCCAAAGGAAATAAGGAAAACTGCCGCTACCGCATACAGGGCAGGGTCGTACTGCTAATTAATCCCCCTTTTCATCATCAAAAACAAGGTTTTTTTGGAATTCCAAGGATTCGAACTAATTACCACATTGCCCACCGAGGGCTTAGGATAACCCATTCAAATATATTTGATGTATATTTCGAAGAATTTTCGGTAGGTGTCTTTGTATTTTTCCAGTAAAAATCGCTCAATATTATGGGTATATCCATTGTCAAAATCTTCCAAGCATTTCAGGTAGTGGATGCGTTGGGTTTTCCGAATAATCAGTGGTGGATATCCATCATTGACCAACATGATGTTAATAAGAAAGCGTCCCACGCGGCCATTTCCATCGTCAAATGGATGTATTTTTTCGAATTTGCCATGGATCTGGGCGGCTAATTTCAATGGGTGTGTAGTCGTTTTATTTTTTTGGTAGAATTCTACCAATGATTTCATTTCTTTTTCGACATTTTCGGGCATCGTGGTTTCAATCTTTCTTCCGGGAAGCCAATTTGGTATTTTTTTGTATCCTGTTTCTACATCCATTTTGTCAACCAGCATTTTATGTACGCGGATGATGTCTTTTTCCGTTACTTTGAATTTTCGTTTTAGGATGAGATTCACTACATTTCTTGAGTTCACTGTTTCATAAATTTCACGCAAATCTTTTCCTTTGATGATATTTTTCTCAAACAAGATAATGGCTACATCCTTGAGAGTGAGAGAACTTCCTTCCAGTGCGTTAGATTCATATGTGAAATTGGCCGTAAAGCGATCAAACAAGTCTTTTAGTTGATTCTTGGTCAAGCGGCGGGTAATCTTTTTGTATCCAATTCGCATTTCCTCTATTTTCTGGATTTGGTCAGGGGTAAAGATAGAGTCGGCGGCGTAGAATTGAGAGGCCCAATTCCGCCATATTTTGAGTTCCTGTGCATCAGCCCAAACCCGTATGGTTTTCGGATCGTCCCCGTCCCGGACCATTTTTTGGGCTGTTCTGACCTTTCCATTGGGCAAGCGTACCGAAAGGCTCCAGTAGTCATATTCATTTCCTCTTATTCGCTTCCTTTTCTTGGAAACCATTCCCATTAATTACCCCTACAATAATTTAAACCTATTGATTTTGTAGGGGTGTATTGGTTATTGCTCGGGCTTTTTTAGTAAAGAACCTTTTGAAAAAGGGTTCATCAAACTAACTTTTTTAAGAAAAAAGTTTAATCAAAAAAGTTATCTCCCAACCATTAGTACGGGGCCCAAAGGGAAATATCTATCCTTTGATGGAAATTTTTTTCCCTATTATCTTGTTGTTCAAAAAAGTGTATGTGCCTACCCGGTATTTTATTCCAACGTGTTTGGTAATCCTACCCTCCCTGAGCAGGTCTTCAGGATAATAGCGCATCAAATCGATGGCTTCGAATGTCCGCTGGTATGGCTCAAACAGCCGTTCTTCCTCTTTCCATTGCAATGAATTCAGGCTGTCGAGGAATACGATAAGCAATGCAATGATAAAGCTCATGATCCCCACCACCAATGCAGAATAAACTTCTCCAGAATTGGACAGTAAAAGGGTTGAAATTATTATTATGGAAAGAAAGGTGAATATGGTCCATTCAAAAATTGAAAGAGTGTCTCCAATATGTGCAATTGTTTTTTTTCGGGCCACCCCCATTTTCTCCATAATATCCATAATATTTCCATAGGCAATCTTTTCTTTATCCCCGCTAATATCCAGTTCGTTAATTTTTTTGTCAATTTGCTTGAATTCGTACTCTGTCAAATAGTAATAGAAAATAGGATAGTCGAGGGTGGCCATAAGGTATTTATCCAAAACGATCTGGAATTCTTTTTGAATTTTTTTTCCAAAAATGGATGACAGACGATACAATTCTTCGATATATCCACGTTCCACAGAATCATTCTCACGAATGGCATCCATGCGGCTGCGGCGATCTGAAATAGCAAAAGCGATGAAAACCCCAAAGAGGAATGTGGATACCGATAAAATGACGGATAAAGTTGAATCCTGATTGTTAGGTGTGAAAATGGACGCGATAATAAAAATAATTAGACCAAACCCAATCGCTGCCCCAATTTTTTGCCACCGCATTCTGGGAAGAAAAATTCTGGAAATATAAGCCTGCCTATCTTTTCAACTTTGCCTAGGGAAGATAGATCCGTTTGAGAAATAAATCGAATCACTGAATGACTCCCATTTTTGAATTCAATCGGGCTTGATTTATCCTCAAATAACGATGTGAACCTGATTAACTGATTTCCTGCTTTCCAACCCGCCCGCGGGATATTTTAATGGGGAGGGTTTTGGATGGGTATGGGATGGGCATCGCGGGAGCGCACGCTGGTTTTGGGTCCTGTTCTCGCGGGGCTGGTATATTTCTTCCTGGATTTAGGATGGGAACCCCGGGCCCAATTGGTGCTGGCCATTACGGTGCTGGCGGTGGTGTATTGGTTCACGGAAGCATTGCCCTTGCACATCACGGGTCTCCTCATTGCGTTCCTCCTCATCCTGCTTGGGGGGTTTTCTCCTGGGGAAATATTCCCTCTCTACTTCGATCCCATTGTCGTTCTATTATTGGGAGGATTCGTCCTGGCTATCGCCCTCCAGAAGCATGGATTGGACCACCTCATCGCCCACCGGGTATTATCCCACCTGGGAGAGAAACCATCCATGGTGCTGCTCGGGTTCATGTTCCTCACAGCCTTTCTCTCGTTATGGATGTCCAACACCGCCTCCGCCGCGCTGATGATTCCTATTGTGCTATTTGTGCTCCACCAGAACAAACTGCCCCTTTCCACGTCCTCCTTCGCCAAAGCCTTTATTTTGGGGGTGGCTTACGCCGCCACCGTCGGGGGTTTAGGTACACTCGTGGGATCTACTCCCAATCCCCTCGCGGCCAAATATTTGGGGGAGATGGGAATGGCCTTCGGATTCTGGGACTGGATGTTCTACGGCCTTCCTTTCGTCCTCATTTTTCTTTTTGTGATTTGGGGGGTGGTGCTGCGCATCTATCCTCCGGAAATCAAAAGGCTCCGACTCCGTCCTCACATCGAAAAATTAAACAAGGGCCAGCGGCTGGTCATAGGGATATTCCTCCTCACCGCGCTCCTCTGGGCCACCGATTCTCTCACGAAATTATCCACGAGCGTCGTGGCATTAGTACCCATTCTCCTCCTCTACTTATTCCGCTTGCTTGAAACGGAAGATTTCAAGAAAGTGGATTGGCCCATTCTTTCCCTCATTGGGTCAGGCATTGTTCTGGGGAGCGCCTTCCAGGCCACCGGGATTGACGCGCACCTCGCGGCGCTCATCTCCGCGCACGCGGTGGGGTTGCCTATTTTCCTTCTCATTTTCCTTCTCGCCGTGGTGGGGATTATCGTCACCATGTTCGCCTCCAACACCGCCTCGGCCGCGCTCATGATTCCATTGACCATCCCCCTCGCCCCCGCATTGGGGATACCGGTGGAGGTCATTGTGGTGGTCACCGCGATCGCGGCCTCGATTGATTTCACCGCCCCCATGGGCACTCCTCCAAATGCCATCGCCTACTCCACGGGCGCTGTCACCGTTCCCCAGATGGCCAAAACGGGATTGCTCCTCAGCCTCCTCGCCGCTTTGCTGTTATCGGCCTTCGCTACATTCGTATGGATGTGAAACCGCATAGAAAAAAAAGAGCGGCGATTAATGTCAAGTCGATTGAATGGATACTTTTCAAATCCGCTTCTCGAATATCCCCAAATCCTTCCGTAATTTGAATCCATTTTTCTCGTAGAATCCAAGGTTGGGGGATTTGAGGAGGGTGGAGAAGGAGATCAGGTGTGCCTTTTTCTGCTTGGCGTATTTCCTCATGCTGGAAAGGAGGGCCTTACGCACGTTTTGGGAGCCAGGGGTTTCCTTCACCGCCAGATCCTCTATGATCAAGACATTTCCTTCCCAAAAACGATCGACCCGGAGAACAGTAGCTCCCACCAATTCTTTCCTTTCCTCTGCCACGAATGCGTGGCCCATCTTCAAGTAGTATCGGAGGCTCTTCACCGCTTCCGAAAGTGGTCGGCGGGCATTGAATGGCGGCTTGGAGTAAACGTCCATCATGAGACGGGCCATGGGAATGATATCTTTGGCAGTAGCTTGACGGATGCGCATGGAAAGGGTTGGAATTTTTGGTTAATAAGGATTAAGGGCCGCCTTCTGACCATTTCAGGATGGTTTGGGAGGTGGAATTTTAATAATGGGCTAATGGCGATTTACCTCCAGTACCTATATAAAGAATCTTTTAGGTAAATGATAATATGGATTCGCTATTGCTCGCTAAAAAGATGGAAGATCTGGAGCATGCGTTGAATGAGCTGAAAAGTGCCATCCAACCTGGCGCTAAAAAGGTAGTGTCAATCGCCGGACTCTGGAAAAGCATCGAGATATCGGAAACAGATATTGCCGACTCTGAGAAGTCTCTGTTTCATTCATTACGATGATGTATATCGCGGATACCCATTCACTATTATGGTTTTTGACGGAAAACATCCAATTATCCTCAAATGCCGCATCAGTATTCCGGCAGGCCGAAAAAGGTGAAAACACGATCGTCATTCCAACCATCGTGTTGGCAGAAGCACTCTATATCTGCGAGAAAAAGGATTCAAGTGAATTGTTCTCCGAACTTTTAGGTAAAATAGGGGAAAGCAGTAACTACATTGTTTATGATTTGACTCTCGGGATTATCCGAGTGTGCCAGCATTTAGAAAAGGTGCCTGAAATCCATGATAAGATTATTACGGCCACGGCCAAGGTATTAGGAGGTACGGCTATAACTAAAGATCCGGCGATTATCGCCTCCGGCTATATCAAGACCACCTGGTAAAAGGATACTTTTAACCTAAAATAATAAGGACAAGGGCCGCCTACTGAACATTCCGGGATGGTTTGGAAATTACTTCGCCACGACCAGGTTGGCCATTCCCCGGCGCTTGCGCTCGATGGCCCCTTTGGATTCCAGCTTGTCCAGAATGCGGGAGAGCTTCACCTTGGAAAACCCCGTTGTTCGCGTCAGGTCACTCTGGAATAATGAACCGTTGGCCTCCACCATCTTTTCCCACACCCCTTTTTCATCCCCTTCCAGGGAAGAGGCATCGAAGGTGGGGGCGGGGGAGAGGGCGACCGCCTCATTGGGAGGGGAAGGAGGAACAGGTGCCACTACAAAATACACTCCCGTGCCCAGGGCGATGAAGGTGATGCCGAAGGCGGTGATGAAAGACCAGGAAACGTTGTCGTCGTGCGCGGGGCAGGAGGCCATGTCCTTGTTCTGCTCGGTGTAGGCCTGGCACAATGCCAATCCCTGCGTGTCCGCGTTGGATTTGAGGGAAAAGAGGATGCCGCCCAGGACGATGGCACAAATTACGAGAACATATCCCAGGGTGCGTGGAGGAAGCATAATGTATGTATTCCCAGACGAAAAAGCCATATAAACCCATGTTTGGGGAGTGAAACCAGTTTCACGCGTACCTATAATTGGTGTTTCGCTCCCTCCTTAATCAAAAATCCGCTTCCCCTCAGGGAAGGGATGGCAGGAGAATGATGGAACTATGGATCGGACAACGACCCTTACATCTGGGCTATTGGCCCTGGCGCTGGTCTTTTCGGTAATTAATTTCATGCAATTAGGGAGCATGCAGGAAATGATGGGAAGTGGCATGGGGACGCAAATGAATCCCGCCACGGGAATGATCACTGCTCCCCCCACGACACCGCCTGCTCAAATAGAACTATACGCCGGGCTTCCCAAGGGCGTGCCCCCAGTATACGGAGCGGAATTAGGTATATCCTATGACGATGTCTCCGCCGACTCCCCCCAGAAAGCGGATGCCACTATCCGGAAACTGGCCACTTTGGATCAATCAATTACATTAGAGGGGGAGGCTAAGGAACGCTACATCAAGACCCTATTGCAGATTAGCTGTGAATACTGCTGCGGGGCGGAATCCATTATTTTCGCTAATGGGGAAGCCGCGTGCGGGTGCGCGCACAGCTTCGCCATGCGGGGAGTGGCCAAGTATATCCTGACGGAACACCCGGACGAATACACGGATGACCAAATACTCGAAGAATTAGGGAAATGGAAAGCCCTCTTCTTCCCGACGCAAATATCTCAGAAAGCCGTCGCTCTGGAATCCAATGGAATCCCATTGAATTTCATCAACCTCTCCTCGAACGCTTACCGCGGAATAGAGAAGGGAAGCGGCTCCGGTATGGTGGGGGGGTGCTAATATGAGCGAACACATGGACTGTTGTAAAAACCACTCTGCGCACGGAAAAGAGGGTGCGCCCACCCAACATGAGGAAGCCGGGAAAGAGGTCGCCTCCCCGGAAAGAAACACCGTGTCTTATTTCCTGATCCTGGGAGCCTTTCTCCTGCTCGCGATGAGCGTGGTGCAATTCCTCCAGGTGGGGGAACTCGCCGCGGACATCCGGCAGGTAAACGGATCGGGCGGAGCGTTGCTCAGTGGGAATATCGTTGCTCCCGCAGCCCCATCCAATACGCCGAGCGCGGCTCCGTCGGCCGCCCCAACCATGGTAGGCGGGTGCTGATATGAACGCACCCTCCCTCCTGCGCGGGGGACTCTTCGGGGTCCCTCTCCTGGGGTTAAGCCCCGTGGTTCACGCCCACTGCCCCCTCTGCACGCTCGCCGTGGGAACGGGCGCGGTGACGGCTTCCTATTTGGGAATGGGCCTGGGAGCCGTGGGGGCTTTTGTGGGGGGTGCGGGAATGGTGATGGGGTTGATGTTCGCCCAGGCCATGAAGAAAAAATACGTTCCCCACCAGGATGCGCTCGTCATCGGGGGAACCTTTCTCCTCACCGCGATCGCCGTGAACGCCTTGCCCTCGGACCAAATACTATTGCCGCTGCGCCTCCTTGGAGAGAGCGGGGGGCTTCTCAATAAAGTATACTGGATTGAAAAATCCTACTTGGGAGTGGCCATCGGGGGGGTTGCCGCGCTGGTCGCGCATGGCCTGCACGGGCGTATTCGTAAAACCAGGGGAAAGAGCCTCATCCCATATCAAGGGGTTTTGCTCTCCCTCCTTCTCGTAGGGAGTGCCGCGGCCCTGTTGCAGTGGGGGGTGGCTTGACATGGCGATCCATGTTCCCTCCGCCTCGCATCCTATTTCTCATGGAAAAAAGGAGAATCCATTTCCCGACGATTTTCAAACGAAGGGAGGGGATTTGTCCACGCTCGAGGATTTGGCCATCGGCCTCATGAATCTCGTCAGCCTGGAGGAGCATTTCTATTTTTCATTTGCCAAAACCAAGGAAACGAAATACCTGGATTACATGCAGGAGATCCGGGGCATGCGTCAGGAAACCATGAAAATGGTGGTCAAAAATCCACAAGGGGAGGAATGGTGCGCCTCCAAGCATCTGCTGGCGGCCAGCATGCGCCTGTATGAGGTGGGGACCAAGCTCCATTCCCGCGACCAAGAAAAGGAAGCCCTCCCCTTCTTTACGCATGCATTTGAACTTCTATCTCTTTTCTTTGTGTTGAATATTCCCATGGAAAAAAAGGAAAAAGGAAGACCTATTCTGGCGCCCGTTTCCTCGATTCCCGATCCCCCGACTACCATGCAGAAGGCGACAGCACTCTTCACTAAACTTGTAGACTGCTGTAAGGAGTGATGAGGATGGAGAAACAGGATATTGGCATTGGCCTTCTGGCATCGGTACTCCTCCTCGCCGCCTATTTAGGACTGCTCACGCTACTGAATGGAGAAGCGCACGCCCTGGACAGCCTCCAGCGCAATGGCTTCCTCCTCCTTCCATTAGTGGGATTATTCGGAGCGCAGATGGGATTGTATGCGTTCGCGCACCGCGTGCGAAAAGCCAACCCCGCCATGATGGCCGCGGGAGGGGTATCCGCAGGAAGCATGGCTGCCTGCTGCGCGCATCACGTATTGGATTTATTTCCCCTATTAGGGATGGCGGGGATCGCCGCGGCGCTCGCGTCCTATGAACAAATATTCCTTGGTTTTGGTCTCCTGGCGGGAGCGTATGGGTTAGTGCACATGCTCACCGTCCTTGAGACGCATGGATTATTGACCGACGCCCTTTCTTTTCAAACCCAAACGATTATCCAAAAACAAAATGAGGAGGGATAAAATGACGAGTGCATTGAGTCAAACGAAAGAAATTTTAGGAGCGGGCCTGGTGCTCGCCTTTGTGTTAGTGGTAGGGGTGGTGGGATATGGATTATTCCTTGAGAGTCCTTCCCCCTCAGGGATGGAATCCGCCCCCCTGCGTGCGTCCGATTTCACCTCGCTCGTGGACAACCAGAATGAGGTAACCGTGAGTGTGACCCCCAAGGTCATCTCCTCAGACGGTATTCGGTTCGATGTGACATTAGACAACCATCGCATCTCCCTGGAAGAAGATTTAACTCAGGTCAGCGTGCTCGAGGATGGAAGAGGGAAAACGTACGCCGCATTGGGATGGGAAGGAAGCCCTCCCGGGGGTCATCATCGGAGCGGAATCCTCTTGTTTCCCATCGTGGAAGACGCTCGGATGCTGACGTTACGCCTGCGAGGAGTGGGTGGGGCGGCCGAACGGGTTTTCGTCTGGGGGGCTGGTTCATGAACATGAGTTGGCTATCCAATCGATTCGAGGAGAGTATAAAGAAAAAAGAATATAAACGAGGGAATTTAGAAATGTCCTATCGACATTATCAGTGAAATAACAAAACGGACTGCGTGAGCGGAGGGAGGTTGATTGGAAAATGGTGACTAAATTGAATGTGATGGCATTGGGATTGGCTGGAGCCGGGGTTTCGGCTTTGAGCATGCTCGTGTTAGGGATTATCGGGAATTGGGGGATGTATGGGGGGATGGCGCAGATGATGATGCAATCCCACATGTTCTTCACCCTCTCTCCTATCGGCATCCTGTTCGGCATTATCGAAGCCGGCATCATGGGGTTCCTATTCGGGTACGTGATAGCATTCATCTACAACCGATTTGCCTGAACCTATTGATTATTGGCGATGCGGAGGGGCGTTTAAGTCATCGGCGTCCCATGTATTGGGTTGGGGCGCTGTATGTTTTTTCCCAGAAAAGGTTACTTGAAAATGAGGAATGGTTAATTGAATTGAAGTTTGGGTTACTCCAATAAAATTGGATTGAGGTCATGATACACATGGATAAGGATTCAGACACACTCCAGAAAAGGAGTTTCGCCATCAAGGGTATGCACTGCGCCTCATGCTCCCTCACCATTGAGAAAGCATTGAGGAAAGTCCCGGGGGTACATTTAGCCTCGGTGAATTTTGCCTCGGAAAAAGCTTTCGTGACCAGCGATGAATCGGTTACCGAGAAACAATTAGCGGAAGCCGTAAAGAAAGTAGGGTATGAGTTGTACCCAGGAATGGGAGATTCTCCTATGGGTATGAATCATTCATCCCATGGTGGCGGTTCTCATCATGATCATGCTCAATTAAAGGAAGGAGAGGTCGAGGCTTACAAACAAAAGTTTCTCTTCTCTTTCATTCTTTCCCTTCCCCTCATGTATTTGATGTTAGCCAATTTTTTCCCTTTGCCAGTTCCTTCTTTCATTCACGCAAACGAGATCATTATCCAATTGGTCCTGTCCACCATTGTATTATGGATTGGCCGGGAATTCTTCATTCGGGGATTGAAAAATGTCCTATCCCCCAACATGGATACGTTAGTTGCCGTGGGAGTGGGTTCCGCCTACGTGTATAGTGTCATTGCCTCCCTCGCCATGCTCACGGGATCCACGCTCTTCTCCATGAAGGATTTGTACTTTGAGGTAGCCGCTTTTCTAATTACCTTTATTCTATTGGGAAAATACTTCGAGGCCCGCGCCAAGGGACAAACGTCCGCGGCCATGCAAAAATTGTTAGGACTCCAAGCCAAAACCGCGATTGTCATCCGAAATGGAAAAGAAGTGTCAATTCCCATCGAAGAAGTTAAAGTGGGCGACATCATCCGGGTTAAGCCCGGGCAGAAGGTTCCGGTGGATGGTACCGTAACCCAGGGCCATTCTTCCATTGACGAGAGCATGATTACCGGAGAAAGCATTCCCGTGGAGAAGAACCCTGGTGACACCGTGATAGGGAGCACGATCAACAAGACAGGATCATTCTTATTTCGCGCCCAAAAAGTGGGCAAGGATACCATGCTGGCCCAAATTGTTCAGATCGTGGAAGAAGCGCAAGGGAGCAAAGCCCCCATCCAAGCCTTCGCGGACCGGGTCGCGGAAGTATTTGTGCCCATCGTGATTATCATTGCCATTCTCTCCGGGCTATTCTGGTTTTTCATCGCTGGACAACCCTTCCTGTTCGCATTGACGGTTTTCGTTACGGTACTCATTATCGCGTGCCCCTGTGCCATCGGACTGGCCACTCCCACCGCAGTGATGGTGGGCACGGGTTTAGGGGCGGAGAATGGTATTCTTTTCAAGAACGCGGCCGCATTTGAGCGCGTGAAATCATTGGATGTGATTGTGTTCGACAAGACGGGAACCATTACGCATGGAAAACCTGAAGTCACGGATGTCATTCCGCTTTTCCAGGTGAGTGAAAAGGAACTGCTCGGGATTGCTGCGGCCGTGGAACAACTATCCGAGCACCCTCTCGCGGAGGCCATTGTTTCGGCGGCCAAAAAATCACGCATTTCTTTACCTCCCACTACTAAATTTGAATCCATCCCGGGAGGGGGGGTGACGGCGCGGGCGGGGAGCAAAAGAGTTCTCATCGGGACGCGCAAACTATTTACCGAGCACCGAATCGCTATAACGAATGCAGAAAATGAAATGGCCCGCCTCGAGCACGAGGGGAAAACCGTCATGCTTGTGGGAATCAATGACCGATTAACGGGATTGATAGCAGTCGCGGACACTGTGAAAGAAGATTCGTCTGCGGCTATTGCTTCCTTGCAAAAAATGGGAAAAGAAACCATCTTGCTCACGGGAGATAATCCCCGCACCGCGGAGGCCATTGGAAGGCAGGTTGGGATTCACCGGGTCATAGCGGAGGTGTTGCCCGAGGACAAAGCCAAAATAATCAAGCGCCTCCAATCAGACGGAAAAAAGGTCGCCATGGTGGGAGATGGAGTGAATGATGCTCCCGCTCTCGCCCAAGCCGACGTGGGCATTGCCATTGGTTCCGGCACCGACGTGGCCATTGAGACGGGAGACATTATCCTCGTCAAGAATTCCCTCCGGGATGTGGTCATAGCGATAGACATCAGTCATTACACCCTCAAAAAAATCAGGCAGAATTTCTTCTGGGCCTTCATCTACAATATTATTGGAATACCCATCGCCGCGGGCATCCTATTTCCCTACACAGGATGGCTGCTCAGCCCGGTCATCGCGGGCACAGCCATGGCCTTCAGCAGTGTCTCCGTGGTCTCCAATTCCCTTCTCATGAAGAATTATCGCCCCCGGAAATGAGGCCCTCACTATCCTTTTTTATACTAGAAAATGGATAAGGGGGTATGGCGCATTCCAAAATGGTTTTTCTCATTTCTATCAGCCTCCTCGTTATATTATCGGGGTGCGCCCAGCCCGCCGATGCGGGAAATCCCCCTATTCCCGCGCCTCCCGCTACTCCGGCGCCTCCCACTTCCGGGGAACCCAACATTATTCTCATCACCTCGTCCGGGTTTTTCCCATCAACCATCACGATTACACAGGGGGAAACCATCACCTTCCGCAACACGGATACTAACCCTCATTGGCCGGCCTCGGCGGTGCATCCCACGCATAACGCTTATCCCGAGGGGGGCGGCTGTTTGGGGAGCGCATTCGATGCCTGTCGGGGATTGTCAAATGGAGAGGAATTCTCATTTACCTTCAACCATGTGGGGGAATGGAAATACCACGACCACTTGGCCCCTCATTTATTCGGAACTATCATCGTGCAAGAGGGATGACCTACCCTGGTGGGTGGGGATAGTCAGAGGTGCCCTTTCGAATGAGGGCGCGAGCGTATTGTTTTTCAAGATATACGTGGAATGACACCATATCCTGGTTAGAATGGGCTCATACCCAAAGATTCTCCCGATCCAATAAAGTTTCCTTATAAGTATTGGTCGTACAGAACTTCATTCATGCGCCTACTCGTGCTTGCCCTCCTGGGATTGCTGTTCCTCGCCGGGTGCGCCCAACCCCCTGGGAATGGAGTTCCCCCAACGGACATCGCTATCACGGGATTCAATTACGTGCCTCAAACATTGACCATTGGGGTAGGGGATACGGTGACCTGGCGCAATGATGACACGGTGGCGCACACCGTCACCGGCCTGGGTTTTGATTCGGGAAGCATCCCGCCCGGGGGAACCTATTCCTATACTTTTGCGCAGACGGGCACCTTCTCTTACCGATGTGTGTTTCACCCTACCCTCCCCGAAGGATCGATTACGGTAACCGGCGGAACCATCCCCGCGTCGCCGGGAGGGTCACCGGACACCATTTCCACTCCCCCCGCCTCCCAACCACCGCCACCCCCGCCATCCAATGGAGATGGAAACCCTCCTCCTGGGGGAGGGTACTGATCCATTCCACGCCTGGTTAATGGGAAAGATTATCATTCGGCCTTTTTAGAAAAAAGGCTGGCGAAAAAGGTGGATACCTCGCCCTTTAGGGCGACTGTGCGTCGCCCATTTTTTGGTAAGCAATCACGCGAGCTTGTGATGTTCTTCCCTAACTGGATACCGCGGCCTTTAGGCCGCGGAGGAAGTCATCCATTCCACGCCTGGTTGATGGGAAAGATTATCATTCATTTTTTTTTGTATTGTGGCATGATATGTCAGAGATCAAAATTCTCATGACATTGACTTTCCTTTGAGTTCGCCCTTCCGGCGGCGGGTCTTGTTCACCGTCCTTGCCGCTATTTCCTTGGCACGGGCGGCCGACTTTCCACTGTCTTGGACGGACTTCTTAATCTTCTTGTATTGACGCTCACGTTTTTGGCTCCACGCTTCGGGCATGCGAATCGCACCTCCTTGGTTTGTGCGAATGAATAATAAAAAAATTATTTTTGAGAATGGTCCTTATTTTAGGACGCGAGGGATCTACAGGGGAATCCTCCCCAATCCCCTGGATATAGTGCTTCCCCCACGAAGAGGGTGGTTTCAAAGAGTCCCCGATCGATGACTACCCCCCTGAAATCAAGGGTCCTCTGGTCGAGGCAGATATCTCTCACCTTGCCCATCTCTTTTCCTTGGTTGGTGAGGACTTTTTTTCCATCCAGACGGTGGGCATAATATTGACGCTTTCGGTTCCCCGATTGTGGCGGCTGGTTTCATCCATATCATACACCTCCACTCCCACTTGATTTTCAATCTATAAATTATCGCTATACGCAAATCCGACACCCCAGATTAGAATTTGGAACAATTTCGCATGATGGGAGATTTACTCTTTCATTCTTTTCCTAAATGGATCATCCGGCGCGGGGATTGTTTATATTAGAACAGAATGTCAAAAAAAGTTTGCTTATATAGCTCATCCCCTCCTTTGGTGGCATGGCCAATTCCGTGAGTGAATGGGTCGCCCATTACCTGGATGAGCACCCCTTCATCAAGACCGGCCTGCGCGACGACATCATTAATTATTCGGCGTTGGCGCGCAAACTGTTGCCTGCCATCGAAAAGGACATGGGGAAGACGGTTAACGTGGATTCGGTGATGGTCGCTATCCGTCGATATGGGGAACGGCAATCTACCCGGCTCCATGACCCCCATCTCAGG
This sequence comes from Candidatus Diapherotrites archaeon, assembly GCA_030688545.1. Classification (NCBI taxonomy): domain Archaea; kingdom Nanobdellati; phylum Candidatus Iainarchaeota; class Candidatus Iainarchaeia; order Candidatus Iainarchaeales; family Candidatus Iainarchaeaceae; genus Candidatus Iainarchaeum; species Candidatus Iainarchaeum sp. Next base: position 249,567 of record JAUYHT010000006.1, on the reverse strand, counting down.
GAAATGCTGGAAAAAGCCTCCATCACCCTTCAAGATGGGATGTCGTTTGCCATGCTCGAGAACGCGGAGAAAGTGGAAAACATCCTTTTTTCCACCCTCGAAGGGGAACCCTGGGGGTCCACGGAATTCCGCATCATCATGGGGTCATCCTCCCATATTATTGCACTCCTCAAACAAAGCAAGATGACGCGTCTCCTCGAACGCATCCCTCCGCCCGACCAGCTGCGGATTGAACATGGTTTCTCTATCGTGACGATCAAGATTCCATTGGCGGCATTCAAATCTCCCAGTCTCATGAGCGAGGTGTCAATGGAACTCTCCAAGACGGGAATACCCCACATGGTGTTGGGGGTGCCCCCCGAGGTGCATTTTGTGGTATCGGAACATAATAGTGCCCGCGCGTATGCCAGTTTCAAAGCCCTCATTGAAAATGGGCAGGAGTTGAAGACCCAGCAATTATTGTGAAACGGAGACAAGCTCATGATTATCGGGAGAGGACGTTCTGACACTTGCCCCCCTATTTTGTTCTAAATGGAACGGGAGGCATATTAGTCCCCCTCACCGCATGGGATGGGAGGTGATGCGTATGGAAAAAATGAGAACCGGTTTTACTCCGCGAGGAGATTCGGTGAAAGTGAAGGAAATCCTGGGAGAAAAGGTATTATCCCATTCCGGAGAAGAAATAGGGAAGGTCAAGGACATCTATCTCTCTCCCGACTCACTCGTGGTTGAAGGGATCCGCATCGACCGGGGATTGGTGGAAGAAGACCAGTTCATTGGCCGAGAATACATACAGAAAATGACCAAGGAAGGGGTCATCCTGCTTGTGCATCCCGTGACAGAGCTTGAAGGGGTGAAGGTGTTCGACAATATGGGAAAAGAAATTGGCAAAGTGAAAGAAGTGAACCGGGTCGCCGACTCCAATGAAATCGCGACCCTCGTTGTAGATCGGGGATTGGGGAAACCGGATCTCATCGTGCCCAGCGGAAGGATTGACCACGTGGATCAGAATGTATTTCTCAACGTGGAAGTGGAGGCATGAAGCGATTCCAAGAACTAGGAAAAAGAACGGAAAGGACGTGACCATCCAGCCGGATTTTTTTTGGAATGCTGGATGAAATATCGATGAACGAAAACTTGACGCAACACAGGAGGTGAATGGCATGCCATCCAATAGTATCCATCGCGTCGACAAGATCCGTCGGATTGGGGAAGGATTAGAGGGTATCGTGTATGAAGCGAAAGTGGGTTTCATGGAGGGGAATGTCGCTCGCTACCAACATGCGGTGGTTAAAGTATTTCACCCCGTGCTTCCCATCGACCATTCCGTTTGGGGCAACCCAAAAGCCCAATACCAAATGGTCCAGGAGCTGGCGGAACGGAATGAGAAGAATGGTTTGGGTTTGGAAATGGTGCGCTTCCTGTATTATCATGAAGGGCCGGGGGAAAAGATGTTGATTAGTGAATATATCCCCCTATTCCCCATGAACGCCCTCCAGCAACAGGCCTTCGAAGAGGAAGTGGTGCGGCAGGTGGGGGTATTGCGGAGCGAAGGGTATAATGCCTCCCGCGATATGTTCCAGCCGCGCCTCAAGGGGCGGCGGGTGGAAGCGGTGATTACGGACTTCGGTCAATTGAAAGGGAACCCCCTCCTGGACATGACCGCGGAGGCGGCGCAAAACCTGGAGCACGGGTGGGAAGAATTCCAATCCTCATGGATGTCCTTCCTGGAAGAACCTGAAGAGAAGTGGTCGGAATGACAAGCAGAGAAACAATCCATGTTGCGGCGAAAAATGAGGAAAAACGGAGGTGAAAAAATGGCTGAAGTATTGGTATTGGGACCTATTCTTTCATTCGTACTGTTAGTATTGCTCGTGGCCATCGGCCTGCGATTCGTGGGAAGCGTTTTTTGGCTGTTGGTCAACAGCCTCATTGGGGTTATTGCCCTGGCCATATTGAACCTCGCGCCGGTGGTGGATATTCCCATTAATATCTGGACCGTGCTCATCGCCGCCATCGGAGGAATCCCCGGGATTATCCTGCTGCTCCTGCTGGATGTGTTCGGTATTTTGATATAGGAGGAAACCATGCTCCATGTACTTGGAATCATCGTCTTGGTGGGGGGCGTTTTCTTCCTACTCGCCTACGCCGGAATAGGCAAGGATCAGGGAGGGGAACCCATGGATTTCTTCCTTGGACTCGTTCTGGCCATTGCCGGAGGAGTAATGTTGCTCGCCAAACAAGAAGAAACTAAATCCATTCCCCAGGGAGGGGTGAGTCATATTATTAAGGAAGAGAAGAAAGTGGTGACAGATAAAGGTGGCCACCGCGAAATCACGCGGGAGGAAAAAGAGGTGATTGTGGATGAAAAGAAATGAGTTCGCAACAGGAATAATGAATCAACATGGCGCGGCGGGAGGACCTCTCCTGCTGCTGGTGGTATTGGTCGCCATCATCCTGCTCGGGGTGAATGTCGTGGAATCCCTGGGATGGATCATCATCAACAGTCTCGTGGGATTGGTGCTATTGGTGATCGTGAATTTTTTCCCATTCATCAATATCAGCATCAACATCTGGACCATCCTGATCGTGGCCCTGGGAGGAATACCGGGATTGTTGTTGCTGGTGTTACTCGAGCTCGCGGGGATCGACGTCTAATCCAATTGTAAAAAAAATGTGGCGAAATGGGCCCGGTCTTATATAGTCTAGTCTCCCTCCCGTGAGCATCATCTATTATTACGAGGAGGTAGATTTATGGCAGCCAAACGAAAAAAGAGCACGCGCACCCGGAAAGGAGCTCGCCGAAAAGGGAGCATTACTTCGGGGGTCACCCGACGTGTCCGGAAAACCGCTTCAGGTATTTCCAAAGCAGCGACCAACACTGAAAAACGTATCCGCCAAGCGGTAACATCCCCCCGCGCCAGGCAAACCGTTCGGGCCACCCGGGACAAGGCCCATGAGCTCAGGGATGTAGCCGCTATGGTGACGGCCGGCGCGTACGCGGTGGAAGCCGGCGCCAACGCCATCTTAGAAGCATTGGAAACCGAAGCCAAGAAAGCCCATCGGGCCGTTACCAAACCGGCCCGGCGGAAGAAACGGCGACGCTGAATTCATAAGGGGGAAAAATCCCCCACTTCTAATTTTTTTGTCCGCGTGCTATTTTCTTTTTTTAAGGGGGAAATGATTTTTTTAGGGATATGAAACCTGAGAACTACGAGTGGTATTTTTATTCACCAGATGTAAGAATCACACATGGCCCTCACGCGCGAGATTGGGTTGCTCGAACTGACCCTAGCGGGTATCGGGGTTATCCTGGGGGCCGGTATCTATGTGCTAGTGGGGAAGGCCGCGGGGATCGCGCAGGAATATGTGTGGGCGAGTTTTGCCGCGGCAGGATTCATTGCCATCATGACGGGGTTGAGCTACTCGGAATTATCCTCGCGTTTTCCAAAAGCGGGAGCCGAATATGTGTATGCCAAAAACGCCTTTTCTTCATTCTGGGCCTTCCTCATTGGATTGGCATTGGTCATCGTGGGAGTGGCTTCTACTGCAACCGTTGCATTAGGATTCGGGAGCTACCTCTCCGCCCTTACCACGCTGCCGGCTTTCTGGGGAATGATTCTGATCCTCGGACTCTCCACATTGATTATCTGGTTTGGTGCCAAATTGAGCGCGAGCGTGGCGGGTTTTCTTTCCCTTATAGAAATCGCCGGGTTGTTGATCGTAATCTATGTGGGATTTCCCCATTTGGGGGAAGGGTTCGCTCTCCCACCCATTGAATTCGTTCCCACGGTGCTCTCGGCGGCGGCCCTCATCTTTTTTGCCTTCCTCGGATTTGAAGACTTGGTACGATTGGCCGAGGAGACCAAAAACACTACCAAAATAATGCCCATCGCCCTGCTCTTGGCGATCGGGATCTCGACTATCCTTTACATTCTCGTGGCCGCGGCCGCCGTGGGAGTATTGGGAGGGGCCGCCCTGGGAGCGAGCGCCGCGCCCCTCGCGGATGTCGTCGCCACCGTATGGGGAAGCGACTCCTTCCTACTGGTGGGATTAATCGCGCTCTTTGCCACGGGAAACACGGTGCTCCTCCTCCTGCTCGCGGCCTCCCGAATCATGTATGGAATGGCCAAAGAAAAAACGCTGCCCCGCCTTCTTGGTTTGACGCAGGGGCATCAGCCGCGCAATGCCTTGATTGTTGCGGCGGTGCTCGCGGTGCTGTTGGCATCGTACAAAGACATTACGTTTGTGGCTCACGTCACGGATGGATTGCTGTTCATTGTGTTTGCTCTCATGAACCTCGCCCTCATCCTCATCCGGATGAAACCGCGGGACACCTACACGGGGTTTAGGGTTCCTCTCTCTATTGGAAAAATTCCTATCCCCTCGGTCATTGGTTTCATTACCTCGGGCTTCATGCTCATATATGTGGACCAGGACGCCCTGATCTTTGGAATAGCGGTGCTGGTGGCGGGTGCGGCCGCCTATTATATCTTCCATCGCCCCTCGAGTATGAAACGTGGGAATCGGTAAAAAAGGGGAGTTGGTTGGAAATCGGACAATAGTTTATAAACGACATTTTTCTCCGTGCCTTGGTTTCCTATGCGTTGGGCGGGGTTAATCCTATTCCTGTTACTGTTTGCCGGTTTGGTCGCGGCGCAGCAGCAACTTCAAGTAAACCAGGTTTTCATCAAGAACAATAATAGCACCCCCCTGTCTAACGATCCGGTGAATATCCCCATTGCCTTCGGACCCGGGGCGATGACGGTGAGCCAACTGCCCTCGGTGAAGGTGGGCACGCTTCCCACGCAAGTGCAACCCACCTCCTATTACAGCGATGGTTCCGTTCGAACCGCGGTGGCCTGGGTGCTTGCCTCCATGCAAGCGGGGCAGGAAACCATTTACACCCTCTCCACCGGGAGCTCCCCGAACTTTACCTGGGCGCCTGGAGTGGAGGATCTGTTACGGAATAGGAATAATTCTTCATTGAGGATTTTGGTGAGAGATATCAAAGGTGGAGAATATGCTGTTACATTGGATGTCGATGGGATGGGGAATTGTAACGCCAAAGGATATGCAACACCCAAATTTGCTTCTAACTGCGTGGAACTCAAAGAAGACGGACCCGTACGCAAGACTTGGGAAATTCATAAACGCCATGATCCGGTTGCGGGCGGACCTCCCGAAGATTTGAGCTATTTGTTCACGTCGGTATTCTTCGTGTCGGCCTACTCAGGAAAGAATTTTGTGACGGTTGATCATCTGCTCATCAACTCTAACAATTTGGATGAAGATGTGCAACCATCCAATACGGGTGGACCGGTGCAAAATGGCCCGTTATATCAGAACCCCATCCACGGGGTCATATTTTACACTGATATCAAAATGGAGGTCCGAACGCCCGCTACAGCCGATCATGCGATTTACGTGATGGATGAGAGTAAACTCCCGCCATCTTTTTTGGATCCTGCCTCCACGAATACGATGAGTACATTCTGGATCATGCCTGAAAATGGACAACAGATTTTAAGTGCAAACTATAATGAAGGGCCAAATGTAACAAACGCGAGCAATTTCATCGCAGGGGGGCAGGGTTTCCTGACACGCGCCGTAGTCTCGTTCTCCTCAATTAACAAGCATCCAATTGAAGAAAACGGGGTTTCATCTGGAGGACCATTAAAAATGTTCAACCAAATCGACGATGTTTTTTTCCGAGAAATGTTTAACCCGGAGGATTTGAATTCAGTCATATCCTACACTTCCGATGCCAAGTCCCAATATTTGAAAAAATTACAACAGATGAATAATTCCCAACTGGGTCATCGTTTTGGCCAATATGATTACTCAAATGGGAAAGACATATCATCCGGAGGATATTATGACTACTACCATCAGGATTCAATTCTCGCGACTCGATTCTTATTATCTTGCGGAGACCGCTGCGCCACCGATTATCTGCGGACCATGCGATTCATCGAATATGGGCATATCCATACCCCAAACCATTATGTCGGATTCAATCGGGAGGAACACCCGCAGGTTATGGAGTCCCATTACAGAACTACTCCGTATGAACAGAATGGGGGGAGTGGGATCGTTTGCCTTCCGCCACCTTATAACGCAAAGGATGTTTTGGGATATTGTCAATACAATCAAATCCCATCTGGACACCGGACGGATGCCCAAGGACGCAGCGTAACGAGCTACAATAATAACAATAGTAACCAATTTGCCATGTGGCATTCATGGAAATGGCGGGATACCGAACACCTGTCTCTAGCCTATTCGTACTACCGTTACCTGTTTCTAGATGACCACCTGGGGCGCTATTTGACGACCCAATTTATCGAGATCGGAGCATCCCGTTATGAATTTAATCAAGCTGGCGGGCGTGGAACAATTTCCGATCGGGGAATAGGCCGTTCGATTATCTGGCTCTCCCATTCTTACTCTATGACATTGGATCCCATCTACAAATCGATGGCAACAAATCTTGTCACTTTCGCTGATCAAAAAAGGAACAGGCAAGCGGATGGATTGAGAGGCACCAACCCGGCTACCGGGGATTTTTTTCCTGTAAAATATTATGCCTCAATTTTGAGTTGCGAAGCTAGGATAAATTGTGGGGCGAATCAACCATATGTTTGGATACAGCCATATCATGATGCTCAGATCGCCCATGCTTTGGCTGTATTCTACCGTGATGTCCTGACTCCCTCAGATGCCGGCTTAATGACAATGATAAAAAATGCGGTAGCGGATCATTTGCACTACACGTATACTTACGCCTATAAATCCCCGATGGAAGTGCGAAACAGGACTCCCAACCTGGCTATTCCTTCTCAAAACATTAATGAAAGGACTGGCGGATTTAGTGTTTATAACAAACTTATTACCGGGCATAATTCCACCTATCCAGCTGATACCTATACTCAATATCAAGATAATACTCTAACCCAGTTCATTCCAGGTTATTGTAATGAGCTAATTCTTGCCGGCATTTTTCGAAGTAGTGACCCGAACTATTTGAAAAACGGACAACAAGATTTATTTGCTGAATATGTTGGAAAATTCAAAGATTTTATTTCGAGATCGATCATCCACCCCGCAGGAAAAAATCAACAATATTCTGCTGGATCGCAAAATGTGTGGGGTAATGATATATTTTTCGTGGATGATGAAGTCTTTTGCGGAATAACTTTAACTACCGAAGTTCCAAATGACTTGGGTGGAGGATATGTAAATGGAATCTATCAAAATACTTCTCCACACAATTGTGCTGATGCTGATGGTGATACATGGACCACGTGCAACGGGGACTGTAATGATAACAGCGCCAACATCCACCCCGGGAGAAGCGAAGGTAACTCGGCGGATGGCATCGATAACAATTGCAATCAATTGATCGATAAAAACGATCCTTCCCATACAATTGGGGGTGGTTCCACCCCCTTTTGCGGGGACAATATCATCCAGGTTGGAGTCGAAGAGTGCGAGCTCACCAATAATCCCTGCGGCCCCTTGGGGAACAATTCGCCTCCCATCGATCCCAATAATTTGAATCTGGGGGGGTATTGCATCCAGCCCTTCGTTTCCATGCTGGGGGGGAGCAATTGCACGTGTGCGGGGGATACATTATTCCTAACTGGCATCACGTCTAATCCTTCGCCTATTATTCATCCCCCTGGGCAGAATTATACGTTGACTCTCCTGGGTTCGGGTATTGAGCCGGGGGATACGTTGCGCATCGCGAAGGAGAATGCCCCTTCAACAGTGGTGAATTTGACGATTAGCTCTTCTATTACTGCGACGCTTACTACATCTAATATTACTACTTTGGGGGTGGGCAATCATTCGGCTCGGGTGATTCAGGGACCGGATATGTCGAATAGTATTACTTTGCCTATCGTGAGCGCGTCGTCATTCGTTTTGAGCACGGTTACCCCTAATGCGTATGTGACGAGTCAGAATTACAATTCCATTGCTATTTCCGGTTATTTATTCCAGTCGGGGGATCGGGTGGAGTTTCAGGGAGCTTGTGGCACCTCATTATGTTTCGTATCCAAGATTGGGTTGTTTGTCAGCAATGTGGCTCTAACCACGTCGCTCACTACAAGTGATTTGAGCACGCTTGGTTTGGGTATTGGTTCGGTTCGCTTGAAGCGGGGGGCGAATACGTATTCTAATTCATTGTCTTTCTCGGTTTCTGATCCTAATGTACCTACGATTACGGAGCCTTTGGACCCGGATACTATTGGGTATAATGCTATTTCTCCCTGGATTACTGTTACCGGTACCAATTTTGGGAATTCTCCTACGGTGAAGATTGGGAATCCCCCTAATCAGGTGACTATTCTTTCGTCAAGTTCGCAAATGCAAAATGTCACTGGCACAAGTCTAGAGTTCCAGCTCAATAAGGCCAACACTCTGACGCTGGGGGCGACTGATCATCCGGTGACGGTAACCGCCGGGATTTACACCTCGCTTCCTGTGGATTTGACTATTTCCCCCCCCATCATCGATGCGATCATCCCGGATACCATTCCCGCCAACCAGGCCGCGACTTTATCCTTCACTTGCCGATACCCGGGGAATAATCCCAAAATACACGTGGGTTCAAACGTATTCAACTATCCCGGGCAGCCCGCACCCCTCTGCTTCGATGTTTCCCTGACCGCGGTTCAAGTCACTAATTTGGGTGTGGGGACGCACGATGTGCGCATGGAGAACACCGGCGTCTTTTCCGCGCCTTTCCCCCTGAACATCGGCGACACGGGCGGGGCTTCCTCTCCCTACTTTCCCCCCTGGTCGACGCTCGAACCTATTAATGGGATCGCTTTCTCCGGGAGCACGGGAACGGAATTACTGAGTGCCATCAACAACCTCTCCCCCGGGCAGAAGCTCATTGTTCCGGGGGGCACCTATCAGATGCCCAATCCCGCGCGGATTACCGCACAGGGGACCGCCTCACAACCTATTTTCGTTGTCGCGGCCGCCGGTGCCAATCCGGTATTAACCGCGAGTGGGGCGGGAAACGATGTTTTGGCCATCGGCCAAACCGGGAGCGGGATTACTGCGGCCTATTTGGCATTGCGTGGATTTGAGATCACCGGGGGAAACAAAGGAATCATTTTCAATAAGGCCAGTAATATTTGGTTGGATCAATTGCGCATCCACGACACCGCGAACGCGGGTATTCATGGAGGACAATTTAGTGGGATAAACAATTCCTATTTGTTTATTACCAGAAATGAAATTCACAACGTGGGAGAAGGAGCCGGTATCATCAAAGGAACTGCAGTAATGTTTGGAACCATGGGTGGACCACAAATTGTCACCAATGCTGTTATTGCTCTCAATCATATCCATCACACCGGAAAGCAGGCTGCGGGAATCCAATTGAATAGGGGTTCCCATTCCAATTGGGTGGCGGAAAACCATGTTCACCATGCGGCGTACAATTATTATGGCGATTCGGCAGGATATTGGCCCTGCATGTGGTTTGATCTTTCCCACGCGGGAACGTATTTCTCTAACCAACGCAACATCATCGAGAAAAATGTGATCCATGATTGCTCCGATAATGGGGTACAATTCGAAAATGGGAGGCATGTTTTCAGAAACAATTTGGTAACCGCTCGTATTGGGAATAAGGCCATTGACGGTACTCATAATACTGCCTCTTTGGATTATTTGGAAATATCTCACAATACTGTATTCAATACCAATAACGGATATGGCATTGGATTAGTTGCCTGGAACGGTCAACCGGGATTGGTGCTGGCGAATAACGTGGTGTATAATCATCAAGGGAGTCCGGGCGCCTACACGATTCAACTCCTATCGGGAACGAGTAATCAGGGAATATTAGTTGGGAATGTCGTGGCCATGCACCAAACCAATAATACCATCACGAGTGGCGTGCGAAACATGAGCACGGGATATGTAATCGGACAAGGATTAACGGATTTTACAACTCCGCCCAGTACGGGATGGGGAAATAATTATTCGTATGGAGGAAACTTCCTGGGGTTCAGGCCTTCCGACACGGGAGCCATAATCGGCACGGCCAATGTGACTTATTTGGTGCCGGAGGATATTACCAATACCCTCCGTCTATCCCCGCACGAAGCGGGGGCCCTCGATGGATTGGCCGGTGGCGGAGGAGGCGCTCCAACTACCTCCGGAATGAACCCCAATACCATCGCCTACAACGCCCCCTCACCCGTGATTACATTAAACGGAACCAATTTCCCGGTGAGCTGCACGATTGGAACCCTGAAGGTGGGGGCGCTCGCCGTGCCCTGCACGCAGGTGATGATGGTGAACGCCGCACAGCTCACGTATTCCCTGACACCGGCCCAAACCCTTTCCCTGGGAGTAAATGCGCATAACGTGACGGTTACCTCGGGCAGCCAAACATCCAACGCTCAACAATTGGTCATTTCCGCCCCCATATTGCTGAATGTCACCCCCTCGGCCATCGAATACAATACGAATCCCCCCATCAACCTGCAATCCAATTATTTCGGCGCCAATCCCAGCGTGAAAATAGGGAGCGTGACCTTCAGCAGCCCCACCATCACGCTTCCCGACATGCTGCGGGTCAATCCCTCCCTGGATCAAGTGAACAATAATCTGGGGGTGGGCCTCCATACCGTATTGGTCATCAACACCCTCATTAATTCCAATTCGAAGACATTAACGATCACCGATCCCACCCCTACACTTACAAACATCAACCCCAATTCGGTCCAAGTGGGGGGGATCCAGCAATTCACCCTATCTGGGAGCAAATTTACCCCGTATTCCAAAGTGCGCGTGGGTACTCTTCCTTTATTGACACCGGATGCCGTGAACCCCAATGGCAATTCCCTCACGTTTACCCTCACGGCCACCCAGACCCAATTGTTGGGAGTCGGACCCCACAATGTGTTTGTGGTGAATGGGAGCAGGACCTCCAACGGATTGATATTAACCATAACGGAAGCCCCGGCCATCCTCACGCTGATTTCCCCCCAATCGGTTGAAGAGGATTCGGACTACACCATCGCCCTCACGGGGAGCAACTTCCAGACCTACTCTGAAATACTCGTGGGGAATCTCCCCCCTATTTCCCCTAATATTGTGAACCAGGGGGGGACACTATTGCGCTTCAACCTGACGGCGGCCCAAATCCAAGCCCTGGGGGGAGCGGGTTCCACGGGGAGCACGGATTACCCGGTGCGCGTGCGCAACGCTCCCGGAATAGTTTCTAATTCGATGCCTTTGACGGTGACCTCGCAGACCTCGGCCAATAACCCCCCGGGCAACTTCGATGTGGTCGCCACCACGGGTCCCTCCGCCCGAACGGTGAACGTGGCCTGGGACCTTGCTGGGGGAACGGCGCCCGTGGATTATATCCTTCGCGGGATATTGGCCTCCCACCCCATCGCGCTTGATGGAATTATTGATTCCGGCGAGTTCGAGGGGGGCACGGTATGGGATTACGACCAGACCAATCCCTCCAACCCCTTCCTGTTCACGGGGATGGCGAGCACGGATTATTGCTTTGCCGCGAAGGCCACGAATGCGTACGGGTTCTCGTATTCAACCACTTCCTGCGCTACCGCGCGCTCATCGGATTCCCCGCCGGGAAGCTTCACGGTCACCGCAGCCACAGGCACGGCCACGGGACGCGTGAATGTTACCTGGACGAATGCGGGCGGGCAGCCCGCGCCTATCTATATCCTCCGCGGGATTTTGGAATCCGATCCCGTGGCCAGCGGGGGCATTTCCCGGCAGGAATTTGACGATCCGGCCAACAATACCCGGTGGGTAGTGAATTTACAATCGTCGAGCCCCTACACGTATACGGGGATCCCGGAAGAGGGGTATTGTTTTGTGGTGCTCGCTGAGAATATTAGGGGTGATTCGTTTTCCAATACAAGTTGTGCGGATGCCCGCGCGGCGCCCGAGCCTCCACCCGGGCCCGGGGGCGGTGGTGGTGACAGTGGGGGCGGTGGTGGTGGCGGCGGTGGCGGCGGCGGTGGTCCTCAAACGTGTGTGCCGACGCTCGAGTTGTGCGATGGCATCGACAATGATTGTGATAGCCAAGTGGATGAGGGGTGCCCCATTTCTACTATTTCGGCGTGTACGAATGAAGTGAAGGATGTGGGGGAGTTGGGGGTGGATTGTGGGGGTATCTGTCCCAATTTCTGTTCGGTGAGTCTGCCTAATTCCATTTATGCGTTCGTGGTGGCGTTGGCGAGTCCTATTCTTTATTTGTTTGGTTTAGTGCTCAAGCTCTTTGGCCTGGCAACATGAGATAAAATTGGGCGGCATTCAATTTATTTGGGGAAAATAGTTGGAACAACTATATGAGTTATTTTTTTCTCCCAGGATTTACACGAAGTCAACGACGCGTCCCCGGCCCCCCGAAACGAGGAAGAGGGCGATGTGGTAAGCGAGGAGAAGAACAAGGACAACCCCACCCATCTGGAATAATATTTCCTGGGAAAAAAACCCCTGTAGAATCGCGGCGAACCAAATACCTACAGTGAGGAACAGAAGGTAATCGGAAAGCGTGTACCTCCCGAACGCCAAACCCTGCTTTACCTCGAAGTGGCGAACCTGGTGGAAAAAGCGCTGGCATTTCTCGGTGAGGGTCATACGATTAGTCATATGGGAAATACATTCCTCGGGGATGGCGGATATAAACCATTAGGCTCCTGCTTGGGAAAAATAGGGATAGGGGTTCCCTCAATGAAATAGGATAAGAGATGGAGGAGAAAGCGGCCCCTCAATACGGATTTATAATGGTCCAGCCCCCCAGTATACGAATGGAACCCGGATACGTTGATTTTCAGGTGGAATTGGGGAATTGGAATGAGAGCAAGCGCATTCCTATTGTGGACGACATCCGCACGCCTGTCCAATTGGGAATATTTCCCATGGCCCTCAGGGGGGCGGATGCTGCCATCGACTCTTACCTGGGGAAAGCTGTTTCCCTGGTTGAGGTGGATGCAATACTCGGGGAGGCCTTAGGGGAACCTAATCCGGACAAAGCCTTTCCTATGCTCACGGCGCGCAAGATGGGGCAAGCCATTACAACGGCCACCGATCAACCGGGGTGGCAGGCCAAAGAGAAGAAGGAGATGCAGCAATTCATCCGCGCTCGGTGTGCGCGGAAGCTGATTGAGCGGGAGGGTTTGAGTGTTAGCTATGGCGGAGTATTCCCCCCCATGGACGTGCACGGAGGATTCATCCAGTTCATCGCCAACTATCCCAAATGGAAATGCATCAAGAAATACCGCATTACTGAGGGGGCGGATCCGCGAACATTCATGGAATTCATGTCCTCCTACAAAGTGAGTTTGGAAAATCGATTCGAGGCTTATCTCCTGTCTTTGGGTGGAGAGCAACTCCCGGGGCTGGTTGAAAATGCCCCGGATAAAACGGCCAAACCGAGTGCGACTTTATCCTACATCAAAGAAATGGCATCCCGGGAGGTTAAGGATGACCATTTGCCTTCCTATGCCTCCACATATTTGGCACGCAAACTGTTCCGCATCCGGGGTTTATTCACAGAAGCCTCCCAGATAGAGATACCGGGACTCAAACGCTTGCTCCGGAAGAAAAAATGACCTTTTTTTCTTTGGGGATGGTCACCCTCCTTTATTTACTCCCGGGGGATTTTTTTCCTTGTAATGGAACCTAATATCCCCCCTCTCGCTCCGGGAGAAACCATCCTCCATGAGATCAAGACGAGTCCGCGGACCATCACCTACTATTCTATCCTCGCCTCGCCCCTCATGGGGGTATGGTTCATCGGTCTCCTCATTTTTCTCCTTCACACCTATCGCACCAACGCGGGGAATTGGAAGATTTTCCTCTTCCAAGCCATTGTCATTGCGGGTTTGGCCTTGCTGGTGGGAGCAGTAATGCGGTGGCTGTGGCGCGTGGACGTGCTCCAGAGGGACGCGTGGCTCACGGATAAAGGATTATGGATGAAAACCCCCACGCGGGTTTTCTTCATTCCCTATTTGGCGATGGTGGGGGTGAAGGCCACCCAAGACTGGGCCTCCTCCCGCATGGGTATTGGAAAAATCACCCTCACTTATCGGGAGGGTGAAATGTACCAGAAAGTCACCCTCATTGGGGTGGAGCATGATGGGGACGTGGCGCAAGAACTTCAATCCCGGATTCAACCATAATCATTTGAAAATCCCCACCACAGTAGATAGTTAAATCTTGCCCGACCAACTACTAAGTAGGGGGGACCGTCGTCTAGCCTGGTAGGATGGCAGCTTTGGGAGCTGTTGACCTCGGTTCAAATCCGAGCGGTCCCATGTCTTTTTTTTCTTTTTTTCGCGAGCCTTTTTTTAAAAGGCTCCGTGTTCAGGGACGAGCGGTCCCATGTCTTTTTTTCATTCGATCGTTCGACCTACCAATAGGCTCAACGTCCCATCGAAACACCCCCATTCCTTTTTATTTGGAAATCCATTGGTACCCGCATGCAGGTCCCTTTTCCATTCGAGGTCGCTTTCTCCCAGCTCCTCCAATCCTCCGCGTCGCCCCTAGTGACGGGCTTCATGATTCTACTCACCTGGTTAGGGTCGCCAGTATTCTGGGGGGGCGTCATCCTGTGCTTGTATTGGATGCATCGCCGTCCGATGGCCTTGCGAGTATTGCTCGCCCTGATTATTGCGGGCGGGGTCACCGAGGTACTCAAGTACTCGGTGGCGCGCCTGCGACCGGGAATAGACTACGGGATCAAACCATTATATGTGGATGGAATGGGAAAATTCGGTTTCCCGAGTGGGCATGCCATGCTGGTAAGCACCCAATTCAGCCAGATGATGACAGAAAAATGGGTGCCCCCTTCTTTCTTGGGAGTGGGGGTATTGCTCGTGGTCCTCGTGGGATTGTCACGCGTATATTTGGGGGTGCACTATCTCTTGGATGTGGGAGTTGGAATAATTCTTGGAACCCTCATCGGCATCATCCTTTCCAAAATCACCCACCAGGCCTTGCTCATCCAAAAGATTCGCGCGCGCCAGAATGAATTGTTAATCGGACTCATAGGTATCCTCGGTTTGGGATTGTTTCTCGTGTCCCCGGATTCAATGATATACGCGGGCGCTATCTTCGGATTCATCGCGGGTTTCATGTTGTATGAAGAACGATCGTCTCACACCCCTTTGCCATTCACTGTTCCCACCGTTATCCGCCTGGGAGGGGGTTTGCTCACTACCGGATGGTTGGCCTGGGAAGTCTATGCGCAGATATCCCTAGTTCCGGGATATGAAATCGTATCCTTCGCCGCCTTCTTCCTCATAGGAGTGTATGCCACGTTGGTTTATCCATTGGTGTGGGAACGTTTTTTTGACCCTTTTATTTCCAAAAAAAGGTGATGGAAGAAAAAGGATTTTTTTTTTGTTCCGCAGATTCTCCCTAGAGCATTTGCAAAAATCTCCCTTCTGGATCGGCCAATTCTCCTTTCCGCGAAACCAAACTCGAAAAAGAATTTCCCTATGCGGCCGGCTGCACGGTTACCTCGAACGCGGGGCGTTCGCCAATGAAATGTTCGAATGTGGAAAAGAGGATGATTACTCATTTCTATTTTTCAATTCCCCATCGCCCACTCCACGAAGGGAGCGGTGAGCACATTCGCCAACACCACCAATTGGCCCGTGAAGACGAGGATTCCTAATATTACCAGGAGCAAACCAAATATCCAATTAATGATTAGCAAATGAGGCGAAAGCCACTGGATGATCCCTTGCGCGCGGGTGATGAAGGCGCCCACCAGGAGGAAAGGGATGCCTAAACCCAGGGAATACGCGAGCATGAGAGGCAACGCCACCCCCGGATTAGTGGCCGCAAGGGTGAGCACGGTTCCTAAAACGGCGCCCACGCAGGGAGTCCAGCCCACCGCGAAGGCCGCTCCGAAAAGGAAGGCCGTGAGAAACGTATACCGAGTTTGCGTGACTTTCAATTTATGCTCGCGCTGGAGAGCGGGGATTTTGATGTAGCCCATCATCATTAATCCAAATATGATAATGAGCGATCCCCCAATGAAACCCAAATAGGACCGCACATCATACGCATAGGTTTGGAGCACGCTCTGGAGCAACACCCCCAAAACTGAAAAGACCACGGAGAAACCCAGAACGAAAAACAGGGAAGCGAGAAAGATTTTGGTGCGCTGTTCCTTAGTGATCTCATGGCCCTGTTGGAGGGTCGTGCCCGCGATAAAAGTGAGGAAGGCTGGGAGAAGGGGCAAAACGCAAGGGGATAGGAATGAAACCAAGCCAGCGACGAAAGCAATGGGTAAGGTGATGTCGACCATGGGAGAAGCTTCCAGAGATATACCTTATGCGAAAGCCCCTATTTTCTCCACCACATCCTCCTCGGACCAGGATTCCTGGGAACGCAAGAGCACTATTTCCTGCGCAT
The DNA here is from genome assembly GCA_030688545.1 of Candidatus Diapherotrites archaeon. Classification (NCBI taxonomy): domain Archaea; kingdom Nanobdellati; phylum Candidatus Iainarchaeota; class Candidatus Iainarchaeia; order Candidatus Iainarchaeales; family Candidatus Iainarchaeaceae; genus Candidatus Iainarchaeum; species Candidatus Iainarchaeum sp. The sequence goes on along the minus strand of JAUYHT010000006.1, from coordinate 233,127 downwards.
CAACTACAAGGTGGGTGTGCTGGTAAATAATATTGAATTTCTTAGCCAAAGCCGATTCATCCGCATCGGTATCGGAATCATTGTAATTCACGCGGAAGGCCACGAGGTTGTCAGATTGGATTTTGACTAAACCGGATTCAAGAGCCGGCGCCTGCGCGCGGCAAATAGGACACCAATTGGCATAGAATTCAAGAAAAATGGTTTTACCATCAGCCTTAGCCTGCGCATACGCCGACTGGGTGAATGGCACATATTGGAGGAATGGAGAAACGCTCGCATCGTCTATTATTCCCATGGATCCGTTTTCCGTCTTGGACATGGCCTCCCCATCCGTGTCCATCATGGCATCCCCATCCTTTTTCATGGCCCCGGATTCATTCACCATGGACGTTTCCAAATCCGATTCGGGAGCGGTCGCGGCCAGGCAACCGAAGGTGAATAGGAACAATCCAATGCCAAGCATCATCGTGGTTTTCATGCGATAACCTTCCTGTCCCAATCGAGGACGATGAGGGAATGCGAGTGGGCTGGTATATATGAATTATCCCCATTTGGGCTTTTTAGAAAACGAACTTTTTAAAAAAAAGTTCGATCAAAAAACGACTCCTTTTTAGAAAACAATTCGATCAAAAAACGGGCCCTTTTTATGAAAAGGATTGATCAAAACGGCTCTTTTTAGAAAAAAGAGGCGCTACCATTTCGCCCACCATTTGATTGGGAATAAGTGGTCATTCCTTCCACGCGGAATACGCCAGGAAGGCCAGGGCCAGGGTTTCGATGAGCTTCAACACGAAAACGTGGGTGGCGGCCATGGCGCCATATAATTCTCCCCCCGTGAAATGGAGAAAAATCCCGGCTCCATTCTGGAGCAGGAGGATGAGGGAAAATACCAACAACCCCGCCCCCACCAGGGTGGGGAGGGCGCGGTAGTTCTGCCAATAGATGCTCCCTAATCCCAGGAGGAGAAGGGCGTTGAGCCCTTCAAGGTAAAGGGTGAACATCATGAATTCTTCCATAGTCTATTCCTCTTCCTCGCGTGTTATAAGGATTCTCCCATGTCGCTTACCATACCCCGGAAGATGGCTTCCTGGTCGGGAGTGAATGTCACCACGTACACTGCGCCATACCCATCGCCTTTCTTGAGTACGAGGTTCTGTTTCTGGAGCTTTTCCAAATGGTACAAGGACGTTTTGTAATCCACCCCCAACTGCTTGGCCAATGCCAATGGATTCAAGGGTTGTTTAGCCAAAGTCACCAGGATGCGCCCCCGCATTCCCCCACCTCGACTGGCGAGCAATGCGAGGCGGAGCGCCCGCATGAACACCCGATCTTCCCCATGTGGCATGGGTATGGGAGGAACGCTAATATTAAAGAAGCCTGCTCCTAAACGATGGAAAGTAAATGGAAAAAGAGGCTCCATTCAAAGAGAATATCGGGGGTTCGCCGCCTTCACCACGAAACATTCCATGGTATCAACGTTTTCCTCATCGCGCGGTAGATCTTTGCTGGGAGGCAGAAGTTTCTGAATTGGCAACCGGCGAAAAAATGAGGTTGAACATCTTCTGTTGGACCCCTGAAAAAGGTTTTTTTTCCAAATGGGCCACCGGAACCCAGTGCCCCTGAATGGCTTTTCCAATCGGGCGGCCGGAAAATACGTGCACGTGCTGGGTGAAATGCGAATAGACGTGTTTTACGGTTCCCAACCGGTCACTCAGAATAACCGGAAAGCCGTTGGCAAGGAAATTTTCCTCAATATCCGATATGGATTGGGTTAACGGAGCATAGGGAATGGTGGGAAACTCCCAGAGACCTTTCAATAAGGCTTCATGACGCTGAATGAGAAGAAACTGATCCTTTTCTCGGATGACCACCCCTGCAAAAATGCGCGACACGGGTTTCTTCTTTTTGGATTTCACCGGGAATCGGTTTTGCGTGCCATTGGCATAGGCTGTGCATCCCGAATGTAACGGGCAAGCGCCACAAGCGGGTTTTTCGGGGGTGCAAATCAGAGCCCCCACTTCCATCAACGCCTGGTTGAACGCCCGTGCCTGACCGTGGGGAAGGATTTCTATTAACTTCCGTTCGAAATGGATTTTCGTCTGGGAAAGGGTGACATCCCGCGTATCCCCCCAGACGCGGGACATGACCCGCAATACATTCCCATCCACCACGGGCACATCTTCCCTAAAGGCAATACTGGCCACGGCGGAAGCGATATAGGGTCCACATCCCTGGAGTTGGAGGAGGTCATTTTTGGATGTGGGAAACACCCCCTTTTTTTCCTTCATCACGGTTCGAGCGGCGGCGTGCAGGTTCCGCGCGCGGGAATAATACCCCAACCCCTCCCAGGCTTTCAATACGTCCTGGGAATCGGCATCCGCCAATGCGCGGAGGGAGGGAAATCGTTTCATGAATCTTTCATAGAAAGGAAGCATCTGCTTTATCTGCGTCTGCTGGGCCATGACCTCGGACACCCAGACCTGGTAAGGGTTGTAGGTCTTTCTCCAGGGAAGAGGGCGCTGGTGCGTGGCGAACCAACGCAGGAGTTTTCTGGTTGGAAAGGGATTTGGCATCCTATCCTAACACGGGACGCCTATTTAGGCCTATTTTTTTAATGGCCTCATAGTGTGGAGCTCGTCATCCTGCACATACGCCAAACCCATTCGAAGGCAATGGTAGGCCTTTTCTAGTTCCCTACCCAGATAGGCATAGTGCTCGGGACGTAACCCCAAATCCTGCTGAGCCAGGGCATGGTATACCGCAATAGGGGTCTGGCCCACCACTTTTAGCACCATCCTATTTTTGGAGGTGCAGAAGCCGACTTCCAATTCGTCTTTTTCGGGGATGGTGCGGAGGAGGAAATAGCCCTTCTCATCGAGACGAAAATCGCGGGCATCATCATACGTCGCCCGCACCTCTTTAACCCCCTGCGTGTCCAGCTTATCCGTCACCAAAACGTCCCCGGAGGAAACATTCTCCACCTTGAATGCATTCACGGGGCAGGAAGCGGCCGCATCCATCGCCCGACGAATCATGGGATCATCCCCTTCTATCACGCGGGAAAAAAGATCATTCCCGGCGGGGGTTCCATGTCGGAGAATAGCCTTCTGAGCGGTGTCATCGAAACCGAAGGTATTAGGATCGGCGCTCACACAGGATTTGGCTGCAATGCATTTGGAACGGTCGAAGGTGATGCGGATAGGGGTCATATCCGAAGGGTGGGAAAACAGGCTTATAAGGGATTAGGGGCATTCCCCGACTCATCATCTAAGCGGGGAGGAAATTGAACGCCGAGAAATGGGAGGTACCCTGAAACGATTCCATCCCCAATTCTCCGGTGCGCCGGGAGGGGAGAGTATACGATAATAGATAGGCCCCATTGATGAACAACTTCACGATGCGGTTATTCACCTCGTACTTGACGCGGTAGGTCTGCCCTGGGATTATTGTAAAAGGGATTTGGCGATAGGAACGAACGCCATTCTGCCAATACTCAATTCCCGCCTTCTGCCATTGGTTGGTCAGGAAAACCCCAGAGAAATTGAACCCATCGATGAAATCGAAGAACAACCGGCTACCCCAGGCCGCATTTACTATTTTCACATCCGTCTCCACGGTGAAAGCGGATTTATTGGACGAATCCTCACGCCTATAAAACACCCTCCCATGGTGACCCAGGGACAAGATATCATTGTCAGTGAGGGACATGCCATTATTCCACATGGAAACGTATGGGAGAGCCCACCCATCCGGGCGCCCGCCAAAAAAAGGCACGACCCAATTGGCGCCGAAGGCATTCCCGCCCTTCTCCACCCAGATTTGGTTGATGGTGAACGCGAAATCAGGTTGGGCGGCTGTATAATACACGAGCACCTGCACCCGACGAATATCCTGGATGGAGGGCCTTCCAACGACCGAGGAGGGGGCCTCCAGATCGAAGGGCACCAATTGCGCGCCCACGAAATAAGAGATGTTGTATGGCTGAGTGGTAATGTATTCGAAATAATTGGACGCATCGCTGCCCAGGCGGACACGAATATCGGTGAGATGAGTGGCCACCGAGGGCTTGAACCACAAATACATCATGCCCCCGCGGTTCTTGTAAACACCTAGATTCTGGGACGATAGATTCGTATGCACCGAGGCCCGTTGACTGGAATGGCGGGAAACATCCACATTGGTGCGGAAGGCCGCGTCTCCATTTTTATGCAAGGAATCGGATTGAATAGAAATGGCATCATACGCCGGCACCCACCCCTGGGGGGATGTATTATCCAAAACCCGGTAATGGGAGGCATACGACGAGAAATCGTCGGCCAGCGAAAAAGCAGGAATAGCTAATCCTATCACGAAAAGGACCATTAGGCTATGGCGAAGAAACCCCATTGAAATACCTCCCCAGGTATGGCGGGAGGGAAAAGCAATCCCAATATAAGCCTTCACCCCGCGACGAATCGAAATTAAACAATCGACGGAAGGCATTTTCGTCCGTGAACCTAGGGGGTTATGTGGGCAATGGGAAAGAAGAGGGGATCCTTATCCTTACTCTAAATATCCAAATCCTCCCTTTTCCATATCCCCTCTCAAAACCCTTAATCCAGAATCACGCAGGGTTTTTTCCCCGCCCTATTAAAAGGCTTTTCTGGACCCAATCCTTTTGCCGGACCAAATTCCATATGGTCGTTCGGGGTCGTGGTATTGCTTCGCAATACCACTCTGACTCGGCAAATCTTTTCGAGTCCCCTTGTTCGGTGTATGGAGTTAATTAAGATTTCCGCCTTACCAAAGTAGCTCAACCTTTTTAGAAAAAAGGTTGATCAAAAAGGTGACCTTTTAGAAAAAAAGGTTGATCAAAAAGGTGACCTTTTTAGAAAAAAAGGTGATCAAAAAAGTGAGTGCGGAAAGGGTTCCCGCCTTGGTAGAGTAGCTGAGCCTTTTTGGAAAAGGCTCGCGATAACTGAGATGGGAAGAGTTCCCGCCTTAGCATAGTAGCTAATGCGTCCGGCTGTAGACCGGAAGATCCCCGGTGCAAGTCCGGGAGGCGGGACTATACCTCAAACTCTCACACATCGGGCTGTCTCGTCGGACAATGAATGTTAACTTTTTTTACGGCGGACACTTTTGGTCTTTCATCAATCGTTCCCGCTTTCTTGTGTCATCTTCACTATTTTCCTTTTTTTTCCCGTCTATAGCGGTACTCGATTATTTGTTCATTAATTTTTTCATAAATTAGGAAAGGTACGCTTATTGGAAAACTAAGAGCGATAATAACAGCATTTTCAAAAGCTGAATTCCAATTTGTTCTCAAATTAAAAAAATCTTTTCTGTGCTCTTTTCGAATAAAGTTTTCCGGGAATAATTTTTGTGGAATATTTGTTTCAGCTACATCATTTATAACAACATGTCCATGTCTTGTTTTGTTATTCACAACAACCACAAATGCTTCTCTACCAAGCGTAATACCAATCTTACTGGCTTTACTATTAAGTTCTTGTATTTGCTTATCAATCTCATCTGGATTACTAATCATTCTGTCCTTTCCCTTAACAAAATAGTGCATAGTTCTTTCAGTGAGGTCTTTAGGATGCATCCCTTTGGTGGTTAAATTGCGATAGTTCTCGTCTTGTATTTCTTGTAAATCGTGGACAATATTGTATTCTTCACCGTTTCGTCTTCGTGTTAAATCACTCAACATTAACGAAAAGGCTTTATTGCTAGGATCGCGAAAAAGATGAAAAAAGGGGGTAGTTGGAAATCCTAGTTGATGTAATAATTTCAGGTGATAGTAGGAGGAAACGGCTTCATGATTTGCCGTTCTTGGTGTTCCCTTGAATCTTTTTACTATCATCGGACGTGAACGTTCATTCCGAAAAAATTGTCCCCTACGAATAACTCCTTGTGCTCCTTCCCCAATTTTTGAACCAACTTGTATCGCTTCTTTCCGCCTCTGCGCTTTTCTCCAAGTTCTCCACCGTGTATGAATGCTAGCGCCAATTCTTTTGTATGTGCTTTTCATTGCATAACGAACGCTATATTTCTTTATAATTCACTATCTGCACCAAAAGGTGTGTTAGAGTTTAGCAAAGATAAGCGATGCAGCAGCCGAGCCTGTATTCAAAGAAAGATCCCCGGTGCAAGTCCGGGAGGCGGGACTAATTCTATTCACAGACTCAACCTTCGGTTTCGTCCCGCCGGACAAATAAACGTTTTTTGGCGGTTTTCATAAGAAAAGGTTTTATTCTGTAACTGGAGAGTCATACTATGACAAACGAAAAAATGGCTAAACGGACCTTTACGATGGTTATTGAAAAAGACGACGAGGGTTGGCTTGTGGGGGAAGTTCCTGAGTTGGAAGGGTGCTACACCCAGGCCAAAACAATGGATGAATTATTGAAGCGGATTAAGGAAGTAATTGAACTTTGTCTGGAACGTAATAATGAGCATGAAGTTTCATCCTCTCGGTTTGTAGGATTGCAAGTCGTTGAGGTGTAACGACTTTGTCCAAAGTCTTTTCCGGCAAAGAGTTAGCCAAGATTGTCATCAAGCTTGGGTTTACTGAAAAAAGAGTTAAAGGAAGTCATCATCAGTTTGAACATGCGGATGGAAGGGTGCTGACCATCCCCATTCATGGAAACGAACCCGTTGGAACGGGAATTCGAGATAAGATTATCAAAAAAGGATTGAAAATGGAAAAAGAAGAATTCTATAAGTTAGTTGAGAAACTATGAATAATCTAGAAAAAGCGGTCAAGCAATACTCCGAAAGCAAAGTGAGCATAGGAAGGGCCGCGGAGATGGCTGGGATAAGTATTTGGGAAATGATGGATGAGCTCAAGCGAAGGGGGATACCTAATCCTCTGACAAAAGAAGACTATGTGGGCGGCTATGCAATTGAAAAACTATTAACATAATAGAAACTGCCGGAAGCTTGGGAAAGATAAGATGAGTCAGTCGAATAGCATAAACTGCACTAAATACACTCATAGTGAGGCAGAAGCCGAACCTGTATTCCAAAAGACCGGAAATTCCCAGGTCGCAAGTCCGGGAGGCGGGACTATAATTTATTAGAGTGTTCGAATTTGCAGATACTTTTCAGCATCGTTTATTAATTTCGGATAAATGATTGAGTGATGATTGGGGTTTATTGGGGTCGATTTAATCCTCCGCATAAAGGGCATTTGCGTGTCATAAAGGGAATTTTGAAAGAAGTAGATAAATTATTTGTAGTAGTTGGTAGTGCTGAATTTAGAAATACAAAAAGGAACCCATTTGATGGAACTGAAAAAAGAAAAATGATGCAAGCCTATTTGAAAGAAGAGGGAATCGATTCAAATAAAGTGAAAGTTGTCGTAGTTATGGATGGAAAATCATATTCTGTGGGTATTCAAAATCTATTTGAGTGCTGCGGCCAATTTGATGTATTGTATACTGATAAAGAAACGGTTATCAAACTCATTCGAAAAAAGGTAAGAATTAAACGAATAAAACGGGCGGGGACCATTTCCTCCACTAAGATTAGGGACGCCATCGCTTTTAACCAATCCTGGGAGCAATTTACTGGAAAATCGGTTGCAAGACTAATCAAAAAATTTAATGGAATAAAACGGATCAAAGAAGCATATGGAATTAGGGGATAACCTGCCTGTGGCATCGAGAGAGGCGGGACTTTCATTGTTCATAGACTCAACCTTCGCCATCATCCCTCCGGACGCATAAAGGCGTATTTGGCGGTTTGTTAGGCATTGATTTTTATTGACTAATAGGGGGGTATTGATATGGATTGGAAAGTTTATTTGGAAAAAGACAGTGAATCGGGCTGGTATACCGTGACCGTTCCAGCGTTGCCCGGATGTATTAGTCAAGGAGAAACTCGTGAGGGAGCGCTGGAAAATATCAAAGAGGCCATAGCGTTGCATTTGGAGTCATTGGCGGAATCGGGTGTCCCTCTCCATAGTGACAAGGAAGTCACGAAAGTTTCTGTTACCGTATGAAACTTCCTGTTGTTTCTGGCAAAGAAGTTTTGCGTATTCTCTTGAAGAAAGGCTACTCTATCAAAAACCAAAAAGGCAGCCATATTCATCTTCAGCACCCAGAGCGACCGCCCGTTACGGTACCAAATCATAAAGTCATTGTCCCGAAGACGTTGAAATCGATTATTGAGGCAACTGGGTTGACGGAAGAGGATTTCAAATAGGTCTTCCTATCGAACCTTTATTCCAGAAAATCAGAGATTCTCCGATTGCAAGTCCGGGAGGCGGGACTAATATCTCAAACACTCACACTTCAGGCCGGACCGCCTGGTGGACTACATTTTTCGTTAGAATTCAGGAAATCTTTTTAAACTACTAAATTTTCTTTACTTGCATGCCTACGTCGAGAATATCATCAGCTTCGCGTAATATAAGGAGACGTCAAAACGATTTGAGAGTCTTTCAATTGCGAATGAGTCGTCCTAGTGCTAAAATGACAGCGGGACAAAAATCCGCTGCTGAAGGTCGTCTGGCTAAACTTCGGCGTGCACTTGGACAGAACAAAAATAGGTTGACAAAGAGTGGGGTCAGCAGTGTAAGTGGTTGGAAAAGAGAACGATTTTTCTCACGAGTTCCGCTGCCGAAAAATGGATTTAATAAAATCCTTTCATTGGGTAGGGGTCAACGTTACAAGGGTAAAGCTGATAGAGTAATACTCGTTTGGGATATTAATCGATTAGTTCCAGCAGAGCTTTATCGAAAGACGAATTTTGCAGACAAAAAGACCGATTTTGTTGTGTGCGAGGACCCTAATTTCCAGAAGGCTCAACTTGGCAATAGAGGAATAATTTATCGTTTCCAATAGTAAATATTGGATTGGATGAGATACGTTGGTCGATCATCACTACTGCACCAACGTCAGCGAGGCAGCAACCGAGCCTGTATTCAAAGAAAGATCCCCTGGTGCATTACCGGGAGGCTGGACTAATTTCTACTTCTGTGACACTTACGACTCGTCCCGACGACCGGATTTATTAACCAGATTTTGAAGGAGTTAGTGGTATGGTTGGTCGAGTAAAAGTTGGAAAATACAAGTCCGTATTCAAAGGCAAGTTTTTCCGGGTGGAACAGGCTTCTGCGGTTTTTCCAAGTGGTAAAAAAACAATTTTTGAACGCGCTGTTCGTCCCCCTAGTGTAGTGGTTTTTGCTTTCGATAAGCAAAAGCGTGTTTTGATTACCCGTGAGTATCGCCAAAAAACAAGCGAGTACGATTGGCGAGTCCCGGGCGGACGGGTGGATAAGGAAAGAAATATTCATATAGCAGCTCAGCGTGAACTGCGCGAAGAAACGGGTTATCGTGCAAAGAAAATGAAACTTTTTATTGAAAAAGACAGATTAGGAATTTTAGAATGGAAACTGGCGGCCTTTCTGGCGACCGATTTGGAATACGACCCCCTTGAGAAGGATGAAGATGAGGACATTTCAGTCCATCCAAAGTCATTATTAACAGCCTATCGTATGGTTCTATCTGGAAAAATAAAAAACGACTTTATTGCAACAGGCATTCTCAAGCTCTATCGGGAGCGCAAAAAAATTTACAAGTGGATGAAATAAATGGTTGGCGAGCTTAGAAGCGAGCAATCAAGAAAAAACGAGAGATTCCCGGAATAGAATCCTGGATGCGGGACTAATCCTATTTCACATACTCAACCTTCGGTATCGCCCCGAAGACAGATATGCTTATGGTGGAATAAAAAATTACTTCAATGCTTTCATTCAATCAATTGGCGTGTCAATTAATTGGCGTGTCAGTCTTACGAATGAATCAAAATATTTTTTTCCTATACCATATTTTCGGAAGTGTGGGTAATATTGAATCATTAAATTTAATTGTTCAGTCCAATGCTCTTTGCTATATGATAAAGGAGTGTATTGTCCAATAGGTGTATTATTTTGGTGGTTCCAAATTGCTGAATGGAATGCCAATGCTGTTTCTAAAGCCCACCGTAAATTGCTGATTGGAAGTTGGAGAGTAGCTCTTTCAATAAGCGCAAATGAAAGAGTTTCCCTTTCTTTAGGGGTTATTATTTTGGCTCGACGTTTAGCATTTAGCCTATTAATTTGTCTATTAAGAAGGGCCATTTCGAAATCCTGAGCAATTAGATGAGAGGATCTTCCAGCGATGAAGTCTTCCGCTGGGTTACGAGCTTGCTTGCCTCTTTTCTTCCCGAGGTAATAAGATAATGGTTTTGGGAACAATCCCCTTCTGCCATTGCTCCTTGGTCCTGGACGTTTTCTACCGCTATTCATAGTCCTATATCCCTTGGAGTATTATTAAAAGTATGGATTTCCTACATTGGAAAGATGAATCAATTGAATATCACTAAGTGCACTAACCACACCGAACCCGTAATTGAGGTTTCGGATAGAAACGGAAGATTTTCGGAATAGAGCTCTTTTTGGCGGTTCGCGTCCAAAGCCTTATTAATTAGTTCAACTAATTCTATATTAGGTGATATTAAATGGGTGATTCGGTTGCCATTAATACGAAAGTGAAGGGCTATACTTCCCGAGTCTTGGGGGTAGTTAAGGAAAAGTATGGTTTGCGCGATAAAGGCGAGGCTTTGGATAAGTTTGCCGAGATGTTTGGAGATGAGTTTGTAGAACAAGAAGCCAGCGAAGCCTATGCTAAAAAAATTTTGAAGATTACGGAGGAGCATTATCGTAAGCACCCCAATCGCAGAATGTCGGATAAAGAGCTAGATGAACTCTGCGGCTTGTGATTTCTTATGCCACTGGAATACGACCTATCTGACAAACTGAAGGATATTCTACGGAATTTAGCCAAGCGAGATCCCAAGAAAGTTTTAATCATTAACAAGAAAATTAAACAAATTGTGAACTCGGATGAATATACCATTGAACACTACAAGAACCTGCGCCACACGATGAAAGATTTCAAACGTGTTCATATCGACAAACACTTTGTTTTAACTTTTCAATATGACAAAGCGAAAAAGTTTGTTCTTTTTGCGGACTATGATCATCACGACAACATTTATTGAAGGGAGGCTGAGATGAGTTCAGAGAACATCCCAAAGTACACCAACTACACTCTTCGCGAGGCTTCAGCCGAGCCTATCTTCCAAAAGACCAGAGATTTCCCGATTTCGAGTCCGGGAGGCGGGACTAATCCATTCACCTACTCAAGCTCTGCTCTTGTCCCGACGACCAGTTCTTCTTGAGAAGCTGATTTAGTTTTTTGAACGATTCTTCGCGTGAAAGGTTCAAGCTAATAGGGGTGATTGAAATTTTATTCTTAGAAAGTGCATAACTGTCTGTGCCGATTTTGTATGTGAAATCTATTTTGCCGCGAGCAGACGAATCACCGATTGATTTCTTACTATATCCTTCGTTTTTTTTCGCAAAAAGTCGGTGATAGGGTTCTCGATGTGGCCTCGTAATCTGGATTTTATTCTCAACGGTGGCCTCAAATGGTATGTTGATAGAAAGAATGTCCACACCTTTCTCAAATGGGTATTGAACCACAATTTTTGCAATTTTAGCTGTTATTTTTGCTGCATTCTCAAACATGGAATAATTTTTGGGGTGAAAGAAATCCGCTGACTTGCGTATATCATCGGGAAGTTGAAGTGAGGAGGCGAGTGCCTTTACTTCATCAATAGCCGCTTCCATTGCTGCACCAATTGTGCCCGAACTCAGTATTCTACCATGTCCAACATTTGCACCGATATTGATGCCGGACACCACTAAATCCGGTCGCTTTTTTGAAAACTCATATATGCCCAATTGAGAGCAATCGGCAGGAGTTCCACTACAAACATAAATTGGGATTCCATTCAGGTTTATTTTTTTGACCTTTAATTCTTTTTTGGCTGTAATCGATTTTCCTATCCAACTCCTTTCGCTTTCCGGTGCAACCGAAGTAACAGAAAAACTCTTTTCTAATTCCTTTAACAAGGGGTAGAAACCAACGGACTGATAACCGTCGTCATTTGTTAGCAATATCTGTTTCATATATCTCCGACAATCTGCTTCCTTATATTGATAATCTTCACTAACTATCGCAGGAGGGTGTTTTGCTATGGTGTGTGATCTTTTAAGCGAGACCTCGGGTAAAAGTCGGAAGTTTCTTAGAAGTAAATCCGGGAAGCCGGGACTAATCCATCACTTACTCAACCTTTGGTCTTCCCCCGGGTAGATTGTGTAACCATTAAATAGGTATTGCAACAACGTATCGTATGTCCAATATTTATATTTTTTTTATTCCGTTTGTGCTTCTTTTGAGTATTGGTTTTGTTTACTCTATTCTTTCTCGTTTTAAGACGGGTCTTCATTTCCTTTCTATTTTTGTTTTCCCGATGGTTCTATTTTCGTTAGGATTTTTACTCAGAGTATCTACAACCGGTGATTTAGCTGATATTGGGTTCTTTTTCACTGAATTTAGTTTTGTTATCATTTACGTGCTTTTTACCATCAGTTTTTTCATTGGTCAAATAAAGTATTGGGGATTATCTAAAGCAAGCGGAAAGAACGCCAAATAGAATATATCTTTATATGCGTTATATGTCTATATTAATGTAGTTGGTGACGTTTATGCAGGTCCTACACTACCCCACCCTCAAAACCGTTCTTTTAGTCGAAGAAATACTCAAAGAAGCCAAAGAGCCTCTTTCTCGCTATGAGCTATTGAAACGAGCCGGTAACAAAATAATGCGCCCAACCTTGGACGTGATTATTGAGTATTTTGAGAAACGCTTTATGGTTTTAGACACTCCTAAAGGCATTATCTGGGTTTATACTCCTAAAGATAGGATGAAAAAGCTGATTCAAGAAAGCGTGGAAGTATGAAAGAATGCATCTCCTTGATTGGCTGGGGGGGTGGGGGTGATATTTAATTGTTTCTTATAAGAAACAATTAACCGTCAAACTGTTTCTATGAAGAAACATATATAAGGTGATCTTGGGTATAATTTAGCATGTATCGGGATATTTTCAAACGAATGATCGTGGAATGGCTGGAAAAACCCTTGCCCGAATTGATCCAGAGAAGTGTACATCTAAAACCAAGTAAGGAAAGCATCCAGGCAGTTATCGGTCCGCGGAGGGTGGGTAAAACGTCCATCATGTTTTTGACGATTAAGCAATTGCTCGAAAAAGTTAATCGAAATGAGATTCTCTTCTTGGATTTTGAAGATAATCGTTTGGCTGGAATTTCTTCCAGCCACCTCGATGAATTATTTGTGGCTCACCGAGAGGTGACTGGGGTGGAACCACATTATCTCTTTTTTGATGAGATTCAGGAAGCGCCTATTTGGAGCAAATTTATTCGAAGGCTTCATAATACAGGTAAATATTTCATTATACTAAGCGGATCATCCTCTAAGCTTCTCAGTAAGGAAGTGGCTACCGAACTTCGTGGTCGATATACGAGTGTTCTCCTGCTTCCTTTTTCGTTCAAAGAATTTTTACAGTTAAAAGGATTTAGCTATGATAAAACAATTCCATTTAGCGAAAAAAAAGGATTACTCCTTAGATTGTTTGACGAATATATGTCTTATGGCGGTTTTCCTCTTTTGGCCCAAAAAGAATTGAATGAAAAAAAAGATCTGGTAAAAACCTATTATGAAACCACTTTTTACAAGGACATTGTTGAACGTTACAATGTCAAGAGTGTAGATATTATGCAGGTGCTTATGAATCACATACTTGACAATAATTCGTCTCTTTTTTCCATAACCTCTTTCGAAAAAATGCTTAAGGGGAGAGGAACGGAAGTTAGCAAAAAAACAATTTCCCTTTATCTAAATCACCTAGAAGACGCCTTTTTTATCTTCTCTTCATCCAAATTCTCATATTCTGCTAAAGTGCGTTCGCTTAATCCCAAAAAGGTTTACTTATCGGATAACTCTTTTCAAACGTTTCTCTCGCCTGCATTCAATCCAGATAATGGAAAACGACTCGAAGCCATTGTTATGCAGGAATTGAAGCGACGAGATATGGAGACATTTTATTTTAAGGGAAAGAAGGAATGTGATTTCATTCTCAAGCGGTCAAACGAATTGGAAGCAGTACAAGTAACCTATGCTCTTACCCCAACGACTAAAGATCGGGAAATTAATGGTCTTTTGGAGGCAATGGGCGAAATAAAAGCAAGCAAAGGCCTCATCCTTACGTTTGATCAGGAAGAAAATATTCAGAAAGACGGTAAAAGAATAAACGTTAAGCCTGTGTGGAAATGGCTGTTAGAAGAATAATATAAATGAATGAAAACCGAAGATCCGATTGCGAGTCCGGGAGGCGGGACTATACTTTCTTCTCTGACGCTTCAGGCTTGTCCCGACGACCGGACACTATTGCTTATAAGTCGGGTCGAATTGGAATCTTTCTGATATGCATATCCTACTAATCGGCTGTGGACGAACAGGCCGAGCTATTGCTGAAAATTTAGTTGAGCTCAAAGAGACGAAGGAGCTTTTGTTCTACAGTCGTACATCCAAAAGTGCAAAAGGATTAGCAGCTGATTTGGATAGCGCGAAGGTGCGCGTTTTAGAGAATCTTTCAGCTCTCCAAAAAGTTGATTACATTATCCTTTCACTTTCTGGGATTAGCGATAGTGCACGTACTGAAAGTATGATAAGTAGGAGTTCGACGTATGAAGTTCGGCAGGATGAATTGAAATTTAATCTTGGAGCAGTGGCCGACCTTCTTCGTTATCTCAAGAAGATTTCTTCAAAGACCCGCATTATTGTTGTCACCAATCCCGTAGATGAAATTACCAATTATTTGCGTTTGAAACTAAACCGTAATGATATTCTCGGTTTTGGAATGGAATTGGATGCCAAGAGATACGAAAAGGTGCTTGGAAAAAAAGTTTTCTGTATTGGAACTCATGGAAAGGCGATTCCAATCATCAACTCAACGAATGAAAAGAAATATGATGAATTAGCGCACAAAACGGATTTCGAATTGTTGGCTTTTATCCGTGCGCATGGAATTCCTCACAAAGCCGCTGGTTTAGCCTTTCGAGATTTTTTTGAACGATTGACAAATGCAAAGGAACAGACTGTGCAAGTCTCAGGCCATCTGTACAAACCATTCTTAGGTGTCAAAGACCTCACTATTTCCCTTCCATTCATCGCAAAAAAAGGAAAATTGCTTAGAATTGCACATTTTTCGCCTAATACTATTGAGCAGAAACGATTTGTAGCATCAGCAAAGGAACTTCAACATTCCGTGAATCACATACTGGATACTCACCAAAAGCTTCTCAGTTACAAGTAGTTTAGGAGGTAAGCTATGGTTAGCAATTACACTAAGTTCACTAACTGCACCGAGCTAAGAAGCGAGGGGGTGAATAAAGCAGGAAGATTCCCGGAACAGAATATTTGAGGCGGTTAACACCAAATTTTACCAAAAAGGCAAAAATCGCATTTTATGGTGTTAACTTTTCAGTGCGGCTTTGGCGCTTTGCCCCCGATAGGCTTAAATATTCCTTTACTTATTTTACTTATATAAGGTGATTTGATGCCGAATATGACGATGAATGTGCCGGATGAGATGCATGAAAAGATGCGTCAGCACTCGGATGTAAAGTGGACGGAAGTCGCGCGAAGAGCCTTTGAAAGCAAGCTTGAGAAGCTGGAAAAAAGTGAAAAGAATTCGAGTGATGCCGTTCGTTCATATGCACTAAAGCATGCGTTAGAAGACTGGGATGACGCCGATGAACTCCTCAAACATTAAACCGGGCCAAATCATTGTGGCGGATGTTCGCTACTCGGACCAAGAAGGTAGCAAGCGTCGATTAGGGTTGGTGGTTAGCTCTGCAAAATATAATTCTAAGTCTCCTGATATCGTGATGCTGAAAATAACTTCTAAGCCTCGGAAAAATGATTTTGATTGCATTCTGACCAATGCAAGCACGGAGAAAAAAATGCTGGCTAAAGAGAGTTTTATTCGAGCGGATTTTCCGGTAGTACTGGTCAAGGACAAGATTCTGCGCCAGGTCGATGAAGTTCATACAGCCAAGTTGGACGAAGTTAAATCCAAAATAAAGGAACTGTATGAACTTTCCTGATAAAGAAAGCCGGGGAGGCGGGACTAATACCTCAAACACTCACACTTCAGACCGTCCCGCCGGACGGACAGAATAAGCACTTTTGGCGGTTTCTTTGGATAGGATTTTATTGCACGGTTACCGCAAGTTTTAGTTGGTTTTCATTCAACTTTCCCGTGGTGTATTTCTGAACGGTGTCGGCTTTCACGAAATACGTTTTGGATGTACTTCCCTCAAATACTTGGACCCAGAGTATTTGAGTGGGTTGCGCGAATTTGGAAGCAACCCCCAATGCAAAATAAGCAGCCCCCTCATTGGTCATACTGGAAGGCAAATCGAATGCCACGAGCACGGTTTCGGTTTGATACTCTACGGCTGCATCAGCTATTCCTGCGTTGTTCAAGGCTTGGAAAATCAGCGAGGTTTCCGCGTTGGGGATAAGCCCATCGAATTCGCCCGTGGTTAATGTCGATGTTTCTTCCATGGAGCGGCCCGTAGTCGGGGTCGTGGGAGGGGGTGTTGACGTGGTATCTCCCGCTGGCAAACTGCTTTGCTGTTCCTGCGTCGGAGACTGTATATTTGAAGACGTGCATCCTGCCAAAAAGAGGAGCAGTCCCATTGCGATTATTCCTAGACGCTCTGTTTTCATCTAGAAGGGAAATGGCCCCGAGAATAAATAGGTATGGTTTTCCCCCCTGCGGAAGGCAAAACTTTTTATTGAGTGAAAACAACCCCTCCCCTATGGAAAGTCGATGGATTGTATTATTTGTTCTCGCGGGAATACTGGCATTTTCTATTCCCGTATATGCGGATACATTCGGTGGAATACCGGGAAGGGATTATGGGGATTATTCTTCCTACAATACGCATTCGTATGACGATTGGCCCTCCGAGTATCGAGACTTGTGCGACCAACACATGCGCGCGGTGATCAAGCGTTGTGCGGTGGACGCGAAAACCAAAGGGTATGACAATTGGTTTGTTTCCCGGATGAGGGGATCGACACAGGTCCTTCCCGCACGCAGCGGCTACAGCAATCAGGATGTCATCATAGGAACCAATAATTGTGCGTACAATGAGAACGCGGATGATGAGACTTACATCTCCTCTGCCGTTCTAAGTTTCATGTGCTCCGAAAACGAAAAAGGGAGTGTAACGGGTTCCGACCAGTACACCTGCTCCTTTACCTGTGCGGCTTGGGACTGCGAGGACGATGTGGACTTGTACAGCGTTTCCGCCTGCATTGCCACTGAAGAAAATGTTTCCGCGAATCCCTTTACCAAAATGACGCTGGGCTGCCAGAAGCAGACCGCGGAATTATGCGCGGCGCGAGGAGCAGGGTGTGCATTGGAGCAACCGTGCTACTATTACGATTACGACCGAAAACTGGTTCATTGCGACTGTTCCTGTTCAAACACGCTGGACTCGCCCACGTTGACGGAAGCAGAATTGAGTCTTGCCACGAGCGAACCTTTCAATCTGGACACGTTCAATTGGGACACGTGGAAACAACAGAACCCCGGACCCTGTGATCCCGTGCGTTCAACAGTGGAAGAGAAAGGATTTTTCGACAAAGTAAAATCTGCACTCACCACGATTAAAGACACTGGAGGTCATGTCGTGGGATTTGTCACAGATGGCGTGAAGAGCATGTTGGACAAGTCAACACTCCCTTTCTCCAAAATAGGAGGGGTGCTGGGGGCTTCCAAAAATGGTCAAGTCATTGTGGTGACGCCCGGAGTCAACATCTCTTCGACGACGGGAATCACGCCGACATCGGACCTTGTTTCAAGTCTCATCGCGGGAGCCAACGCGGCCCTTCCCTACCTAGCCGCTGAAAAAACGTTCAACTTGCTCGGCCCGCCGGAATCCAACCAAGAAGTGGCAGAAGCGAACCAGAGTGCTTGCCCCCTCCCGGATTGCGGATTATGGGGAGCATGCACGAACAATTTGCAGACACGCCTATGTAAATCGACTCCGGCGAATTGTCCAAAACCGGAGACCAGGCAAAGTTGTGCCCCCTGCCAAGAATCATGGTCGTGTGGTGAGTATGGGGATTGGAGCGATTGGAGCGTGTGCACTTCTTCCTCCACTCAAACACGCACGCAAGAACGGCTTTGCACCGATGACAATGCCTGTGGGACTGAAACAACGAGACCTATCGAAACCGAGACACAGTCTCAATCCTGCACGTATACCCCGCCGTCCAATTGCACCGAGAGCTGGTCCTGTGACGAATGGGGGGGATGGAGCGATTGGAGTGAATGCCAGCCCGATTCCACGCAAACCCGAATGAGAACGAGACCATGTACGGATGCCAATGCCTGTGGAACCACGGTGAACAGACCTTCCACTACCGAAAACGAATCTCAGAGCTGCACCTATACTCCTCCCGCAAATTATCATGAAAAACAAGCATATTTAGATATGATTTCAGGCGGAGCGACCACGATTTCCGCCGGACTGACCTATAATTGGAATCTTACTACTGGCGAAAGCATAGTGTATGTATTCAGTTTGGCCGATGCCACCTCCCTGTATGAATCGTTTGTCCAAGTAACTTCGGGCGCGGGATTGGGATACGTATTGCAGCAACGCTACGGCCCCCCTCAACTTACATACACCGACACCACACCCGGGACCACCCAATTTAACGGAGGGCCTACCATGACGGGAAGCGACGTGCAACGCGTGGCCATTAAAGTAGGTCCGGCTACTGCTACCTCCGGCGGAACACTGATCGTGAACACGAGTTAATACGGGAGGGTCGCTAGGGACTATGCAGACAACGAATGAAAACGATCGGTCAAACGGGAGAAGGCAATTATCATTCGGGCTTTTTAGAAAACCAAGCAAAACCCTGTTTTGCGGGCATCGTAAACACCGTTTACGATGAAGCCCGGGGAAAAAGATAGATACCTCGCCCTCAACCTTTTAAGAAAAGGTTGATCAAAATCGCAGCGGCCAGCCGAACTTTTGAAAAAAGTTCGATCAAAATGCTTTTGATGAACCTTTTATGAAAAAGGTTCCGAAACTGGCCTGCGACATTCGTCGCCCATTGTTTGGCGAGCGAACACGCGAGCAAGTGACGTTTTCTATTTGTCGGATACCCATCCTTTAGAGTGGGGAGAAAGTCATATTAGAGTAGCAGGTAAATGAGTTGCCCACTTCCTCTTTCGAAAATAGCTTAGGATCTCATGATTCGTAATCCGACTTTTCGTTTAATGACGGGTCCTTTACCGCCTTTCGTATTAGCCGCATTTCGAACGGCTTTTGCCATTCGTGTTCCGCGTGTTTTTTTTGCCATTTGTTTTTGAACTCCTTTTTTTCTAATTACGCCATGTCAAATGGCGTATCTAATGTACAAACTAACTACCACCACCCTATAAATAGGTCGTATGGTGAAATAAGGCCCAAATATGTGTATTCACGCGTTAATATATCGCATACCATCTCAATACATCTATTTTTCAATTGGTTGAGTGAATTAAGGTATATGATATCCGGTGATAAGCTCCAGCTCAAAGGATATTTGTTTTGGGCGATCGTACTCGGCATTATTGTTCTTGCATCATTAATAATGTTGCCATTCGTTATTGCCATACTCTCAGCGTATGTGCTGGCATACATGGCGCGCCCCCTCTATCTTAAACTCGTTGACAAACTCGGTTCAAATTTGGCTGCGGTGACGTGCGTGTTGGTTGCCATTGTTTTGGTTGTCGTACCCATTACATTAGTAGTTGTTGGCGCGATTAATGAAGCGGGGGATGCGATTAGCAATCGAAACATTTCGCATTACATCACTCTTATTGCCATCAATCCCATGTTTCGAGGTTTTAATCTCAATGCCGTCACGATGCAAACGCAGTTTAATCAAATTGTTTCAGACATGACTGCCTCCATTCTTGCTTCTCTTCCTAATTTGATAATAGGGCTGTTCATTACCCTTATTGGAATGTATTATGCATTATGTAAATGGGATAAACTTTCCGCGGAATTGAGAAAATACATCCCGTCCTCACACAAGGAGCATATTATTTACGAACTCAACCTCAATACGCAAGCTATCCTATACGGAACGCTCGTGATGGCGATTTTAGAGTTTGTTATCTCGTTTGTTGGTTTTACTTTTTTAGGAGTGGAACTGAGCCTCATCATGGCCGCACTCATCTTTGTTCTTGCTTTCCTTCCTAGCATTGGACCTATTATGGTTTGGGCGCCGCTGGCCATCTTCTATGCAGTGAATCAGCAATATGAGATTGCGGTGGGAGTGGCGATTATTGGAGTTATTCTCACGTTTGGAGTGGAAACAATCCTCTATGCCAAATGGATCGGCGACCGGACGCGAATCCATCCCTATGTGATGATCGTGGGCGTTATTGGTGGAATTTCACTTTTTGGCGTGTTCGGATTTATTTTTGGCCCCATTATCCTCGCGAGTGCCATTGGAATCGTGAAAGGGGCGATGCGGCCCAATGGATAATATCGTCCTTTTTCTCCATCGTTAACAAAATAGGACCTAGTGGGGTGTATTGTATTGCCTTATTATAATACATATTTTTTCCAATTATGCCTGCTTTGTTGATTCCAACGACCTCTTTATAGAAAGGTCGGCACATAATACCCATACAACAACGACAAATGACACACCAACGGAAAAGTATTTCAATCAAAAACTTTTCCGACTATTATTGCACGTCGCATTTTTTGCGCGCCCCCCGCGTGTTTTGCTGGGTGTTTGGATCAACTAAACTGTGTTATCATGAGGTGATAATCTATGCATGAAATTCGACAGATAAACAAAGAATTTGACTCAGGGATGCGTGTGCAAGATTTGAAAGGCAAAAAAGTTCTTGATTCCAACGGAAAGGATGTTGGGAAAGTCATGGAAATCCGTTTGGACTCGCAGACATTGAACTTAGATGGAGTTGAAATGGATCGAGGATTCTTCGGTGAAGACACCTTTATAGGGCGAAAGTACATTGCATCGCTCTCAATGGAAGGAGTCGTACTCAACATGAGTCCGGTTTCGGATTATAAAGGGTTAAAAGTTTTCGACTCCAGCGGAAAAGAAATTGGAAAGGTCAAAGAAGTTCGCACAGAAGGAAACTCGAACAACATTTCCGCTTTAGTGGTGGAAACGGGAATCTTATCGAATGATGTGGTATTTGCCAAATCTGCTGTGAAAGGCGTGGGAGAGAGCGTTCTGCTCAACATCCTGTTTGATGCAACTGCTGTCAAAGTTGGCGGTCGAATCGAATAGAAGATGAGCACGGAGGGAATGACCTCCTCCTATAGTCGAAGAAGAAGAGGGTTGGGTTAACTGAATTTCACTAGTGTGCCCAGCACCGGGTGATCGACTGATCAAAGATCATCGCCCTCTTCCGCTGCATCATCAGCGGAAAATAATATCTAAATAATTTAAAAAACGAGGTAAAAAACATGACTACAAAAATGGTGGAAGGACGTATTCTCGATAAACATTTCGAGGAGCAAATTAATTCAAATTTAGATGATGCGCGCAAGCAGATTAATGCAAATGTTCATGGCGCGCACACATACGTGAAGAAGAAGCAATCCATGGTTGAACATGCTGTGAGCGAACGTCCCTTTGAATTTGTCATTGGAGCATTTCTTGGCGGCTTGTTAATCGGGGCGCTCATCTCGAAGAAGGGATAAACGGTGAGCTTGTCGAGTAGCATTGGAGCCATCATCAAAGGACTGGGGAGTATCATCCTCCTTCGTGCGGAAACGGTAAAGGGAGCTATTTCTTCCTCTATTTCGGATGGCATAGAAGTCGGAATCGCACGGTCGATGCCTCTACTCTTGAAAAACATGATAGTGGGTGCCGTCCTTCTAACGGGAATTCTTTTGGTGGGGTTTGGATTAGCCACCTGGCTCGAACCACTGATCGCGACCCCCGGGATTGGATTTATAGTTATAGGTTTCTTTTTTGTGGCGAGCGGATACCTATATTTGAATTTGCAAAAATAATGAGAAAATGCATTTTTAATTTTAATAAAGTATTGAGCGGATACCAAGGTAAATCATGGTCAAGATACAAATCGATTTATCCAACGACGAAGACAGAATAGTTGAAATATTCAAAGTAGCCCACGCGCTGCCAACCAAAGAATTGACAATAAGAAAAATGATAAAATTTTTCAAAGTTCGAATTGAACCTGAAAAACTGAAGAAAAAAGAATACTTTGCAATCGAAAAAAATTAAAAATTAAAAAGGTGGCAATAAATTTGAAACGATGCCACATCCAAACATACGCTTTGAATGGGCCGTACTGGCTTCGATAAAGCACTTTACCCAATATAAATATTTAAATCTAATATCTTTACTATTCTCATTGGATTTTTAGGATTTCTTGAAAATAGAATAGTCAAAATAGTACTTTTTTTGCTTGCGCTTGTTTTTCTGTTTGTTGCTTCTGGATCTGACAAAGGGTATAGAGTAGTGTATATTTTATACTTGCAATTATTTGCTTTCGTGGTGCCGTATTTTTGGATAGAATTGCCAGTAAACATTTTTAGCCTACCGGGGGCTATCGGGTAAAAAATGGAAGTACTGCGGTAGCAAGTTCGGGAGGCGGGATTAATTCTATTCCACAGACTCGACCCTGGGATCATTTGCCTTACAGATGGGAGTATAGTTTTTATTCTACTAACAACTTCTCGATAAAGGTGAAAGAGTGACTGGTCTGAAACGTTTTCTTATCGGCGAAAATTGGCTTGGTCAACCCCCACTAAGAAGCGCGATCTTTGCATTAATTATTCTCTCTATTCTCTTTCTTTTATTGTATGGATTCTTTTTTTGGGAGAATTGGACGAATCCTTCTTGGGAGCAGTCTGATTCTGATTATCATCCCCCTATTGGTGAGAATATTATTCCGCTATTTCTGATCATTCTATTATTATGGATGATTTTTATTGGATATCGTATTGGTCTAATTTTTGGTACCGATAAAAAGGTCGAATGGTTTTGGCCCGTTATTTTTATCATTCTAACACTTTTCTCGATTGCGGGCGGTTTTATAGTGGCCAAAATCAAGACCAATCGATGGATGAAAAAGGGGATATGGAATAACCTGATCATATTAATTATTGTAATTGGAACCATTTTATTAGAGATTATCAAAAATGCAATACTATTCTTTGGTCTTATATTTTTTGGGATATTACCTGGTTTTACTTGATTAATTTGAGGGGGAGTTGGAGAAAACGAATCACGCTCGGCCTAAGATCACGCGTGGACGTACGAAAGAAGCTTCGAGGATAGGGATGGACCCTAAAGGAGGGTTGAAATAAAAAGGGCGGATTGGCTAAAAGTTTATTTCATCGGAAGGAGGTATTGGTTCATGACATACGTGGATGGATTTGTGATCCCTATTCGGAAAGACAAAATATCGGCCTATAAGAAGATGGCCACGATGGGAAAGAAAATGTGGAAAAAGCATGGGGCACTGGATTATTATGAGTGTGTGGGTGAAGACCTGCGTGTCAGGAAAGGAATGGGGCAAGGTTTCAAGAAATTGGCCCGTCTGAAGAATAACGAAACGGTGGTTTTCTCGTTCATCGTGTACAAGTCCCGGAAACACCGAGATGACGTGAACAAAGTCGTCATGAAGGAAATGAAGAAACAAATGACCAAAAAAGACATGGAAAAAATGAACGATGTCATGGACATGAGACGGTTTGCCTTCGGCGGTTTCAAGACAATTGTGCAAATATAAGAACTTGGAAATAATATTTTTTCGAATGGCTCGCGTGCCTCGACGCACGCCCCATTCTTTTCCTCTTCGACGAAACCTATTTTTCCCCCATCCTGGAAAAGAAAACCCCAGGCACCACGCGGCACCCCAAATGCATGAAAGGGGGTTGGTTTATCCAAACCTTGAAATCTCGTATGTGGGTTTTTCCCCGATAGGTTTCGATGCCAAGGCTTCCCACCCGTCGGGAGGGGATTTGGAAACGCATCACCGTATTGTAATCCATTATGAGTGTAACTATATTCCCATCCACTTCATAGGTCACAGGATAGAGTATCCCTTCCTGTATAGAGTAAGGGGATTCGAAATAGTGGTGGGTATTATTCTCCCAGTATTCAATACCCACCTTCTGAAATAGTGAACTCAGGTATACGGCCGAAAAATTGAATCCATCCTTGAAATCGAAAAATAGGCGCGACCCCCATTCTGATTCATCCATCTGGATATGGGCTTCCACGCGCAGGTGTTCTACGTATTGATCCATTAGCTGGGGACAGAATGCCCGACCATCGTGACCTAATGAGGGGGCGGGCGACTTGAGGAGTAAAATCCCTTTGTTTCTATCGGAATCGAATGAAATAAT
Organism: Candidatus Diapherotrites archaeon; assembly: GCA_030688545.1. Classification (NCBI taxonomy): domain Archaea; kingdom Nanobdellati; phylum Candidatus Iainarchaeota; class Candidatus Iainarchaeia; order Candidatus Iainarchaeales; family Candidatus Iainarchaeaceae; genus Candidatus Iainarchaeum; species Candidatus Iainarchaeum sp. The sequence continues at coordinate 208,720 of JAUYHT010000006.1, read as the reverse complement.
TCCCCCCATTTTTCCCCCGAACATGGGAATATGCCATCCACTCGTGATTGTTAAAGGCGTATCGCCATAAACAACACCACACCCCTGCGTGGGGGGAATGGACACCATGTTCTCTTCTGATTGTGCCCAAGCCCCAGTCGAAAAAGCCAATAAAATGATGAAAAAACTCCCAATAAACCATAATGGGATCAAGGGGTCACCGTCGGAATTTTTCTCTCTTACCATCTCGCTTACTTTACCCCGGTCGGCTGGGTGGCCAAATACCACCCTCCCCCCAGGAGGAATACCAATCCAACCAGGATATGTCCCAAACCAGGGGTGTTCCATAGGAGGGATTCAACCAGCTTTCCGAGACCGAAGCCCAGCCATACGACCCCGGTGACGAGGACTGCCCCGATAATCACTTGCTTCATGAGGCGAGGGGACACGCGGTCCCACCCGGTGGAAATTCCATCCGCGATGGCCTCTGAAAAGGAGGTCCGCAGTCCCGCTGCCGCGATGAAGGCACTTTTAAGTCCTTTCAGGAATTGGGAAATGATGGGGGTTATCCGCATCCCTTACCCCTTCTTGGACATTAATGCGCCCACCAGCATGCCCCCGACAAATGCCCCCGCTACGAATGCATAGGGGTGGGCCCCCACCGCCGACTTGAAACGCATATCCTGCTCACGCGCATATTCTTTCGCCATATGGATGTGCGCTTTCAGGTCGTTCTCGAGGTCCTTGTCAAGAACATTCCGCCCGTGCTCATTAACTGCCATACCGATCACCTCGTTTTTGTTTTTTTAATAGGAGAAATGTGCACGAAGAAGTAAATAAGCATTCATTATATGCCTGAACGTAAAGCTTTTTCAACCCCTTTTGGGCTTTTTTTTGGGAAGCCATCCAATACTCCGCGATACTCCCCCTGGCGACTTATACGGGAAAGAATTCTACCATGATAAAAAAAACTATTCGCGCTTTGACGAGGAGGGGTTCTTTGATCCCCGGATATTAAATCCCTATTTTTCCTCCACTCCCGACCATTGTCCTTTTAGGAAGAGGAAATTATTTCTCCAGTCATGGAAGGGAAACGCCCGCGATTTATCCTCCTGGATGCCCTGCGGGGAGTGGGTATCCTCCTTATGGTGGGGTATCATTTCCTCTTCGACTGGAATTTTTTGGTGGAACCCATCGTGGATCTGAATGAACCCTTTTGGTTTATTCTGGCCCGTGGAGCGGCCGCGATGTTCGTCGGTTTGGCGGGGGGGTCCATGGTGCTGTATGCCCATCGCCGAGGAATGGGATTTTCTTCTTTATTCAAACGGGGATTAGCCATATTGGGTTTGGGGATGGTCATCACGCTAGTCACTTGGTTGGTGTTTCCCACATATACGGTATGGTTCGGCGTGCTCCACCTCATCGGAAGCGCCTTGATTTTGGGGATTCCATTCCTGACACAAAAAACGGGGAGCCTGGTGGCCGGACTCTTCTTCCTGGGGGGTGGGATTCTCCTCTCCACGAACCCATTGTATGGGATATTGCCCCCCCTCATCGGAATCATCCCCTTTCCTTTCCTCACATTTGACTATTTCCCCCTATTCCCTTGGTTCGGGGTCTTCCTTCTGGGAATGTATGCGTCGCACCGCTTGTTTCCCAGAGGACATCCTGTATATCCTTGGTTGGGGCAATCGCACGGAACTCCAATTACGCGACTCTTGGGTTGGATCGGGAGAAACTCCCTGGTCATCTATTTCATCCACCAACCCCTATTGCTGGGGATTCTGGTAGGGCTAGGGAAAATTCACCTTTCGATTTAACGTATTCTCAGAGCCGTACCCTAAATCCGTTGGACCCCCACTTCCTGACCAGATAAACTTCTTTTTTTTCAATTTCCAGGGAGATCCCATAACAAAAAATGGGCGTCCGTGGTCGCGGTGAAAACAAGTTCATTCACCCCTTTGACACGGGCCGCGTCGCGCGGAAAAAGAGTTTGTTTTTCCACGTCTATTTTTCCTTCCGCTATGACAATATAGGCCAAGCGGGAGGGGGACCTGAATGAATAGGATAAGGTATTCCCTTTTCCCAGCCGGGTGGCATACAAATAGGCGTCCTGGTGGATGGTCAGGGAGCCCTTTCTTCCGTCCGGGGAACAGATTAAGGCCCATTGGTTCTTTTTCATCCCTTCATCCGGAAACCCTTTTTGCTCCCAGGAGGGGGGTAATCCCAATTGGGAGGGAAGCACCCACATCTGGAACAGTTTGAGAGGGGCATTCGTAGGGTTAAATTCGGCATGCCGGATCCCGGTGCCCGCGCTCATGCGCTGGACCTCGGGGTAGGTTAACGTGCCTATGTTTCCCAGGTCATCCTCATGGGATAGTTCTCCTTCCAGAATGTAAGTCACGATCTCCATGTCGGCGTGGGCGTGCAAGGGGAATCCCGAGTGGGGGGCGATCTCGTCATCATTGAACACGCGCAGGGGGCCCCAATTCATGTTGGCCTCATCGACATAATGCCCAAAGGAGAAATGCCAGCGGGTAGTCAACCAGGAATTCTGATCTGAATAATGGTCTTGGGCCCGATGGATGGTCATCATGACTTCATTCATATAGCCGACCCTAAAACCCTATACCCAAAAGTAAGGGTATTTACCCAAAGGTAAAGGTGTAGAGTTGAAATCCAACTCCCGCCACTTCAATAATCACTTCCTGCTCCCCATAATCCGAGAGGGAAATGAGGGGATAGAGTTTCTCCTCTTTCACGAGTATCCTTTCCGTAATACTTGTATCGCCACCATTTTGGACAGGGGGAGCCGACAAAACAACCGTGAGCACACTCTCATTCTCCCCTGCGCCCGCGACGATGTTCACGTGCTTGGCAGTGAACCGCAAGCCTATTTTTCCAGTGGAAGAAACAAGGGTTACATGATCCAATTCATTTTTCCATTCCCCTTCCAAATACACGATGTTGGGAGTGAAAACCAAGGGATCAGGGAAGGAATAGGAAATAATCTGCTCGGGCGAAAAACCTTCAGGATTCCCCAAAGGGGTGCGTGCGAAGGCATACCCGAGGTAGAGCTCGGGCGTCCTGATGCGGGCGAAATCGGGATTATTGACTCCTATTTCGGATGATAGGCTTTCCTCTAAAAAGGGCTGGGCATCGCGTTCGGCCAACAAACTCTGGATCATGGCTTCCGTCTCCGCATATCCCCCTTCTCCAATGTGGTCGTAGCGGATGAATCCTTGAGCGTCGATCAGATACTTGCGGGGCCAATAGTGATTGCCATACGCGCGCCACGTAGAATAATCATTATCCAGCACCACCGGGTACATGATGCCGGCTTTCTCCACCGCGGCCAGCACATTGGCATACTTTTCCTCGAATGCAAATTCGGGGGTATGCACTCCCACGATGGCCAACCCCCTATCGGCATATTTTTCATGCCAGGCATTCAGATAGGGTTGCGTGCGAATACAATTGATGCAGGAGTAGGTCCAAAAATCAACGAGAATAACCTTCCCTTCCACATCGGCCAGGGAAAATCCATCCGGAGCATTGATCGTGCCCGCAATCCCCTGCAGTTCAGGGGCTTTGGGGTAGGGGGAATCCAATGAAACCGGGAGGGAATAAGGCAGGTTGAGGGGGTTGGATAAGAGGATGAATGCAATGACTCCCCCCACCAGGAGGAGAACGAGGGCCAGGGTCTTCGGGTTTTCAATGGAAATAATCATAATTCCCAAATCCCTTTTATGGAAGATAAAAAGATTCTCCCCATTCCTTCTTTTGAGAAAACGAACCTTTTTTTTGAAAAAATTGATCTTTTTTCTAAAATAGTAAAGTTATTTCTTCAGTTGGGTACGATTCGAGGTGTTTCCAGTGGCGTCTTGGGCCAGCTCATCTGGATTTTTTCCAAAGAACAACCATTTGATATCGAGAAGAATACGTAGGGCTAATTCGAGGGCGGACAAATAGATGACGAATTGGAGGAGGGTCTCGAAAAGCAGAGGGATATCCTCGAGTCGGTGGCCGAGCTTATCGAATGAGAAGAAATCGGGTTCGGTGAGGAAGAAGGCCACCATCAACAATGGGATGAGCTTGGAAAAATCCCGCGCCTGCTCTTCATTATAGTAAGCCAAAATGCGGATGGCTGAAATGAGCGCGATGGCAATGAGGGTAATTTCCTCCAGGGTATTGAATTTGGCCACCAAGAAAAGGAGGAAGGTGAATCCGGCGAACCAGAAGAAGGTCATCACTGGAAAGAGAATTCCATATTTCATGAAACGCAGGAGACCGAAGACCACATGCTCGAAAGCCCCCACCCAGCCGGGGGCATAATAGGTCAAGTCCTTGGGAAAAAGATCACGCTTGGCGACAAACCTGTAAAAATGCCAGACGAGCACCCCATAAGCCACCAGCGCCAAGGAGTACGACACCCACAAGGAGACATCTTCCCAGGAGAGGGCAAAGAAAGCGTCTATTACTGCCCATATCCCCGAACCTAAATCGACCATGCACCCCACCAAAAATCCGGCCTATAAAAAGAGCAAGGGAAAGGTCAGAGGAGAAAGGTATCCACGCGGCTGAAGGAAGAGGTTTCCCCCGCGTAATCCGTGTGCATCATCTCGCGCACCTTCTCCATTTCATGAGTATGGCCGAGGACCCATCCTAACTTCACATAGGCCACCTCGGGGAGCATATCCTCCAACCCCACGGCGCCGGCCTTCTGCATCATACGCCCATTCGAATACACGTTGAGGTTGACGCGCCCATACAATGTTTGCGTGGTCACGAAAACAGGTACCCCGGCGTCGGTTGCCCGCTGGATGGCCGGAATCCACTCTTCTGAAACATGTCCCAATCCCGTGCCTTCGATGAGAAACCCTTTAACCCCTCGGGAGAGGTGGTAATCCATGGTATCGGGACTTATTCCCGGGACGAACTTGATGAGCACCACGTTCGTATCAAACACCGCATCCAGGATAGGGGTCTTGGTATTATCCCTTCGTTGAAAATTCCCGATCCATTCAACTTTTCCATCCATGAAAACCTTGGCCAGGGGCACATCATTGATTGGGCGGAAGGCATCGCGCCTGGAACTGTGCATTTTCCTTACGCGCGTCCCTCGGGTGAAAAAACAATAATCATCGGAGGTCGTGGCATGCATGCAGATTCCCACCTCTGCCGCTTCCCCCAAGGCCACGCGTGAGGCGCAAATGAGATTGGAGGGGGCATCACTGCTCCCACGGTCGGAAGACCTTTGAGACCCCACCAGAACAACGGGTTTGGTTAAATCACGCAGCATGAATGAGAGGGCCGCGGCCGTGTAATGCAGGGTATCCGTGCCATGCGTAACTAACACCCCCCTCACCTCTGGCTTGATGAGTTCAGCATGGCACATCTGCGCCAGTTTTATCCAATCCGAAGGATTGATGTTCTCGCTCAATTTGGAAAAAGGGGAGATAATTGTCCCGAACGTGGCGAACGACCCAATTTCAGGGATGAGCGCCACTAATTCTTCCGGAGTCATGAGCGCACTCACTCCCTGGGTTTTGTAATCCACTTTGCTCCCAATCGTGCCTCCCGCGGCGATGAGGGAAAGGATGGGTTTGTCAATGGGTACTGGGGGGATGGGAATCTTTTCTTTAATTACTGGAGCGGGGGTGGGGAGGATTTTCATATCCGTTATTTCCTTCCACGCGAGACCGGTGTTATACCCATTCGTCAGTTTGAGATGAAGAAAATCCGTTTCCCCCTCCGGGGAGGGAAGCACGATGCCCTGCACCCATTCCCCTTTCCAAAACACGTGAATATGGTTCCCCGGCTGGACGGTGGATGGAACGATTGGGGAGGGGGGAATCATAGGAATGGAAAATCCCTTCACCAATAAGAAGGAATCGGCCGGGGGCCAGATCGGAAGGACAAATGAGGAAGAGGTTTGGTTTCTTGCCAGAAAATTGTATAAACCGGGACGTTCAACAAAATAGGATGCCCCCCCTTTTCTTTGCCCTGAAATTCCCTTCCGGAATACGGAAGGATATCGAGGCGGCGTATGCCACTCCCTTTAGGGATGTGATGGTACGTGGGGGGTGGAAGCCTGTTCCAAGAGAAAATTATCACCTCACACTCCATTACATGGGGGATGTTCCCCGCACGCGCATCCCCATGATTGCCAAGATATTTTCGCGCACGATATTTCCTTCCACCCAACCCATTTGGATTGGGGGGAAGCAATTGTATTATTTCGGAAAGAACGTATGCTATGTTCCTGCACGGGACGAAAATGGTTTCCTGGAATCATTGCGGGCGGTTTGCGCACCCATACTTCCTTATGACGATATGAAAGAATTCATTCCGCACGTCACGTTGTTCCGGAGGAAAAAAGCCAATTATCCCCCACCCCCCATTCCTATCGCGCATGGGGTTGACATCCCTTTTTACCCCCGATTTTTTTCTCTTCTGGTATCTATGGAGGAGAAAGGAAAAGTGTCCTACCCTGAAATCGCCCGTTCCCCCCTTACAGAATAACGCCCAAAAGGGGGTGTGGTTTTTAACTCTTGTTGCGATTGAGTAGCGGTACGTGGCGCTAAACGGGCGCGGGAGTGATGGATCATGGCTATATTTGCAAAGAAGAAACCCGCCTTCGGGGGGTACAGTATCAGTTTCGCCGGGCGGAATGACTCAATCGAGGACATCATGGGGAACAAGCCTATCCCGCCAAGTGAGATGACCAAGAAGTTATGGGCCTTCGTGAAGAAGAACAATCTGTCGAACAAATAAATATTTCCAAATTACCATTCGATTGAACAGAAGACCACCTCGCGGGAATTGCCTCGCAATCCCGCAGGCCCCTTTTATCCAGTGCTTTTTTTAACTCTTTATTCCAGGATACGATATCGGAGGGATATGATGAATGATGCCTGCACCACCACCGGCGGCGCCACGGTCGGCGCGAATACGTTACTGAAGACCCAACATATCGTAGAACTCACACCCCAAGCGGCGGAGAAGCTCAAGGCATTCATGATAAGGGAGAACAAGGAAGGGTATGGCTTACGCGTGCAGGTATTGCCTGGGGGATGCTCGGGATTCACCTATTCGCTCACGTTTGAAAATAGCCCGCACGAATCTGATATCAAACTGGAATTCCACGGGGTCCCGGTGTACGTGGACAAGATGTCCGAACCCATGCTGAAAGGGAGCACCATCGATTACTCCGAATCCCTGCAAGGAGCGGGATTCGCCGTGAACAACCCCAATGTGCACGGGAGCTGCGGGTGCGGGAAATCATTTTCATAATTTTTTGGGGAATATTCCATATAAAAAAATCCTTGTGGATATAGCTCATGACCATGCCAAAAGAAGGAACCAAAGCCCCCGCCTTCGAATTGAAGGATGCCGACGGAAAAACCGTCAAACTTTCCGATTTCAAGGGAAAGAAAGTGGTGCTGTACTTTTACCCGCGCGACGACACGCCCGGGTGCACCACGGAAGCCTGTGAATTTCGAGATGCGCTCCCCAAAATCAAACGAAAAAACACGGTTGTATTAGGCATCTCCAAGGACGATGAAGCCTCGCACCAAAAATTTATACAAAAATACAATTTGAATTTTATCCTACTCGCAGATCCTGAAAGAAACGCTATTGAAGCCTATGGGGCTTGGGGAGAGAAAAGCCTATATGGGAAAAAATTCATGGGCATCATTCGGAGCACATTTGTCCTGGATGAAGATGGGACGATTCTCAAAGTCTTCCCCAAGGTATCCCCTGCCGGGCACGCAGAAGATGTGCTGAAAGTCTTGGATGAAGCCTGATCTGGTTTTGATGCCGACAACACCTTTAAATAATTCATAATGCTTCGTGCTCGTGATGAAAGCAAATGCTATTTTTGTTCTCTTATTTGGCCTACTGTTAGTTAGCGGCTGCCTCAACAATAACACGTATGATACAACCCCGGGCGCGACGAATACGGTCAATACGAATCCTGTCCAAGCCTTAACCTTCACGTGTGGAAACCACATCTGTGAAGGGGGAGAATCACGTGAAACGTGCCCGCAGGACTGCAGCGTAGTCAATGAACTTGGGAACATCTGCGGAAACACCGAGTGCGAACCAGGAGAAACGAGCACTTCTTGTCCGCAGGACTGCGGGCCTTCGGTTCTGCCGGCGGCAGTATGCGGGAATACAATATGTGACAATGGGGAGGCCTATGAAACCTGCCCGGGCGATTGCCCGTACGCCGGTTTTCAATGTGCGAATGGGGTGTGCGAGGGTGGGGAATCATATGAGAGTTGTCCCCAGGATTGCTCCTTGCAAAATATTTTAGGTACCTCCTGCGGCGACGACGCATGCCAGCCGGGAGAGGACGCGGACTATTGCCCTTCGGATTGCTCCCTTGAGACCTTTCGGCCAAATTGTGGAAACAACGTGTGCGATCCCTGGGAGACGAAGGATAGTTGCTTCGAAGACTGCCAATTTGTAGGTCCTGGTGCGAGCAACGAAGGAGAAGAATGCTCGACGGATTCGGACTGCGGTTCAACCGGCATTTGCAGCAGTTCGGGAGCGTGCAAAACCGTCCAATGCAAGGGTGACAGCCAGTGCGGCGGGTGCTACCGATGCCAGAACTACACGTGCACGGCCTGTGGCTACGTCACCAGTAACTGGGAAACGGGAGAGCAGGAATGCAGCTGCTAAAATGAAAAATTGCAAAAACTATTTTTTCGTGACTGAATAAATCGCGCCCCCAATGGCGGCACCTAGCACTCCAATGATGGCCATGACCGGAAGGCCAATAATCAATGTTCCAACCACGACGAGAATGCCTTCAATGAGAATGTCACCATCTCCCCACACGAGGGCGGCCACCATATAATTGAACACGGTGAAAAACAATCCGATGGCGATCATCACCAGCGCGTATACTACTCCAATCGGCGCCGTTCTTTTGACGGCTTCCCCCGTTCCAACTTTTTTGTTTTTTGAATCGTCGCGAGCCGTGATAAAACCAATCACCACGGGCACCAAGAGGCTGAGGGGGATGATGATCGCGAGGATGATCAACGCGGTAGAGGGAGCGGCGTTGATGATTAAGGTGGTGGCCCCCACGATTACCCCCCAGGTTCCGGAGAGTTTGGCGGCCTTTAATTGACGCGGGGTGAATCTCTTCGCCATATCCAGGTTCATCCGACGCTTTATACGCCCCCCCTATATAAATCCGGCATATTACCTCCAAATGGGGTGGACCTGGGGAGCAGGGGAGAGGGAATTATTTTTTTTCCATCATTTCATAACGCTTTCCCTTTTTGGTCATCTTCAAAAAATAGTTCAAACGCTGTGCAAAAATCTCAGGCCGCTTCCGCGCCGCATCAATCCAACCCACACGAATACGTTTGTAGGTCTTGTCGAAAGATTGAAAGTGCTTCCAGGTCTCCGGGTCCTTTTTGAGGGCCTTCTCAATATCCTTGGGAATCACGAGCTTCTCTTTGAATTTCTTAGCGTGGGAGGTCGTATCCTCATGATGTGGAAACACGGCCAACCCGGCGGGAGTCATTTTTTTTTGTTTCATGAGCATGCGCACGCGCTCCCGATTGGGTTCGGACCAGAATGATTTTTTTCTTCTTGGGGAGAAGCGCTGCGCGTACTGTTCATCGTCAATACCTTTTGCCGTGGAATCAATCCACCCGAAGCAGAGGGCCTCCTCCACGGCCGCTTTATAGGACACGCGGGGCTTGCCGGAACCCTTCTTGTAGTACACTAAGTAGATTTCTTTCGCGGTCGCATGGTGTTTTTGGAGCCACTTCCTCCAAGTATCCCGGTCGGGGGCATAGAACAAGTTGGAAGGGGTTGGCATTCTCTTCTTCCGGCCCACCGCCTTTTAAATGCTTTTTTCACGATTCTTTGTAGTTACGTTCGGCCCACCGAGGATTCGAAGGAGCCTTTTAGGAAAAGGCTCGCGAAAAACGCTTCGTGAATCTCTCCATGTTCCACGGTGCGGCCGATCGAAAGCGGCCCGTTTCGTCTAGCGGTAGGATTCCACCCTGTCACGGTGGAGGCCCGGGTTCGATTCCCGGAGCGGGCGTAAGATGTTGGGTTCAACGCCCTCAATATCAGAACACCTTGACAACTTACGGGCTTTGTTTAAAATTGCTGAGGATTAATGTCAACCTAACGTTTTATTTTAATCTCCAGTATCTTCTTTTGGAGCTTCGGTATCCAGCTTTCTTGAATGCACTTTTATGGGCTCCAGTGGCGGCCGTTTTGATTCGTTGCATCTCTCGAGCCACTTTTGCCTTCATCTCAGGGCTCTCTTCATCATATTCCATTTGAGTGAGTTTGCCCCTTTCCAACATTGAATTGGCGACATATTCCCGCTCAAGATTCCTATACCCGTGATGACGACGAGGATTCAATGCACGTCGTTGTTCGGGTGTGGGAAAAGTTTCCGTAAACCGTTTTAAAAAATACTCGAGCAACCGTCCATTTTTTTGCGTGAATTCTTTCACAAGATGAGCCGATCCCCCTTGCACATTTCCCAGTATCACACCAGGTTTCCTACTCGGGGTCAAAAAAAGGTCGAAATTCATCCGAGCAACTTTCACTGAATCTCTTCCTCTCTGATGGGGTTTTTTTAGAATTTCGAGCGCTCCAAATAAAGGTGAGTCCGCATCTAGTTCCGAATAACGGAGGGAAAACCCGCCCCCTCTGATTCGAGTGTCTTTCAAGAGACGACCCAGGGGAGTTGAAAATACCCTCAAAAAGGAAAAGATAGACAATGAATCACGAGGATTCCTGATCCGAATTTGTCTAGATAATGTGAGATTCACATATTGGTTAAGAGTAGCATTGGTATAGCACGAAAGAATTTCGTTAATGTTTTCAGCACCCATTTTGTTGATCGCTGCCAATATGACCCTCAATTCAGATTCATAGATAGTCTCGCGGGGCCCGATGGCTTTTATCATTATCCAATCGATTATTCCAAAATCTTTCAGCCTTTGGATGGCCACTGAGACAGGAACGGTTGGGTCGCCCATCTTTGAAGGAAGAATCTTGTATTATTAAACGTGCTTCAATACGAGATTCAAAAATGGCAAGCAATCCTGTCAAATCCTTCCATAAAGAAAGAGCCTCACAATAGGAATAATAATAAATGGGATAGGAAGCAGTTCCACTCCTACGGCCAAACCCCCAGGTGGCATCTAGAGGGCCTGTGAATGGTTTTATATTCAGGTAAAAGAAGAGAGCGATAATTTCTTGGGCACATCAATCAACCGCTTGTTTTCTATTTTCACGACGCGGTTGGCGACTTTGTGGATGAAGTAGCGGTCGTGGGAGACGGCGAGGATGGTTCCATTGTAATGGAGGAAGGCGTTCTCGATGATCTCGCGGGCGTCGATGTCCAAATGGTTGGTGGGCTCGTCCAATAGGAGGAAGTTGGGCTTGTGGAGGAGAATCTTCAGCAAATTGAGCCTGGATTTTTCTCCCATGGAAAGAGAGGAAATGGGGCGCTCCACCTCTTCGGTGCTCTTGAATCCAATCATGGATAGGTTGGCCCGCGCGAGGGCCTGGTCGGGGAGGAGGGCATAGATTTCTTCGTACAGGGTTTTAGTTTCGTTCAAGCCTTGCAGATCCTGATCCGCGTACCCGATGATGGTCTCGCTGGAAAAGGTAATTTTTCCCTCGAGCGGGGGGATCTTTCGGGCGATGGTTTTCAAGAACGTGGTTTTCCCGCACCCATTAGGGCCAATAATAACGAATCGTTGACGCGCCCCGATAGCGAACGTGACGCGCCGGATGAGGGGTTCCTCGTATCCCACGTCCAAATCCTTCGTCTCCATCACGTAAGGGGCCTTCATGGGCTTGGAATCGAATCGCACGGCAAACGCACTCTTGTCCATGTCGGGGGCCGCCACTTTCTCCCGGGCGTCCAACATTTTCCGGCGGTATTCGCTCTGACGCACGTTCTTGGGCGCAGTACCAATGCGGTTGATTTTTTCGAGCTGGACGCGGCGATAATTCTGTTCATTGGCGAAGACCTTCTGCTGGGCATAAAATTGGTCGACTCGAGCTCGCAAGTAGGTGTCGTAGTTTCCATTGAATTTGAGGATCTTCCCATTCTCTATCTTGAGGATGGTGTCCGCCACCCGGTTGAGGAGAAAACGGTCGTGCGTGACGACCAGCACGGTGCCTTTGAAGGAACGCAGGTAATCCTCCAAAATGGCCAACCGGTCAAAATCCAAGTGGTTCGTGGGTTCATCCAATAAGAGGATGTCGCAGTCCGCGGAGAATATCTTAGCAAGGGCGAGGATGGCACGCTGGCCCGTGCTTAACTCTTTCGTTTTGAGGGAAAAGATGGATTCGGGAATTTTCAATTTAGACAAGACTTCCTGCACATCCATGTCGTGGCGGGAGCGGGATTCCTTCTGGACGCGGGTCTGGAGGGTGGTGTATTCCTCGGTGAGGGCGGTGAGGCGGGGCATGTCCGTATACACCTTTGGATCCCCCATGAGGGTTTCAATCTCCTGAATACGTGTCGCATGGTGGGAAGTGGGGAGCCCGCGCTCCAATTCCTGGAGGAAGGTGGCCTCCGGATCTAATTCGACATGCTGGGGGAAGTACCCCACCTTCCCCGAGTAGTCGATTTTTCCATTATAATCCGCTTTTCCCACAATCGCTTTGAGGAGGGTACTCTTCCCCACCCCATTTCGGCCAATGATGCCCACTTTGGCCCCGGGAGCGATGCCCACGTTTTCGTCGTGGAAGAGGTCCTGTTTCCCGATACTGATGGAGAGGTGCTTGATGATGATATCCATAATGGGCTCTTTTTCCCCTAACTAAAGAGGGCTGATAGAGAAAAAGGGGTCCGAGCATCTAAAAAGAAATAGGGTTGTGCCAGGAATGATTCAGGTCGTGGGGGTGTTGACACCCATAATGGATGAATATGCTGGACACATCCTGGACAATGGGGATGAGGATATGGGAATGAAATAGGTTATTCCTTCACACATCCGTGAATCCGCCATCCACGATGATGGTCTGCCCGGTGATATATTGGGATGCGTCCGCGGCAAGGAAAGCGGCGGTTTCCCCGATATCGGCGGCGGCCCCCAGTTTTCCCTCAGGGATGATGTGGGTCAATTTTTCCAAGGCTTTGGCGTCCAACCCCTTTTTCACCCCGGGCGTGCGAATAGCTCCAGGTGCGATGGCGTTTACGTTAATTTTGTAGGGCGCCAGATCCAGAGCCGCCGCCCGGGTGAACCCCATCAACCCCGCTTTGGTCGTGGAATAGTGCACGAGCGCCGGGAAACCGACAACAACCCCTGCGATGGAGGCGATGTTGATTATTTTTCCATATTTCTTTTTCATCATGTGCGGTAATACCGCTTTAGTGAAATGGAATACCCCATTGAGGTTGGTGTCCATCACCTTTTGCCATTGGTCGAATGTCATCTGGGGAAAGGGGACGAAGGGGTATATGCCCGCGTTGTTCACAAGGATGTCGAGGCGGCCGAATTTCTTCAGGGTTTCTTTTACCACGCGCTCGGCATCCTCCGGACGGCACACATCCGCCTGGATGAAATGGTGCTTGGTCCGCTTTTTGGAAGTGGCGCACACGACCACTTTGGTCCCATAGGAAGATAATGAATCAGCGATCCCTTTTCCAATGCCCTTGGTGCCCCCCGTGACGATAGCCACCTTGCCTTTCAAGGAAATCATATACCTGGATGAATGAAATAGGGGGATATAAACTTACCAGTATCAAAAAAGAGTGTGGCAATTTTGTAAACCAATTTTTTTCCTTTCGATGGTTCGATAACTTTTTTTCAGTTGTCAGCACCGATGCGATAAATAGTTGTATTATCGTCGAGGATGGATTCGGACCTGGTTGTACAAGCTGGATCCTGGCATCTGGCCACGCGCAATTGTAGTGAATATGGGGGTTGAGCCGGTCGCATTTGATAAAAAATGAGGGGTAAACCCGTCGTAGGGGAGATGAGGGACGCATGGCCCCTTACGTAGTTGCCAAAAATGATGGGGTTGGAGTTGAAAAGGGGGTTGCATGCGGCACCTCCACATTTGATGAGCGTCATTCTTGGGCTACTGTTTCGGGTTCCAAAGGTTATGACTGGTAAGTCATCTTCTGGAATAATTATATTTGCTCTCCTATCCACTTCAATATTGAGGGATTGCGCCGATCCACCATTAGCGCAGTCAGGATCAAGGCAACTAAATATGCGGACGGCATTCGTTAACGATGAATTGCTCACGAGATATACAATGGTTGGAATCCCATCTGAAGTTGTATCAAACGCCACCGAAGAATATTCAATTAAAAAGGTCGATGGTGAACCTGACTCAAGAATTTTTTCTTGGAAGGAGCTACACGCACTATTCAAACATTGAACAAACCTTAAGGAATTCTCACTGCCGCTGGATGGATTAACCCAAACAATCCGCGGGAATCCATCCGAACCGATTTGTATATCAGAAGGAAAATAGATCAATGAAATAATCTGGTATATTGTTGTGACCACATTTCCAGAGGAACAAGTCGGATTCCCACATTTGATTGTTTTTAAGGATGTAATTGGAGGAAACGCTCCACTTCGTTCTCCAATGACGATAAATGGTTTATTGTCGGAAGGAATGATGAAGGACTTGACATTATCGCGACCGAGAACTTCTGGAATGTCGGTTTGAGTATATGTATTGCATAAGGGGTCATGGCAATCCAATAACACCGTGTTGTCCGGTTTATCATAGAGGATGACCGGGTTACCGTTATCTCGTAATTTAATACTCCTGAAAGGGTCATAGGGGCCGAGTCCCAAAAAGAGGGGCGTTATAGACGGTGTATTAATGCAATTTGGATCCTGGCAACGAATCAGGTGCAATTCTAGATCGGGTTCTATCATGGTCGCGATGGCTGGCTCCTCCATTAATTGTGGGGGGATATCCCCTAAAGGGGTAGTCACTTGGGTACCTGACCCTTGGTAATTGCGGGTAACCATTGCCGTGGAGTTATTCTGGAACATTACCACCGCGACCAAGGCTATGAGGATGAAGGTGATGGCGACTAGGAACCACTCTTTCTGGGAATCCTTTTTGGACAACATTCCTGAGGGATCGTTTACTTGTTTTTAAACATGTGCTCTGGGTGTCAATGGGCTCCAAATCAGATTTTGTCGAAATCAAATTGAAATAGGGAATACAGTTAAGAACGGGTTTTCACTCTTTTGGCATATGCCCATGCGAATTCAAACCGTATTGCGGAAGCCCGTTTATGTGCTCATTGCGGTCATCTCGGCTTTGGTCATGCTCGGGATCTATTTGCTGTCCCAGGTCCAGTTCGTGGGGGAAAACCTGGACATCTGGATGAACAATGTACCCTTGCTCCACGCTTTTTTGCTGGGGGTTTTCGTTGTCCTCTTTGGAATAACATTCGCCTACCAAATATACCTGTGGCGGCAACCTAAAGCGTGTGCGCTCCCTCAAAAGGTCACGGGAAGTGGGATTAGTGGGGTGGGGACACTGGGTATTTTTCTCGTGGCGCAATGCCCCGCCTGCGCCAGTCTGGGAGCTTTCTTCCTTCCGGTGGGGGCCATCGCCTTCATCGGGCAAAACACGGTTTGGTTGAATTTGTTATCCATCGGTCTCATCCTATTCACACTCCATTACCTGGGTGCGTTCGCCCCAGAGAAAGGGCATTGAAATTGAGGGGAGTGGCATATAAGGATTAAAAAGCGCCCTTTCCCCCCAATCCAAGGATGCCCAAAGGAAAATCTATTTCCGACAACCGAATGCTCGCGCTCCGGCAGGAAATATCCGAGATTCGAAAGGGACAGCGGAGCATCCTTCGCGTGCTTCATGAGAAGGTGGCCCGGAAGCTCCCCGACCGGTTTGTACGGGATGACCTCGCCCAGCAGATAGTGGGCGCCATGATCCTGAGCGCGCCTCTTGTGGTGTCGGTGGAGGTGTGGACGCTTTCCCAGACGCTTGATTTATTGCAGATGCTCGCCATCGTGGCCGCCACTATGGCATTCAACATCCTCCTCCTCTATTTCACCAAATTCCAGGTGGTGGAGCACGAAATGATTTTGGGAATTATTCCCACCCGCATATTCTCATTGATCCTTGTGTCTTACATCGTGACGGCCATCATGCTCTTCATCCTTGGGGTTATCACCACGCAAACCTCATCCATCCTGGGGGCAGCCAAGCTCATCGTCATGGTGGGATTGTTCGCCAATATCGGCGCGGCCACCGCGGACATGCTGAAATGATCCGGACATTTAGTTTGAAAAGATCCTATTATCATTAGTATGAGATACCAAAACTGTAGTTAGGTCGAAGGAGAATTATTTCTCTGTTCGTTGGGATAACACCCCATCGATAATCGCCAAACCTAATAATCCTACCATTATCCCGACGGCGACTCCGGTGTCTCGCGCCCGTTTCCTGCTCTTCTGGATCAGCTTGGGGAAATGAATCTTAGACCAATTAACAAGTTCCGTCGGATAATTTTCGGCTAATTTCGATAACTCGCTCTGCTGGGCCGGGGTGAAAAAAGATGTGATCGTGTCGAGGGGGAGTTGGTTGACGTCGTATTTTCCTGTCTCGGTGGCCTGCTTCGCCATTTTATTCATCAAGGCTGAATCTTTCTGGGCTTTTAAGTAAAGCGACGCGGACAACGCGGCGATTCGATCCGCATCGGGCTTGCTCAAAACCTGCATCAGATCATGGAGGGTCGGATTTTGGTGTCGGTCTATCCTGGCTTGCATTGCTCTGGAATGGACGTGGAATGACTTACCGTGGGAATAGCTATAAGTCATCCTGCCGGCAAATAATCCCAATCCAATGGCGGCGAGCCCTGCGGCAACTCTATTTTTGACAGTAGGCATGGGTCTCCTGACCCTCGGAGGCGGGACTGGGAGGGGGTGATTCTTTCCGGGCATGATGAAATGGAGGAATCTGGTCACTAAATAGGTTTCGGAAAATGCCGGTCAGCTACCCACGACAGGGGTTTTAGTGGAAAGTCCCTGGGATTGTCGGAACATGGGTTTTACTACGGTGATCAGGAGTAGGGCGGCGATGACGAGGATGAGAATCATGTATAGGGAATTGAATTCGCCCTGGCCGATGTTATCTTCCCAAAGGGACCTTTTCATGCGTTGACACCGGAACCAGAGTTATTAAGCGTTTATGGGGCTTGACGGGAAATTAAAGACTTCTTTTTTGGTTCTGCCATTCGAATAGGACGCGTGGCTCCGGATTAAACTGAATATTAAGGCCGCCGGGAGGGTGTAACCCTCCTTCGTCCCTCGGGGCGGCCGGACGAAAACGGCCATCGAAAGCGTGCCGCTGGACGAAACGGCCATTAGAACACAAATCATTTCGGCCGCTGGGAGGTCAACGACCTCCCACGTCCATCGGGACGACCGCTCGAAAGCGGTCAGGCGAAGCGAAGCACGATGACGCAGGCGGTTTGGTTCAATTGGGAGATGTCCGAGCACTTTTCATTCCCCAACCAGTCCTCATCAATCCCATTGTTGAGGAGATCATCCTGGAGTTCGGTGCCCGTGTCGCAGAGGACGGATATCTTCACTCCTAATTGGGAGCCATTGTAGCGGAGGACATCCCCTTCCGTGATGGATGTGAACTCGAATTCACTTGTATCTTCATGGTCGCCCTTGGAGATACACAATTGGGCTTCGGTAAGGATTCCTGAAGAAGATGCGATGGCGCGCGTATTCAGGGAATCGTCCCTCACGAAAATGAGACGGTTGCTCGTGCGTAGGGCCCCGGGTTCATTCACCTGGGATTTGATCAGATTCACTGATTCAGTGGACGGTTTTTGGGTGCTCAGGAAGGGGAGGCTACCGATGATATTCAGAAGCAATACCAAGATGGCGAGCGCCACCACGGCCGCGATGAGCAATTGGAATGTCGAAAAGGCTTGTCCTCGGAAATTCATAATCATATCACTCCTTTCGTTTTATTATGCGTAGCGCAACGCGACAATACATCCTTGTTGTTGTAGCTGGGCAACATCCTGGCACTGGGGGCTATCCATCCAGTTATCTGAAATTCCGTTGGTTAGTAAATCTCCCTCCAACTCCGAACCCGTGTCGCAAATCACTGAAATCTTTATGCTCAACTGGGAACCATTGAACCGAAGAATGGTTCCATCTGCATCTGTGAATGCAAAATCATCGACGTTCGCGAAGTCTCCTTTTGAAATACATAATTGCTCCTCTGTGAGAGAGCCTGACTGGTTCGCGAGCGATTTCGCATTGAGGGAATCACCGGTCTTTACCACTACTTTATTCGATGAGGTCCGCAGTTCAGAGGGGCGACTATTTTGGCTCTTAATCAGATTAGTGGCCTCGACTGAAACTTGCTGGTCTTGCTTTGGAATTATATCCAGGATATTAAGAAGCAACACCAAAATGGCCAGGGCCACGATGGCGGAAATAAGCAACTGAAACGTCGAAAAAGTTTGTCCTCGGGAATTCATATCTCCAATCACCTGCTTTTCCATCGTTTTTGGCTATAAAAAGGTTGCCGCCGGGGAGAGGGGAATACCCAGCGTTTAGGGGGTATTCGCCAGAGGCTTACCGAAGGAGAGGAGGCAGTACACGTAGCATCCCACCTGGGGGTCAGTAAAGATGAAATTGTCGGGGCGGCACTGCATATACACGTTTCCCAGGATATTCCCCGAAACCTGGATGAAAGGGGCATCGGGATTGGTATCGTTGAGAAGATAACCGGCCGCAGACTCCGCTTCCAAGGCGATGCATGCGTTCTCAAGGTTCACTTGCCTGGCGAATTGAGGGCGGGAGAAAATAGTGCCTTGGGTGAAGGCAAGCTTGGAGGCGATGATTACTTTTCCATTGGGGGAATCCACGGCGGATTTCCAGCTCGTGTACAGCGTCTCATAGCTCGCGTCCTCTCGAAGGGATTCGAAATAGCCCAGCGCGCCGAAGATGATCACGAGCACCGCGAGGGTAATGACCCCGGCGATGAGCACGCGGTACGCCTCGAAGGCTTGCCCCCGGTTACCCATTATTCGGCCGTGGGGTAATGTGGGAGTTTTGGTTGGATTCCTTTTCGTACTCTTGACGGATGAAGGAAACTTTTTATTTATGGTATTCCAATTGGTCGACGGATATCGGGGTCGCATTTTCACGCATCTTCCTTTTTTTTGGTAAACATTTTTCCTTCTTTTTTTTCGTTTTTTGATAAAACTTTTTCCCAAAAAGTTTTAGCCGAAGTTACCGGCCACTAATATATTGGACAGGATGGCGCTCGCCACGAAGAGGATGACTGCGATGGGGAGGGCGCGGGCCGCGTGGCGCCGGGCGGAGAGTTCATTGTTCTCCTCTATGAGGGTGATGAAATAGTTCATGATGAGCACCAGTTCGATGACATATACTGCCACGATGATCATGAAATCCCCCGGTGTTGCCAGTGAGGCGATGACGTCCGGCTTGATAAAAGAGGTTATGTCCGTCGAGCCGAAGCTGTCGAACCCCGGGATGCTTCCCGCGAGATTGGGAGGGGGTTGGGATTCGGCGGAGGTGGCGTTGATACTGACGAGCGTAACGACCACGATTCTCTGGAGGGACGTGGTGATGCCCAAAACGATGGGGGCAATATACACCGAAACCAACTTCATGGTGCCCGTGATGTCTTTAATCAAAATGGTGAGCATCTTGCTCACGCGCTCGGAATTGGCAAGTTGTCGGGATAATGATACAAGCGTCCGGGCCGCGACTCCCACTCCCAACTGCACCGAATCGATGGCAATCTTCATCGAGGTGGTGATCATGCGGGAGGGATTGTGTTTCAAACTCCCGTAGGCGGGGTCGAACACCGCGGCCTCGAGGGGCATTCCTAAAACGTGAATGTTGTCCACCGTTTTGCCGAAAACCTCTTGGGAAACGGAATTGTTGGGGAGAAAAGTCTGCGTATGGCGGAGGGCGTCCTCGATGGGTTTATTTTCCCCGAGGCGGGAGGCCAATACGTACAATGAGTCCTTGAATTCGGATTCCATCACCATGAATTTTTTCTGGATCCGCCGCTTGGCATTCGTGGTTAATTCCACGAAAGAAGAAATGGCAAACGAAAACGTGATGAGCAGACCGAAAATAAGATTGGTGGGGGTGACATCGTTTTCGACCTGGGCGAAAAAGCGGGCTTTCTCGGTGCTGACTATTTGCGTGGCCCGCTCGGCTGAAAACCCTTGTTCAATTAGCTGCTGTTCGCGCGACCCCCCGGGCTCGAACCAGTCCAATGGTTTCCGGTCCCCCGAGAGAACGGTTTCCAATGTCTTGTCGGGCTGGAGGAAATAGAGTGACCCGGATTCCGTGGGATCGCCGAGGCCCAACCCATAGAAATGGAGGTAACCTGAAATAGCGCCCCCCACGAGAAGGATGCCTAAAACCACCACCCAAATGTTCATGGGGGATTTGTTCACTTCTACCATATTCTTGGGAGGAAGACCCGGATAGGAATCCGGGATCGTGGGGGGAACATACGTGGGGGGGCGAGTAGCCAGCAATTGCATCCCGAACCAAATAACTAACAGAGGGAGGCCGATGTTGTAGATGAGGAAAAGGATGAAGGGCTGCGCCAAAGGGGAACCCGAGAAGGCGCTTCCCACCGGGAGAATGATGATGAGGATGAGGGGGAGGAGGACACCGATATAGAATAGGGCGGTGGACGGTTGGGAAAGCTCGCGGGCATATTGCTCCATCTTTCCCTGCACCCCTTCAAGGACATCCTCCATGGTCTTGTCGAGCAATTGGTAGCGCTTGGCCTCGGTGTTCTCCAATACTGACGCGCGAATATTCATCAACGCCTGCTTGAATTCGGTGGAATATTTTCCCCATTTGTAAGCGAGATCATCCAATCCTTCGGCGATGGTGTTGTAGATGCCCAACTGCGTATTCCAGATGATGCGCCTCAATTCAAAGGAAATGCGTCCCTTTCCATGTTCGGCCGCGAACTCAACGGCTTTCTCGAGATTGGGAACGAGTTTCATGGACATGATCATATAGCCCACCATATCAGGAACATAAGTGAGGGCGCGCATCTGCTCGCGCTGGGCCTCCTTGAGGGGGAAGGATTGCACCCCATGCGCGGCTAAAATACCGAGGAGGATGAAGGGGATGAAGAGGTAGATGATGGTGATGAGGGGATCCACTCCCAAGAGGGGACCAATAGTTGTGCCAAACACCAGTCCAAGGAGAACCGCGAGAATGAAACCCCCGCCTATCACGAGAACGGCACTCCCTTTGATGGCCGCTGCAAATTCGTGCGGACGCAGTTTCCAACCCAGAAAATCCAAGGCCTCCTGGTAGGGGGGAGTGAAACTAGCATTGGCACCGAAACCGGGAAACCGCTTATACATGTCCCGGCAGAAGCGGAGGAACCAATGCTCAGGAGGAATGGACAAGTCTTCCTTGGTGAATAGGGCATCCGATGCCGATGGGATGTCACGGTACATCTTGCCGATGGAGGGGGGGCGAAACGCTGCCTGGGAAGAGGGAGGGGCGCCCGGAGCATGCCGCGCGGCGAAACGAGGGGGCATGGTCCATGAACCGGGATGCAGTATTTATAGGAAACGATTAGGGTGATTTATTGTATACATAATTAGTTATTCAATTCCTTAAGCCTCCGGATACGATTATGAGTATGCTGGATCCACCATGGTCTGAATTCTTCAGTTGTCATTTTTTTTAATATATCCCGTATTTCTATTGGAATCCGCCTATCGGCTATGAACTGCCGCCGCGCCTTCTCCAATTCTCTTTTGTTCATGGTAGAAATGTGTGGAAGTCTATTGGTAAGCTCACTAATCTTCTGTAATCGGCCTCTTTCAGATATTTGTTCCCGCTGTTCAGCTAAATTTTCTAATCTGGCGCGTTTTTCTTTTTCTTCCAAATGTTCTCTGCCTTTTTTGCTACTGTACTTTGTAGGTTTTTTTTTGGACCGACGCTTCCATCTTTTTCCACCCGGTCGAACCATATCATTCCTCCTCTTGTTCCTCTTGGCGCTGCTTGCGTTTGCGGAGCACCGCAGTAACGGTGTTCTTCTCCACCCACTCCTTCCATTCATTTAATAGTTTGGGATAATCCGGCTTCCCCTGGAGCTGAATCTGCTCGTCTTTCATTAGAGCTAATTTGCTCCGGGCGGGCGCGGTGTATTCGGCCTCTAATAGCTCCGGAATGGAATGTCTATTCTTGAGCTCCACCATGTGCAGTTTGGCGTTGGCATTCATGCGAATATCTTCCCACATCTGGTTGAGGGTCAATCCTGAGAGGCGACGCACGCGCTCGAAGAGCTCGCTCTCCTTCAAATGATCCTCGAGGAGTTCCAGGTTATCCATGCGCGCATCATAGAGCATGAGGTCCAGCAACCCCCCTTCCTGATCCGGGTCTTTGGTCCAGTGCTTCTTGACCTCGGTAATTTGAGTCAAGCGGCGATGGGATTTCAATGATCCTGAAAACCGTATGGGTCGGGCTACAACAACTAAATCGGTGGCCTTGAAGCTCGTGGTGGGAACTTTGAGATCATTCACCACGCGATCCCACACTGAATATGCAGAATCAGCATGGATGGTTCCCAAAACGGTATTGCCCGCGGCCCCCACGCGCATGGCCTCATACAGCACACGCGCTTCCTCCGAGCGCACTTCCCCCAAAACGAGGGCGGAATCACCCAAACGTAAGGCGGTGCGCAAGGCCTCCTCCGGGGACACCTCGGAGTCGCTCTGGCTCACCCCAATGGGGGAGCGCGTTTTCAACCGTTGCACATTGAACCCGATGTCCTTCATGTAGGGCACGGGGAGCTCGAGCGTGTCTTCCTGAACGATGATGCGGGCATTGGGTAAAATCTCAAGCATCATCGCCCCCAAAAGGGAGGTTTTTCCCGCCCCCCGGGAGCCCGTCACGAGCATAGTGGCTTTGTTATCTATGAAGAATGAGAGCATGCCCGCGGCTAAGGGAGAGATGAATTTGTTGTCGATGTATTGCTCCAGTGTCCAGGGGGTTGTTTTGTGCAGACGGAATGCGAAGGCCGTGCCATCCGGGGCCAAAGGCTTTCCAATAACCGCGACACGGGTTTCCTGACCCTGGAGATCGAAATCAAGCACGGGGTGGGCCTCATCGAAGGGCCTTCCAGACATGGCACGGAGCTTGGAGACGAAGGCTTCCGCTTCGTTTTCGGTGTAAAGAATATTGGTCAAGCAATGCCCATAATCCGCGTGCACAATGTACACGGGTTTGCTCCCGATGGGGGAATCTAAGAAAATGTCGGTGATCTTCCGGTCGCCCAATAGTACTTCCAGGATACCATACCCCACGGTGTACCTGGAAACAATTTCCGCCAATTCCTCCACTTCCTCGGGGGCGAGATGGATGTTATTGCGTTTGGCCAAATCTCGGATGGTGGCCTGGTACACCCGTACGAAATAAGTGCGGGTCGCCGCCGCGTCCGAGAGGCCGCTTCGCCCTGGATTGTAGCCGGAGACCACTTCTTTGGTCTTGGAGAGAAGAAAATATTTTTCAGGGGATAAAGAATACTCGGGGGGATTCACGAAATAGAGTTTAGCCACTTTATGGGGGTGGTTGAAAATCTGGACATTCGATTTGGCCACCGCATACTCATCGATCAGCTCGAAATTCTCAATCTCCTGACCGAACATGAGGCGCGAGCCAATGAAGGAGGGTTTGATCTCCGCCTCATAGAAATGACGGTACAACTCCGTGGAATTAGGGATGCTCTCAAGTTTGACTAAATATTCCTTCGTGCGCCGGATGAGGGCTGTTTTTTCGAACCCTTGGCGGATATCCTGGAGGGTCTGCAGGTATACCTTGGAACCGCTCCCCTGCTTGCTTTTCATGGTCTCCCGCTTGACGGCGGCGAGGAGTTTGAGATAGGCCTTGATGGGATCGAAGGAGAGCACCTCATACGTGATCTGCATCACTTCATCATGGCGCGCCCCGAACTCTGCCTCGCTCTCCGTGTCCGCGTCCCCTAAATGGGAGTAGGCCCACAGCTCCGCGGAACGGAAATACCCAATGAGGTCGGCGATCTCTTTCCACTCTACTGTTTGCTTCTCATCATAGACCCGCTCATACACATCCGCGAGAACGATGAGGTCGGCTTCGACTTTCTGAAGAATGGTTAAGATGTGGAATCGGCAATGCGGATCGTCCGCGAGGGACGCGCCATACACGCAATCCTTGCACGCATAAATGAGGTGCTTCTTTCCCCCGGACTCCTTCACCGCGTACGGGCCAACTTCAAAACCGCCAATCTTCATAGGGAATCTGCCTCCAACGGGCGGGATGCTCTTTTAACCATCATACGGCCGGAAAAGCATTCGGGGGTTAAAATGGGTTATGGGTGAAAAAAGACTGGGGAATTAGATTAATCGATTTTATCGGCGATCTGGACAATTCAGAATGGGAAATTGACAAAAAGAACTTCATCTCGATTTAGTCTTGCGCTTGGGGGTTTTCCATTTGGGTGTCCGGGAGGAAGCAGGTAGGGAAAATGTGGATTTGGAATCCCCGGCCACGCGGGAAAGGGCATACGATACCGCGCCCCTGGTGATGAAGGTGACTTTCTCTGGGGGTTTTCCCACTTTGAGGTACAAAAGCGTTTGGGTTACCACTGAGAAGGTGGTGGCATACAATGTGGCAATAGCTTGAACAATGAAAGAAAGAATTACCACGCCCACAAAAAGGAGGACGCGCTGGTTCTTATCAAAGGGAAGGGTCATTGTTCCCGAGAAGAAATCAGCAATCATGGAAACGAAGATATTGATGAATACCAGGCCAGCGAGCACCAGGAGAATGCTCCAATAATTCCCTTTCACGTACTTCCTGGCCCGTTCGATGACTTCCCCGGGATGCGCATCCTCGAAAAACACGATGGGGAGGAAGAGCATGAGGAAAGGGGATAAAATAATCAGCACGGCAAAGAGACCTAGAAAGAGGGGGCCGATCATCAATCCCATTTGGAGGGGATTCGCCAAAACAGTCGAAATGGATGGAAGGCTCACCAGGATGGGAAGGAACGCCAGTCCTAAAAGAATTAGGAAGAAGATGAGGAGAATACTCTGGAGGACGAAGGCATCCCCCACGCGGGCAGAGGATAGTTTCCACGCCAGGCTGATGTCAATGGGTTTTTTGGAAATGGTCTGCATGGTGATGTGATATTGGATTCCATTGGCAAACGCATTGATGCCAATAATTCCTATCACCCAGATGATTAACGCTAATCCAATGGCGGCCGCTCCCACTCCGGGGAAACCCAACACCAATGCTGTGCCGAGCGCGGCGACACCCATGAACACAGTGAACATGGCTAATGCCAAGAGCGTGAGGATGATGATCATGGCTTGCGCGGTAAGCAAGGGGATGTGCGTCGCAATTCCGAGGGCACGCAAGAGAATGGCGCCTGGCGACAGCAAGTCGTGATTGGTATTCTTGAAAGCCGTGGTTCGTTTTTTCATGGGGACGACCTGATTTATCAAGGGCAATCGCTTTTCCTTTATAATGATGCAGGCCCCCTCCGCCGACACTCATCGAACTAAGTGGAGGGATGCCCTTCCATTCCTTGGAAAAATGGGACTTATCGCGGGAGGGTTTTGGATTCTCCTCGCGCCATTTGAAATGTATCTGCAATCCCTCCTCGCCAACCTGGCGCGGGGGGGAGTGGAATCATTAGGTATTATCACCCGGGCGACGGAGGATCCCATCCAATTCTATTCGGGAAATGCGCTCATTGAAATATCCCCCTTATGCTCAGGCTTGCTCGAAATGATATTGTTAGGGGCCGCCATTCTCGCGACGCCTACGAAACCATGGGGATCTCGTGTGAGGGGGTTGGTGGTTGGAATCGCTTTGCTGTTCATTCTCAATCTCACCCGCATTATCCTCACCATCATGCAGATCCAACACACCTCTTTGGCGTTTGCCACATTCACGCATGATGTGCTTTTCCGAATCGTATTAATCATGGGGTTCGCCCTCATCTATGCCGGATGGATCCATTTCCCCCTGATAAAAAAAAGGGTTCACGCCAAGGGATGGGTGTGAGGACAGTTGAAATCCTGAAAATGACCTGAAAAACCCTCCAAAGAGGTCAAATAAGGAAATGGGGAAAGTAACCATATATATTCTTGAAGCACCGAATGGGTGGTGAGGAGGTTCTTCCTATGAACACACTTCAAACTATTGCCATCGTCATTTTGGTTCTCTGGCTCCTAGGATTCATCGGCCTGCCCAGTATTGGAGGAATAATCCACGTGCTGTTGGTCATCGCCATCCTATTGATTATCGTGAGCCTAATCCAGAAGGTCTAACTCGGCCTTTTTAGAAAACCAAGCAAAACCATGTTTTGCGGGCATCGTAACAACCCTTTTTCCGCTGGAAAAAGCGTTGGCGGAAAAAGGTGTTTACGATGAAGGCCGGCGAAAAAGGTGATATGCCTCGCCCTTCAGGGCGACATTCGTCGCCTAGTTTTTGGCGAGCGATTGCGCGAGCCGATTGACGTTCTAGCTCTACATGGATACCCCGGCCTTTAGGCCGCGGAGGAAGTCATTCGGCCTTTTTAGAAAAAAGGCCGGCGAAAAAGGTGGATACCTCGCCCTCAACCTTTTAAGAAAAGGTTGATCAAAATCGCAGCGGCCAGCCGAACTTTTGAAAAAAGTTCGATCAAAATGCTTTTGATGAACCTTTTATGAAAAAGGTTCCGAAACTGGCCGGCGACATTCGTCGCCCATTGTTGGGCGAGCGATCACGCGAGCCGATTGACGTTCTAGCTCTGCATGGATACCCCGGCCTTTAGGCCGCGGAGGAAGTCATTTCCAGAGGTTTACAGAATTCCCCTCATCCTTCGGAGCAGCCGGACGAGTTAATCTATATCTTTTCTTCAGGGGTTTCGTAGATACCCCGGGTTCGGTGCGGCCGGGCGAACGTGTTTTTCTTTATCTTGGCGATAAATGGGTCGTAGCGGCCGCCGGGGGATTGTAAATCCCCCTCGTCCCTCGGTGCGGCCGGTCGAAAACGGCCCTGGTTGAAAAGTGGACATTGGAATGAAACAAATTGTTCCGGCCGCTGGGAGGTCAATGACCTCCCACGTCCCTCGGTGCGGCCGGACGAAAACGGCCCTTTATAAATTCCCGTGGTTTGATGGGTGGGATTGCTATGGGTTTGAGCGCGGGGTTGGGGAACCTTTACGTGAAACTGGAGGATGCCTATTATGGTGTCCTGGATTTTTTCGAGGAAAAGGGAATCGGTTTTCCGTGGGCGTACAATGATGCCTTGGAGAGCAAGGGTATTCCCGCATTGCCCGTGACGCTGGCTCTTTTCGTTCTGCTGATCGGGGGTTTGGCTTACCTGGTCACTACTCCCACGACGCAGGATATTTCTTTTACCCTTCAACTCCGCGACCATACGGGGGAAAGTTTGCGCAACGCCTCGCTGCAGATCGTTGACGAGCAGGGGAATATTATCAAGGAACTCACGGCTTCGGATGGACAAACTATTTTGTTAGAAGGAATATCCCCTCAAGCGGTGCTTACCGTGCAGGCGCGGAAACAAGGGTATGAGTCGAACGAAGCCACATTGCTCAGCACCAACACCGGGCTACGCATCATCCTTCAAGGGGATAACGAAGCCATTGTAGGTAAATTAAAAATAGTGGACAAGGAGACGCAGACGCCTATCCCTGGGGTCGTGGTATCTGCCACGTGGACGGGGAATGAATTTCCATTGACGACTACGACTAACGCGGAAGGGGTGGCATTATTGAACGCCCCTCTCAACAAAGCCATATCCCTCACCCTGAAAGCCAACAATTACGAGGACCTCGTGGACATCATCACATTCACGGGAACGGATACCAAAATAAAAGAACTCTCGCCCAAGGCGGATGCCCGGAGCGGGACCAGCACTGTTTTGGTGAAAGCCATTGATGCGCAAACCAAAATCCTATTGGGGGATGTGCGCATTGTCATCGAGGACGCTGCGAGTGGGGCCACCTACACGGACATCCTTTCATCCAGTGGGCAACATTCTGAAACCATTCCCAAGGGCACGGTTATTCGGGTGCGGGTTGAGAAAGAAGGGTATCTCGGGTTCTCAACCAATACCGCCAATGGGAATGGGCTCACCCTGCGCAACCAGGAAGAAACCATCATTGCCTCCCTTGGGAGTGGGGGAATTTCACTTGTTGTCACCACCCGCAATCAGGGGAATAACAATCCTCTTACGAACGTGCAACTTCTTCTTCTGGATGCTAACAACCAGAAATTGGCTGACCTCTCTTCTTCTTTCTCGGGAGACGCGGAATTCCCTGGGCTGAATCAAACCCGCGCATATTGGGTGCTGGCCTTCCACCCTAATTATTTCCCATTGCGTACTCCGGTATTATGGGATGATTTGCCCGCCTCGGAGGGGAAGAAAACCCTTGCCCTTTTCCTGAATGCCATCACCACCGAGCAATCCGGGACGCTCGTGGTGTTCGTGAGCCATGCGAATGGGAAGGCCGCTAATGATGCGGTGTTCACGGTGTGGGAGAAGGAGGGAGGGGGGTGGCTGCCCTATGTTTATGAACAGCGCGCGGACGCGGGGGGAAGCTTCACCCTGCGCGTGCCTATCGGAAAAACACTCCTCGTGGAAGCGGCCAAAGGGGATGTCGTTGACAATGAAGAGGTGACCATCGCCGCGGGACTCAACAAAATCACATTATCATTGACGAATGGGCTTAATGAGATTCGTTTCAACCTGCGCCTGCCAACGGGGGCGCCCTTTCAGGGAGAGGCTACTTTCACATCCCAAGCCGGAGAGGTTTTGTTCACGGGAGAAGTTGGGGATGGGTTTGTGAATGTGGATGTATTGGGAAATCGCGTGGTGAATCTCCGCACCCGGGATGCCCAAGGGAATACGTTTTCCCAAACCCTCACATTGGATGGGAGTGAGAACATAGATGTGGTCATCGGGGAAACTACATCTGTCGGGGACGCGCCATCTATCACATTCCTGGGATTGGTTGACGCCGGGGGAAATACCATCCCGGGTTTGGCCCCCGATCACGAAGGATTCGCTCGGTTTGAGGTCCGTTTTCCTCCCGGGAAGAAAGGAGTGTTTCACGTGCGCGCGGGCAGCGACACGATTACTTCCATCGACTCGCAATTCATAGGCATCACCGGTCTAAATGGGGATGCGACCAAAATAGAATATGGGAAAACCTATTCCCCTAATCCTCCCCCCGGGAACGAACCCAAAGACCGGGCCCAGCGCGGGAAAGCGGGTAGCTTCAATAAGTGGATAGAGGTCACGCTTGATAACCCAGCCGGCACGCATATCTTCGATGTGCGCCTCGCCGCGCGCGCGGGCATCCCCACAGGGACACAGGAACTGCAGTACCGGGCTTCCTTGGAAGGAGAGGGAGGAGTCCAACGCACTCCCACGGATGACGGATTAGGTAGTGCGCCTTTCACCCCCGCCAAATCAGGATTGTATGCGGACACGCGCACGATTCCCATTCCCATCTACCCGCGCCTCCCCTTCTGCACGGGGGATGTGTGTGCGACTCTTTTTTTCGTGGATGAAAACAATCGGGAGTATGAAATAGGAGGGTTTCGAGGCGTCACGGGAAAGACGTATGCCCTTCACGTGGAGATGCTCCCGCCCCCTACTTCAACTGGGGCCGCGGCTTCTTCCCCAACCACTCCCGGATTGGTGCCGCTCGCCACTACTGCTTCCGCGACCATCCGTATGAGTACGAGTGCCACGGATCCCCTGCTGTTCTTCACCAAAGGAGAAGTCCCCCCCTTCGGGAAGTTGGATAGCGATGGTGTGCGTGAAACCAATATTTCTATCCCACTGCCCACTTTCTCTGTTTCCTCCCCCGGAAAGGCCCGCGCCCATTTCGTGACTCAAGGGGAGGGGGAGACAAGTATCCAGGTGAACCTGGTCACGAGTCAAACCGCCTGGTCGCGCGAGATTCCCATTACTCTTACCAATCCTCGCGTGTTGCAGGTGCAACTGGATAGGGAAATCCCCTTGGAAGAGGGAATCCGCATTACCGTGCAGGATGAACAAGGAAATCCCATAACCAATGCGTTCATTTCCCTCCAAGATGCCAAAGGAAAAATGGCCATCTCCACCAAAGGACGCAATCTTCCCCAGAATGGAGAAAACGGGGGATATCTTTTGGCTAACCGCCTCGCCCCAGGCATTTATGCGGTAAAAATAGATGTTCCCGGGTTTGAACGATTTGAAGAGAGTGTGGCTATTGGAATTAGCAACCCTCTTCAGTTGGAAGAGAAAGTGGCGATAGCTATTCCTTTTGGGCAGACCAAGGTCACTCAAAATATTAGCGTGCGCAACAACACCCCGCACCCCATCACAAATATCACCGGCACCTTTGTCCCATTCGAGGGATTTCCCACCTCCCTCCAAATGGAATTTGTTCCCCCTGCGTCCATTCCCCCGAATGGGAGTGCCATCATCCAAGTAAGCGCGACCTACACCGGGACGGACACCCAAAGTAGCCATCATGGAACGACCGCGTTGCGCGTGCAGGGAGAAGTATTAAATGGTCATGTGCTCGGGGGAAATACGCAACTCTCCATCACCTACAACCCGGCCCTTGATCCTGCGTGCCTGGCGTTCAACAAGCAGAAACTATCCGTGCTCCTCATGGGGGAATCCCAGCCCTTCGGATCCTTGTATGGGGGGGCTGGGGGTTTCCAAACGAACCCCGCTATTTCCCCTTATGGATTGTATGGCGCGCCCAACACCGAGGTGTACAATGCCGCGGGAACAAATGCCTATGGGTATGAGGCGAGCGGCTATTATTCAAATCCCGAACTCAAGCGGGTGAGTGTGGAAGTGACTAACAATTGTGGCCAGGAATTGAATGTGGTGCCGAGTATACTTGCGCCGGATGGGAGTTTGCAGGTGGATGGGCTGCGTATTGCAGCCGTGGACTCCGGATTGGTTTTGAAAAATGGGCAAAAGAAGGCCGTGGATATCTCCATCACGAATGAGTTGCTCCGCCAAGCCAACACCGGGTTTGGGGGATATGGGTATGGGGATGGATTTTCGGGGATGAATCCTGCGTTTGGAATGAGTGGGTATGCGGGAAGGGCCTCTCCTTACCAGGTGGGGATGGGATATCCCAAGTCCCCATTGACCTATACTTTGGCCTTCCGCGCCCCTCAAGTCGCGGCGAGCCTGCCATTGGAAATCAATTTCTGGGATAGGCAGGCCGCGGTGCAGGCTCCCGCGAGCGTTGAACTTACTCTCATCCAGAAAGACAACCAACCCGCCTCGGACCGGGCCATTATTCCCCTCACCAATATTGGGAGCGTCCCCATTTTTGGGGTGCAGGCCCAGATCGAGGGGGAAACAATTCCTGGTTTGGCATTGAAATTAGAAGGCGCCATTCAAATCGCTCCTCGAGGAACAGGGGTTACATTAGCCCCCGGTCAGACGATGCAACCCCCCTTAAATCTGGTGGGGGAGCTGACGCGCGTCCCTGAAAAAAATCCTCCGCGGACCATTGTCATTTCAGGGATCGTGGAAGGCAAACGCATCCTCCTCCGGAGGGTGGACATTTCCATCCAAACGGGAACCAGCTCGTGCCTTGAAATAAGCGCTTTGGACACCCCCATTCTGTTTGCCTCCTCCACTTTGAGCGGGACGATATCCAAACCATTCACTATTCGCAACACCTGCCTCGAGCCCGTGCGCATCACCCGCATCACTCCCTCAACGGTGGGGACGAATGGGCTGGATATCAACCCCCTTCAATCGGGAGATGAAATAATTGAGAAGGATGCGGAAGCAACCTATCACTTGTTCCTCACCAAACAAACCCCCACCCGTCAAACAGTATCCATCCAGGTGGAAGGAATCCAAGTCCTATCCCAAAGGGGCGTGGCGAGCAATCCACTCCTCATCGATATTCGCATTGGGGAGAACGAACTGGAGCAAGGACTCTCAACGAATGCTATCCCTGTGCCCTTATGCGGCGGGGGCACTATTGATGTGCGATTCCCCGTGGTGGCCCAAAAGGATGAATGCACGCAAGCATACTGCGATGCCGAACAGGCGGCCAATTTCTTATCCAAAACCATCGAACAACAGATTTCCAAAACCGTCCAACTCATGCAGGGAAAAAAGAATGATGCCTCCCAATTCACGGGGTGCGATTTGACGCAGAGGTATTGCACTTTTCCCCAATTAGGCATACAAAATCTGACATTCGATCTGTATTTGCAACATGACATCGTTTCTCCTGAAATCATGAACTATGCCATGCAGGGAGAAAAATACCCCCGCCTCAAAGGGATGCAGGCGCAACTCAACCCGGGATTGCAAGGAGAGAATCCCGAAGAGGTATTCCGTTCACGCCTCGGCACGGGATTAGGGGGATTGGTATTCATCCCGCCCCTCCAGGGATGCGGACAATACACCCTTACGTTAATGGGGGGAGTGGAGGTGGCCGCCAACCAACTGCAACCCAACCACATCAATGTGGGGGTGGCCCATGTGACTTACCGGAAAACCGCCGAATGCCAGGACACCATTACTAATGCGGCTAACTTTCTTCCCCGCGATGGGACGCTTACTTTCAACAACAACCGGAACACCCTTTTGGGGATGGTGACATCCTCGGATGAGCTTCGCACGCAAGGGGAATGGTTGGCTGACACCGTATTCGGGAGCCCGAACAGGTATGCCCTCCGCACGGGAAGCAATCACCTGGATTTGCGCATCGGGAACCTAACTGAGAGTGTAGTGGAACTCACTCTGGATCCCACTACGACAGGAAATGATCCCAAACGCATCCTCACGACGGTCAAACGAACCCAGGGAAATGTGCCCAAAGAAGTCATCTCGGAAGTGGGGCAAATACTCACTTCCCTTGGGAGTAATGTGAATGGGTGTGTTACTCCCGATTTGCAGACGTGGCGCATCTTCTCCATCAAGGACGTGGGGGCGTTCACGTATGAGGGGTGTTCCCCGGGAGCATCGAATGTGAACGGATTGGCGGTCCGCTCTTCCCTCGCGTGCTGCACCTTAGAATCCAGGTCGGACATCAAGAGCAATGTTTCCTATACCCTCAACCCCAATGGAACCACTATTCCGGGGCTCACGGAATTGAATCTGTATGAAACCGGAGGGGCGGAAGAAGCATTATCTGAGCGACCCACTAATATTATTACCTATGGAGCGGAATACGAATTGGGTTTCGATCCCAATGGACAAGTATACCGGAAAGAGGTGCTCCTCTGCGGCCAAACCGATCCGCGCATCCAACAGCGCGCCGACCGGGTGAAAGTGGAAAGCATCGCTACGCGGACATTGGACGGGGTGCGCGCCGATCCCCTTTCAATCGAACTCCGTACCTGCACGCAGACCCCGGAACAATTGCTATCCAAAGCCTTGCAGAAAGGGGATGGGACGTGGCATGGAACAGTGGATTGGACGGAAGATCAATCCCAGAAAACCATTCAGCAGGTGACCCAGCAGTTGAGCGCCACACGCGGGTTGGGAGAATCCTATGTGAGTTATGCGGGGCAAGGGATCAAAGCCATTGACAACCCGGTGTATGAAGCAGCCTTGCGTCAACGCCAAGATGCCTCTCTCCTATCCTTCGGAGCCACCTGCGCCATCACCTGCGGGGCGTGCCAATTGGGCGCCGGTCTCATATTTGGGGGGACGACGCTGGCTGCGGGCGCCATCGACTGTGCCGTATCCTGCGGCGCCGGGGGCGCGGCGGGATGGTTTTCGGTGCACCAGGAACAGGCGGATGGAACCTTTTTGGAGACCCCTGCCGACATCGCGGGATATCCTGTTAATGCGTTGCGCGAAGGAACCGACTTTGCCTTTGACATCGATGAGGAAAACGAACCCGCGGCCGCGGGAGCCGCCTTTGGAACTCTGACATCGGTTCCCAAGAATCTATGGAAACCCGTGCGCAAGGTGAGCGTGGGGGATCCCACTAATCTCATCAAAGAAACTGACTTGGCATTCATCGAACAGACCCAACGACAGATCATCACGCGCATCGAAGGGAATAAACTAGTAGCGGCCGGCTACATGGAACGGTTCAAGGATTTAACCATTCCACCCACCCCGGCTGGCGGCGTACGACAGCCTGCCCGAATCGCTACCATTCCAGTGGTAGAGGCCGACCAGTGGGCGAAACAGATCCGGAATTTCGCGTCCATCCAAAATAATGCGGCCCAAAAATTCGATAACCTCATTACTGCTTATGAGGGCAAACCGGGATTCAATAAAGCGGAAATGGATGCCCTGAAAGGGCAAGTGTTGGACCGTATCACGCAAATTGACAAGGAAACAACTTCCCTTAGGAAGGCGTTGAGAACGGGATACGCGTCCCCATATCCGGATGAGGTGTTCAAACACCACGCGAGCGATGTTTCCCGTCTGGCGAGCGAATCTTTGGAAAAAGCCAAATCGTTCAAAATCCCCTCCAAATATTTCCAGACGAAAGCAGGGAAAATCACCAAAGCCGTGGGACAAGGTTTGGTGTGCGGGGGCGCGGGGAATGTGGCGGGGTATTTCGCCTACCGGAGCATGCTGACGAAGGAAATAGAGAACAAAATAACGCTCCAGACGGGATCGAATAATGTGTTGGATGCGGTGACGCAAGAATTGGTATTCGAGAAGGGGCAGAGCTATGCCATCACGGTGGGTCAGGATTCTGAGAACGAAACAGGGAGGATCATGACCATTGACCTGCTCCCTAATGATGCGTATGTGGCGCCCGCGACGTGGGTTGACTGTGGGTAATAATCGATGGTTTCAATTGGAAGGAAGAGGAAAGGGGGTTGGGGATACCATGAAACCAAATCGAGTTAGCAACCAAAGGGGATTCACCCTCTTCACCGCGCTCCTGGCGGCCATCCTCATTCTCCTTGCGGGATTGCTCATTAATACGATGATTAATGCGGAACGCACAAGTAATGAAGTGGTGTTGGAGATCGAAGCGCAGAGCCGGATGCAAACCCTCGCGGATCTGACGCGCGCGGACGCATTGCAGGTGGTTAATTATGGCATCCGCAATGCTATTGAGGAATACACCCAGACCCCGGACAACCCCTATTTGTACAGCGCCCAATCCCAACAATGGAAGGACGTTATCGGGCATTTCTCCACCTTCTATTTCGGAGGGAACAATGGGAGTATCATCGCCGGGCGAATTGCCGCCAATTTATATCAAATCATTCTCACCAAAGAAAGGAGCATCGGGGGTTACACGCTTACCATTCAAGGGGGACAAGAACCCGAGATCAAGCAGGCCATCGAAAGCGTGCTGAACCAGACCGCCGGGGCACAAAAGGACTACTTGCAAGTCATCCAATGTGATGAAACCACACCCCCCGTGGAATGCGTGGGAACATTCTATGTGAACCTGGATTTTTCATTGATATCGGATGACGAATACGAGAAATTGCCCGCCATCCACGTGAGGGATCCCTCATCGGGACGAGTTATCGTGTCTCCGGTAATCCCTCGCGGGCAATTCCGCATCTATGTGCCCTTGCGCATTTTTCGCGCGCTCAAATATTCGCATGAATTGGCCCAAGGACAATTGGTGGGGGGCGGGGGATTGTTATCCCCCCAGTTTCATGCGCAACTGAATAATTTGGGAGTTGGAATGTGTGATTCGGGGGCGTGCGGATACCGTAGCCAACCGTTTACTCCCGGACTCGCGCAGATAGGCCCCGGGGCGCAACCCCCACCGGGGGCGCAGGGTGGAAACCTCTGCCCGGCCGAGCAATCGGGATTGACGCTATTCGAGGATTATTATCCCCAGAATGTTCCATTAACCTGCGATGCCCCCGCGGCATCGCTTAACCTATGCCAATCTATCAATGCCAACATCACGCATTATGATCCCGCCGTGGGTCCATCGCGCGCGGCCGCACTCTCCACCCTCACGCGAGGAATCATCGGGAACCAAGTGCAGATAAACCTCACCCAACTCGCACAAACGCCTGACTTTCGATTGCTCACCAACAACATTACTGTTGTGAGTCAACCCGTGGGGGTGCCCAGTAAAACGATTACATTTGAGGGATTGGAAAACGCCCCCAGCTTTGGAGTGGAGGCGCACTGCACCAAACTCTCAACCATCAATGTGACCCTCCGCTTCGAGGATACGAACACGCAGTACGCGGTAGTGGATCACCGATCCCCCCTGCGGTATGAGGTGCGCATCCTCGATTCATTTGCGGCCAATGCGCAAGTCGAACGGTGCACGAGTTATTGCCTGACCACCATCCGCGATTACGCGGGACTATTCGTCACGGGCGATATCGTGAGTGCGGGCGCCTGCCCGGAGACCGCGTGCGCTTTGCCCGACACGTATCATCCGCCCCCCGTTGTTTGTGGAAACAACTCCCTGGACCCATCTGATCCCTGCGACTACGTGAACAACGTGCCCCTGTTCACCCAATATGGGGATGGGGTCAACCAGTGCGTGGTGTATGGACAAACGCAAGGAACGCCCTTCACGGGAGGGGATCTCCGATGCTATCCCGCCAACAGTGCGCAGGAATGCACCATTGATGTGAGCGCGTGCGAGTAAAGGATTTCCCTAATTAGCCACGGAATGGGTGTTTCCGGCCGGGAATCCCCCAACATATAAAAAGGGGTAAACGGATTCCTGGAGCATGGGGCTGAAGGGGCTATACACGGCGGGGGAGGACAAATATTACGCGTTGCTCGACTGGATGGATAAGCATGGGTTGCCGGTGTATAGTATAATAGATAAGATTGAGGCCCAGAACATCCCTACGTTTCCTCTTGCGGTATTGGTGACATTTTTGGTGCTGGTGGGGTTGTTCACCGCTCTGGGGGGTGGGAGTATTCTCGTGGGAAACACTCTCAACGTGTTGGCGCAGGACGACACCCAAAATCCGTTGGCCAATGTTTCCATCCAGATCCAGGGGGATAATGTTTCGCGCACCCTCCTCACGGACGCGACGGGGAACGCTTCATTTTCGGGGTTGGCGGGGGGACAAACGATTACTGTTCGAGCCACTTCGGACACCCATACATTTCAAGAGCGCACGCTTATCGTTAGCAGCAGCACTCCTCGTATCAGCCTCATTGGGAGTCCGACCAATGTAATTACTTCCATTGCCCTCCAGGTATATCGCGCCAACTCCAGTGAATCCTATTTGGAATCTGTGACCCTGCAATTCGCCTGCTCCGGGGACGCCACTTACTCGGAGACCCGAACGAGTAACACGGGCCTCATTTCATTATCCGTGCCCGGATCCTGCGGCACGCTCACCGCTATATCTTTGGACGATAGGGTGCGATTAGAGTCAGGGATCATTGATCTCGAAAGCAACCAGCCTGCCGTATACGTGGTGCCCCCCGTGCAAGGAAATGGGATTATTCGCGTCACCGTCATCAATGAACAGACGCAACCTATTGCGGGCGCCACGATCAATATTCTCAATCCCTTTGGGGATGTCCTCTACACCCAATTCACCGATCCCACGGGGTTTGCTGAATTCAGGGGGCTGGTAGAAGACACGTATGTGGTGGGGGCGTATGACGATCTGTACGCGCCCATAGAAAGCGCTCCCACGCAAGTTATGGGAAACGCCCCGGCCACCATCACCTTAACCATGAAGCCCAAAACCATTGGGGATGTGCGCCTCCAAATAGTGGATGAATCAACATTAAGCCCGGTGTCGGGAGCCATCGTCATCCTGAGCCGGGCTAATCAAGTAGTGACGCAGAAGCAGACCAATGAGGGAGGACAAGTAACCTTCGCGGTGTCAACCACCCAAAATCTTTCAGTGGGAATCGATCATCCGGCGTATCTCAAGACCAATGTTCCAGTCACCGTGTCGGAGGCCGGCTACACCCAGATAGGGGTGGCGAAAGCCACCTTGCAGAATTCCCAAGGGGTTACTATTCGAGTCGTGGACGAATTGGGGAAGCCCGTGGAGAACGCCATTGTTTCATTGAAACGATCAGGGAATGGAGCGACGGTTGGAAGTAGTAAGACCACGGGAGCAGGGGGCACGGTGTTATTCCTCTCATTAGAAGAAGGAAGTTATTTCGCGAGCGCCTACAAACCCGGGTTTTCCGACCAGATACGATCGGACGTATTCGAGGTGCGGGCCCGGGAGAATGTCGAGAGCACCATCCGCCTCACGATTGGGACGGGAAATATCCTTGTTAAAGTCACTGGTTTCGATGGACAACCCCTCGCGGGCGCCCGACTCCAACCTATTGATGCGCGCACCCACCAGAATGAGGGGAATGAGATTTCCCTCGACGTGGATGGGACTAAAGAAGTGACATTACGGGCCGACAAGCAGGTGTATTTCGTGATCACGGAGGGGGAGCATCTTCCCTATACAACCCTACCCATTGCCCTCAAGAAAGGAATAACCCAAATGGTGGCGGCGCAATTGGTAAAGGATATCCAGCGCCTCGAAGTGCGGGTGCTCGGCACCTGGGTGAATACCCAACCTCTTCTCGCGGACGCGGGATTGGCGCCGGGGCAAACGTATACCATTCAACTCGGCCTCTTCATCCCGCGCAATGCTATTTTCAATGAGACGGGGATGCACGTGCGCACAGGGAACGCCGTAGATGGGCAGACGAATCCTATGGAGAATGATGCCTGGACCCTGGTTAATATCCGTGCCCCCACCACTAACATCCAACGGGGCACCACATATACCCCGCCCACCGGATTGGGGATTGATGCCCAGCACCTCACCTCGGGAGAGGCGAAATGGGGCAACATCGTTTTCGAGAACCCGCGGGAAGGCATTACTATCGTGGAAGTGGATGTGCGGGTGAAGGACAGCGTGGCCCAAGGGACGGATTTGCCATTGTTTTACCGCGGGTGGGGGAAAACGGGATCATTCGTACGATTTCCAGTGGACGCGGTATTGGCGGGAGCCGAATCCACCCAACAGAAGCAGGGGTTGTATGCCAATACTAATTTGGCTTCCTACAGTGTGGGAGCGAGCGCGAGCGTGTGCAGCCAGGAATTCTGCGCCGCCCTCGTGATGGAGGATATTGCCAATGGGTTGCAAACCCCTCTTCTGGGGGACACCACATTGGATATTGGGACACGACACAAAATGTTATTCACCATTCATAGTACCTCGGAGGCAGTGTTGCAAGACACGTCTTTGGTGATCCAATCCAGCTCGGGGAGCGCCTCTTTAGGAGCATTCGAGGTGACTAATGCGGTGGGGGCCAAGCGCACGGGAAACGTAGCTGGGAACAAAGCGGAGATACCTGTGGGCATCATCCAACAAAACAATGTCGTATTCGGATTCGTGAACGTGGACGCGAGCAAGGAAGGAACATCCATCGTCTCGCTCAAGATGGTCAGCAACAAAAAGGAATTGTTTTCGAGGGATGTGGTTATCCGGGTGGACGCGGCCGAAGTATTCACAGTGGAAATCGTGCCCAAGGCCATACTGCCTTTGCTATCCAACCAAATCCTGGTGCGCGTAACTAAACCCCTGGGGGAAACCGCTATTCCATTGGAAAATGTGAATGTGCAGGTGCTGAAGAATAGCGTGCTCCACGCGAGCGGGTTCACGGATGGGGAGGGGATTTTTCCATTCGAACTGAATGAACCCAATGTCAATGACAAATTGGACATTACCCTTTCCAAACCTGGGTATAAGCCAGTGACCATATCCATCACCGTGGGAGCCGACATCCTCCTGTTCCAGCCGGCCCAATTGAATGAAACGCTTATCATCAATGGCACGGGGCGCAAGGCCAAAGAGGTGCGCGCCCTGAATTTGGCCAGCATTCCCCTCGTGATACGAGATGTCAAACTCTCGGGGGATTTTGAGGAACTCGTGCGGTTCGACCTCATCACCCATGAAGTCATCGGGGAAACATTGCCGGTGAATGGGGATGCCAATATCCAATTCACGCTCGACCTCACCGATAAAGGAAGGAAATTATTGGCCGCCAAAACATTCAAAGGGAGTCTCCTCGTGATCGTGGAAAACGAAGCCTCGGGAAAAGTCTTCACCAATGCCCTTCCCCTCACTCTCAAGTTGGGATTCGGGGGGGAAGTGGATGTGGAGGATTGTTTGCTCGTACAGCCCGTGACCTGGGATGCGTTCGTGGGAACCAAGGAAAGGAAACAGCAGGCCTTTGAGATCAAGAACACGTGCACGGTGAAAGGGGTTCCCGTGCGTCTCACGGACCTCGCGGTGAAAGTAAAACAGCTCGCGGGGAACTCCCTGGGGACGTTCACCGGTGCCACGACTCAGGAAACCAAAACCCTGGGGGCCGCTTATGAAACCGTTTTGGATGCCATCCCCGCCAATGGGGAGGCCATTGTGACCATTACATTCGCCCCGGGAGACATCCTTTCAGGAGTTGCGCAACCCCAAATCGTATTCCGCGCCACCAACCTCACGGGAACCGGGTTTCCGGATCACCTGGAAAAGACGGTGACCATGAACCTCGTCGTCAATGATTTGACGCAATGCGTGCGGGTCAACGCTCCTCCCATCCTTGAAATAGAAACCTGCGCCCTCAACACTGGTTTTAGTCAGATGAGCAATTATTACAATCAAGTCTACCGACCCACGGGCGTACCCTATTTCAACCCCGGGTTCCAGACGCTCAACCAGACATCTAATCCCAGTGGAACCAGTGCCATTCCCTCTAATATCACGTATGGGAGTCCATTCTTCACGGGAACCTACCCTGGGGCGTATGGACCGGGAGGGGTGGATGGGTTTGGGAACATGGGTCCCTATTCGGCCCAGTTCACGCCGCAATCCGCCAACTACTTCGCCGGGGCTCAAGGGCCGTTTGCCAACCCCAATTTCGACCGATACAATTATGCCCCGGGGGCCGGAGGACAATTCGGGTGCGCGGGAACCGAATTTCGCATAGAGAATGCGTGCCAATCCGAAGTACAAATAGTATTGGATGTGGATCCCAATCTCCAGTCCTCGCAGGGAACCTTTTCACTGAAACCCACGCAAACGCAGCGGGTGTTCGTGCAACCCGGTTACCGCATAGGCAAATATGGGGTGAACGTAAATGCCCGCGCGCAAGGGAGTACGGATCCTTCCACGGAAGTGGCGTTCATAAGCGTCCTCGTGAGATCCCCCACGGAGGTCAACCAGGATTGCATCTCCCTGAACACCACCAAATACCGTTTTAATGATTTCATCCAGAAGCCGGTGAAGGGAAAGGTGTACAACAATTGCTACGACGAGG
Source organism: Candidatus Diapherotrites archaeon (assembly GCA_030688545.1). Lineage (NCBI taxonomy): Archaea > Nanobdellati > Candidatus Iainarchaeota > Candidatus Iainarchaeia > Candidatus Iainarchaeales > Candidatus Iainarchaeaceae > Candidatus Iainarchaeum > Candidatus Iainarchaeum sp. The sequence goes on along the minus strand of JAUYHT010000006.1, from coordinate 167,432 downwards.
GTGTACGATTGGTGCCCAGCGCGGACACGGTGACCATTGCTTCCCTCAAGGATGCCAAAGGAAATACCACATTGGACCCCAAGCAAGGAGTGAGCCAACAACCCAATTCCCTGGTGCAGGACATCCAAATCATAGGCATCTCCACGCAAGGAGACGGACGCGACACCGTGCAGGTATTGGAGTTCCAGATATTCCCCGACCTCACTACGTATCAACATCAACTCTCCCCCTTCGACCAGGGAGGGAGCTTTCCCAAGCAGGTGCTGGACCTCAAATTCTTCGCGGAACTTAATTATTACCGGGTCGAATCCTATGGCACCATCTCGGTGAAATACTTGGACCCATATGGGGGGCCGCAGCAGAAACCCTTCCCCGTGATATTCGAAAACCTCTTCAACCTGGCCTCAGCTATCAACCCCTTGCTGCAGGGGGGAAGTGAAAGCATCACCAACTATTCAGAATGCGTCAATGAGGACGCATTACGTTTTCGTGCCATTGGCACCGACACGGGGGCGGCCGCCCTCGAATTTGGGGACGCGGAATTCCAGGGGCAGACCATCCTCACCCATACCACGAAAGCCCCCAATGCAGTGCTGAAGACCGGGATCATTGACGGAAAAGAATTCTGCGGACAAGTGGATTACATCCGGAGTGTCACCCCTACTATCCTCACGAGCCGGCAAAACCCGAGCGTGCAAGCCATCTTTTCGGTGTCCGGAAAACACGACCTCCAGGTCCAGATCAATCGTCCACTTAACCTGACGCAGGAAGCGGTCATCGAGGGTATTCTAACTTTGGAGGTCACGCGAACCATTGCCAACCCGGGAACGCAGAAAGTGTCCCTGCCCGTGCGCATTGTCATCAAACCCGTGGGAAAACCAAGTACGGCCATATTCACCCCCCAGGCCTGCACGGAAACAGGTTATGAGAAAGGTCCCGGATTCGTTTCCAAGTATGGGTTCGACCGGCTCACGTGGGATTGGACCTATGAGGGGAGTCCGGACTGCACGCAATACTTTTGCGATGCCACGCAATTCATGATATTCACCTCCAAACGTCTGAAGGAATTCGATACCTTCGTGAAAGCCAACCAGGCCTCGGGATTGTTCAGCGATGCTGATAAGGATTACACGAGCCAGAATTTCGTGCTTGCTATTCATGATCAAATTACCGTCACGGATGACCAGACGACTGGGAAGCCCACGCGCTCCTTCTTCGTTAATTCGGCTGGGGATGGGGTGGTTAAAGAAACCACGTCCTCCCAATCTGCCAAATTGCTCATTGACAATGTGTTTACCGCCCTGAGCAACGCCCCCAATTTGAATGAAGTGCCGGCCGATTACACTTCTTACGTGGCGTTCGTCAAACAGAAGTTCGAGGAAATACAGAACAACGCGGCTGGGAATAAATTGGCGGAGCAATTGGTGATCGTGCTGGACGCGGATAAGGTGAGCAGGCTTGTCGCGACTGGAATCAAAGGAATGGGGGCCGATGAAGTGACTTTCCCAAATGGGGAGAAGAAATACGTATGGCTGTTCTCCGAATTCAGGCATTTCTTCGATGAGTCCAACAAAATAAATCCAACCCTCTGCGGGACAGACTGCTGGGCACTCGCCTCCCTCACTCAACCCGGGGACAGTCATCAGTTCACCCCCGGAGTATATCGGGCCATCTATGATGCCGTCGAATCCGTGCAAGTGGGGATGCTCGTTCCCACGGACACGGAAGCAGAGGCTTGGGATGCTGCCCGCTTAGGGTATGTGCTGTCCCATGCGCGACAGAAAGGGGGATTGACATTCCAGGACACGGCGTACGCGGACATCGATTCTTTGCGCGGGAGGTTCGTGGATATGAACGTGTACATGATGCAGGATGCTTTCTCCCAGTTCCTCCTCTCGGATTTGGCGTTCGTGAGCGGGGAAGGGTATGACTACCCGGCGGCCTTCAACAACCAAATGCTAACCAATTTGGATATTATTCAACGCATGCTTATTTCCCCTCCTGTCCCGGAGGCAGGGTTGTATCCCGCTAGCTTCGTGGCCACATGGGAAAATGATTCGGATGGCGTGAAATCCCTGGCCGTGCGAATTAAACGAGATGCGGTATCCTATCTTTCTCTGGGGGAAATTGACACGCAACTAAACAGCGGAAACACCGCCTACGCGGACAACCCCTTCTTCCGCATTCCCTTCAATGGGAAAACGGGCGTTGGGAGGGTACGCAGCGGCTATGGGGTTGGGTTAAGCCTGCCCGCCGTGAGCGCGGGAATGCCCTATCGGGACGATAGTGTGGGGTTCACGAGCAGCATTCCTTCGACGGGAGTGCCCTTGCTCACGCTCCAAACCTATGAGACTATTTCAGCCATCGGGGATCTCGTGGCCGCGCAGGGTGTGCCCACGTTCTTCCGACTGGAAGGGAGGGGTGGGGGGTATAGCTTCCAGTATGCTCCTTCTACTCCTGCCCCCATTCGTCTGCGGATGGACAGCCCCGCCTCCCAGCCTGCGTTGCAATATACCATTGTGGAATCCGGGCAAGCCGCTATTCCCCCGGGAGTGGCCATCAATGGAGCAAGCATCCGGTGGATTGATTGCGCCAACCCGAATGGAATACCCGTATCATCGACCACGGGTCCCACCTGCAACACCGGGCGACCGGGCGACTTTTCATTAGTCGGGGATCTGGCGGGGAACGAATATGTGTACACGGGGATGGCCTTTATTCCACCGGAGAAAAATTATCGGTTGCTCCCCGCCTGCACCACCGGGACGGCGGATGTGAAGACTATTTCAAACACCGTGGGATTGCCTCCTGCCAGCCCCAGCACCCAGGTCCAATTTATGGATCTTCGCGGCCCGGCCGCAGCGCCCCAATCGTTGCAAGATATTCTCGCCCGCATCCAAACCGGACAAGCCTGCGGAGACATCTCCAAGGATGTGTTCACGGTGATCTGGGATCTTGCCTCCGAAGACGTGGTGCCCGCGGCCCTCCAGTGCACGGCCACCTGATAACTCTCCCAGAATTATTGCGCGTATGACCTACCATGCCCTCCTCATCCTCTTCCTCGCCTGGACGATGGGAGTTTTTTTGGGGACGCAAGTGGTTACCTATTCCCTTGACCCTCCCACCCTGCTGGCGATTTTGGGACTTATTTTGGTGAGCGCGGGGCTGGGAACCCTGTTCTTTGGAATCATGGGGTGGTTGTTCCTCTTCCTATTGGGGATGCTCCTCTCTCCTTTAGTGAGTGTTTTTCCCATCTCGGGCAACCTGTTGGGCGTTTCTCTTGTGGCCGCCATCCTATTTGGAAAAACTTTGGGAGGGTTTGCCCTGGAAGACATCTATGAAAATGGTCAGGTCCGGCTGCCCAACTATGCCATCGCGGCCGGGTATGATGTAGTGTATGTGTTAGCATTCGGCCTGCTCGTGTGGGCGCTCTGGCACGCATTCCCTGATATGGAAACCCTGCGCCGCATCCTCCCTCTGGCGGGATTAGGGGTGTGAGGGAAATTTTGTTAGATTTAAATAATGAGTCGAATTAAGGTAGTGGGTTACTCCGTCTTTGTCCGTAAATTAGGTTTCATTCCACAAAGTAGGTCTGGCTCTATAAATTCAGGTTTTTAAGGGGATTAAAGATTTTCAACAGAACCCGGTAAACCACTCAGTTTAAATTCTGTAAAGCGCTTTCGCTGGAAATCGCACGGAAGGATTAAGGGTTCATGATGAAAAAATTGGCATGGTCTGTCATACCTTTTATTCCCCCAATACTTTTACTCGCATATTTATTTTTCGAACCAAATTTTTTTGTACTGTTTGTTCGACAACTTCTTCCATGGTTAGGAACATGGCATGTTTCATCAAGAAATGGACTATTACTTATTACCAATCGAATGTACATCGACACTATCCTCACAATCATACTGACCGTTTTCTTTATGGTACAACCTACTATACAAAATATCATAAAAGAAAAGTCCAGTACTCGAAGAGTTTTATTACTATTTTTGGTTGGAATTGGAATTATTGTTTTATTGACTGCTATTGGAGTCATTATTTATGAAGGAGATATTACTTGCGGTGATGTGTGCATTCAGGAAATTAGATTTTTCTCATAACCTGCCTCATCCATCAGTATTTCGAGGGGGGTATCGAAGACCCTTTATGGAACCAAGCCTACTTCGTAGAGGCAGGCCTAAAAAAGGTCTAATTTAAGGACACAGCCGGTTATTCCACCACTGCCATCCTATTACGGCGGTGGGCTTTCCATTTGTTTTATATATAATGAAAATAATCGCATTTTTATATGCCTAGTCAGTCGAGAACCCATTTTCAAGGTAAAAAGAGACGAGCGCTGCCAGGAGGCATTTCCCCAAAATTACGGCACCGTCTCAAATCATTCCAAGTGCCTAAAAAACGAAAGCTTCATCTGGAAGATCATTATCATACATTGAAACGATATGAGGGCCTCCCACGTAGAGACGAAGTCAAGGCACAAAATAAGTATTTCATCCACACATTCTTCAAACCGGATTTCCATTCATTTCTTCATCTACTCGCCAATCCTGAATACAAAATTATAATAAAAAATATGGATCTAAAAAGCCAGAAGCGAATAGGTCGATTGGCTGCAAACACATTGATTGAGATTGGGAAAGTAGATATGAATATCCGCGATATGACATTTTCGGCGGAAGTATTAGCCAATAAAGGGCAGGAAGCCGAAATAGTGCGGCACAGATTAATGAGAATATTGATTCAATTCAAGAACAGGTGTCACGCAATCATAGATGAGATTTTACTGCCTACATCCAGCGGCTTTTCCCCAAAAGGTTCCTAAAAAGTCCCGTTTATGAGCGGCAAGCCTCCTTTTCGTGCATTGGATACTTCATAAATATTGGTTCCTTGTTGAATTATTCTTGGTTTAGCATACATTGGTTGTGGCAGGGGACTTTGGGATTACTGTTGCAGTTCCTTCCGCGTTACCAAAGAGGTGCAGAATATCATCCTGTCCCCCCCGCACCCCCGAGGATGCCACTATTTTTGTCACGGTAAAAGACCAATTGGGGGCGGCGGCGGCTGACTTGTACGTGAGCGCGCAGCGCGATGGGATTGAAGTCAAAGCGGGATTGACGGACGCAGGGGGAAGCGTCTCATTGGGGGTCGCGGCAGGCACTCCCGTAATTGCGTGGCATTAAGCGTCTTCACGCGGCGAATTTGCTGGATAAGTTTATCCAACCGTTCTTTGTTTACTAAGACTTGCCCTGGGGTTAGGGTTCCTTTTTTGTTTTGATGTAGTTTCAGTCCCATTACAAGCTTGTTTGTGTCGCGAAGGGCTTTTCCAAAGGGGGTATCTGCGTCTACCCATCCAGTAGACCATTCGATAGGTATTTTCCTGTTCCCTTCCACGTATTTGCCCTTTCCCCAGAGTCCTTCAATGTGTTCTCTGTCGTAGGTGTACTCCATCCCTACTCGTGCTATACTGACTTTGAACTTCTCCAACACATACAACGAATCATCGCACATATTGTCCAAGCGTGTGTGCCAAGCGATCAACCTTTGTATTTTTGTTGTCGGCCAAATTGGCTTCGGTGCGTTCGTCTCTTTTCCACGTGCCTCTCGTCGTGCGACCCGGCGAACATTCCTTTTCAAAATACCCATGCCCTGACGGGGATTTAGTAAATTATAAACTTATGCAATAAACGACTGGAAACATTAGAGGCTGAAATGTCGAATCGAAGGCCCTTTCGTGCTGGAGGTTCCTTTTTTGGGAATGATAGGTTTATGTGCAAAGCCGCTTCCGGCCATACCTTTAAATACGCAGAAAAGGCTCTTTGAGTGCATATTTCCATCCCGGAATGGGGAGCGGGGAGCATGGGCGACGTCATCAAACAAACCTATTTCGCACTCGAAGACAAATGGTACGCGGGGCTCGACTTCCTGGACAAGCATGGGGTGCCGGTGTACAAGATCATCGATCCCATCGACACCAAGATACCCAGCTTCGCCCTCGTATCCTTACTTGTCCTTCTGGGAGTGGCTTTTCTCTTCCTTCCCTTCACCGGGATTTTCGCCGGACCGGAAGTCGCCGTGACATTTTTAGTGGTTGACCCAGATTCGGCGCCCCTGCCCAATGTGCCGGTGCAATTTACATACCAGGGGAGAACAGAAACATTGGTGAGCGATACCCTGGGAGAAATTGTTCTTAATGTGGCGGGGGGGACTCGAATCGACTATGAAGTGGACACGACTCAATGGGAAGTCGTGCGGAGCAGCTTCACTCCTTCTTCAGACAATCGGACGCAAGTCATCGCTCTCACCCCTCTTCAAAGCCAATCTCTTTCCCGCACCATCAAATTAGTCAATACCGTGGGACAACCCGTGTTGAATGATGCCGTGCTCACATTCGCGTGCTCTTCCTCGTATGGAACCCCTCCTTCTCCCATCAGTGGTATTGGAGGCGTTTTCACGGTGACGCCCAATGCGGACTGCGGGGAACTCATCGTGACGGTGGAAGTTACAGGATATGAAACCATCCAATCCTTCCGCGTCACCAAGGAGGTGCAGAACATCATTCTATCTCCCCGCACGACTACGGATGCCACTATTTTCGTCACGGTAAAAGACCAATTGGGGGCGGCGGCGGCTGACTTGTACGTGAGTGCGCAGCGCGATGGAATAGAGGTCAAAGCGGGATTGACGGACGCGGGGGGAAGCGTCTCATTGGGGGTCGCGGCCGGGACGTATACTATGGTCGTGTCGGACCCACGCGGGATATACACGAGTGCGCAACAAACCGTATCCGTGGGAAGCGGGGACACCGCTTCCGTCACGATTACGGTTACTAAAGAGGCCGCGGGCACATTGAATGTGCGCGTGCAGGACAAGCTGAGCCAAGCCGTGTTGCGGGACGCCATCGTAAAGCTCAAACAGGGGAACACCGTGCTTCAAACGACAACAACCAATGCGTCGGGGGAAGCAGTTCTCTCCATTCCGGACCGAACGCTCTCCTATACCATATCCGCCTCCAAGGAAGATTATATCCCTGCCCAACAGAGCGTGCTGGGGAGCACCACCAGCACCCTCGTCCTGGGGCTCGAGAAATTTGATGGAATGAATGGAGCAGTATTCCAAATCCAATTGAAGGATCAGGATGATGTTCCCGTGGCGGACGCGGCGGTCATATTGTATAATGCGGACACCGGGTTCCTGGCCCCCTATGAACAAATTGTATCGGATGCCAATGGGGTTGCTAAATTCAAGAACGTGGTGACAGGAAACTACACCGCTTTCGCGTACAAAGCGGGGTTAACCGCGCTGAGCGGAGAGCACTTCTTCGCCATCGACGATCCGGCCACGCATACATTAACCATGATCATGGAAATTCCGGATGGCACGGTGAGCATCCGCGTGGTTGACAATCGGGGGAACCCCATTCCATTTGCCAAGGTAACCGTATTCAATGCGTTCAAGAACCAGCTCCTGGGAGCGGATTTGACAGACACGAATGGGATGTATATCCTGCCTCGCTCCGGCCAGCGCAGCAAGGCGGACAAAGACGTGTTTTTAGTGGTGCAGAAAACAGACTATGCCACGGTTACTACGATCCAGAAGCCCATTCTTCCGGAGACCACACAACGCTTTGAGGTCGTGATGCCCCCCCTTCAACCTCGGGGTTCCATCCAAATGGAATTAGTGGGGCTGTTTGACTCGAGCGGAAAGATTGTGACGGGCGTGGGAAAAGGAAGGGAGTATCAAGCCCGATTTCGAATCAGCATTCCCGAAGAGCAGGATGATTTGGATACCATGGATATTCATGTGCGTACGGGGGAGAAGGATATCGTGGAGAAGGACGAATGGTATGTTTCCCGTATTGCTTTTCCCCGCACCGTCGTCGTAAAAGGGAGCTCGTGGGATCCCCAGAATGGGTTGAATAGTGATGGGGAAAGCATCACCTTCGACGCAGCTAAATGGGTGAATGCGGTGCATCGGGATCCTCAACCGGGGATTTATGAATTCGAAGTCACCCTGAGCGTGCGCGATAATGTGGCCCCACAGGAGACGCTCAAACTGTTCTATAAGGTGCGCGCCGAGAACGGAGATATCTTACGTGATCCTTCGGATGCCAATCCGGTGGAAGAATTGTACGCCGCCACCAAATCGGCTACTTACCAGGTGGGGGTTACCACTTTATGTGATAAAGAATTCTGCTTCGACGCCTCCATCCTGGATCTTGAGGATCAGCGCATCGAGGACGCGGGGGAACAATTCAACGCCCAGATATTCAATGAATACAATCTTACCTTCAACCTGTTGAACAATGGTACGGGATTCCACACGAATGCCAACCTGCGCATCGGCGCATCCAATGAAGGGATTGATTTCACGACGTATGATATTTTCAATGCGGATAATGCCCGGTTGAGCGGGACTGTGAACGATAACCAGTTCCGCGCTCCCTTGGGAGTGGGAAATTTGACCCCCCAGAAGAAGGTGGGAGGCACCATTCAATTCATCCCGCGCCTCGCAGGAAGCACATTAATCACTTTCGAATTGGTTTCTGATTTCTCATCCGTGTTCAGCCGGAGCATCCAGGTGAACATCACGGGGGACAAGGATCTGCGTGTGGATGTAACACCTTCTTTCTACCCGAGCAACATACCCATTACCTTAGATGTGCATGCTGAGAATTCCGCCACCGGGGATGAAGTGGAAGGAGCATTAGTGACATTGGAAAACAATTTGGGTATTGTGATAGGGAAAACGTTCACGGACGCGGCCGGGAACGCACGAATCACTTTGCCCGCCCAGGCCCCCGGGAAGAAAATCTTCCTGAAGGTGGAGAAAGCGGGGTTCAATCCCGCCATCCAGGAATTGGCCATATCGGGAGCCATTCTGGCCTTTGATCCAGAGAAGCTGGGGATATCCATCAATGCCAAAACGCAAATAGAAAAAACGACCCCCTTCACCATCACCAACCAAACGAGCTTGCCTCTTCGCATTACCCGCATGAAAATACAGGGTAATTTGCAGGGACTTTTGGATAAGGAGAAGATCGAATCCGCTTTGCTTCCTTATGTGGGGAATGTCCTCCCGGCCAATGGACTGTTAACGGTGAACCTGCGAAGCGTATTGACCCCGGAGGCGCGCCAGCTATTGGAACACGTGGATTTGGATGCGGTCCTCGAGGTGCGGGCGGAAAGTTATGGCACGGAATGGGTGTTCGACCTGCCCCTACGATATGGGATAGGGATTAGTGCCCCGGTGGATGACCCCACCTGCTTCAATGCGGTGCCCCGGAATTGGGAGACGAGCAGTGACGGCGACACGGTGACGTATGAATTTCGCATTCAGAACAATTGCAGCATTGGAGGCAACCCCATTTCCTTACGCCAATTGGCGGCGCGCGCGGACTGGAGCGGGAATGAATTAGGGGAAATAGTTCTGAGTGTGTTCAAGCAGGATAATCCTACTGCCATTGGTGCGGCCAAAATACGAACGGGTTATTTCTCTCCCTTCCTCCCCACTATCAATCCCCAGGAAAGTATCATCGCACGGCTGGATTTCACGCCGTATGGAGGGGTTAAGGGGAATGCGAAAGTAGATATTGTTCTCCAAGCAGAAAACCCACAGGAAGGGAAACCCCAATTGCTCACGAGCACCGTGGTAGCGGCATTGAGTGTGGTCAACCTGCGGGACTGCGTCATATACGATAAGGAAATCCTTGATTTACGCCCCGGAGAAAAGGATTCCTTCACCATCGAAACCAAGGGATGCGGGTCACCCGTGGAAGTGGGGCTGCAGACCGATTTGGAAGTGACGCTGAAGCAATTCACCCTTCAAGGGGATGACAAAAAGACCATTGAGGTGAATGACAACCAATTGGACCCGGGACAATATCCCATTTACGTTAATCTTGAGGGGAATGAGGACAAGGTTCCCATTCGCGCCAAGACCATCCGCGCCCGCATTAGAGACCCTAATGCCTGTTTGCAATTGAACCGCTATGAATTCGATGTATTTGATGACCCCAATAATCCCAATGATGGATTTGACACCGCCCGCCTGGAAAACCATTGCACGCAGCAAAAGGTGAAAGTGCGCGTGGTGATCGAGAAGAAATTCCTAGACAGCCTCAAGAAAGGACTAGCGGCGGGAGTGATTGCCTTCCTGGGAACAGCCGGAACGAATTGGTTGGATGGAAAGGATTACATGGGGCGCGACAAGGTGCCCGAGGATCCCGCGGCCGCCGCCACCACTGAGACCCCTGCGCCGCCTACTCCACCGCCATCCGACACTACATCCTCTCCTTCTCCGCCATCCGAAGCGGACATGAGCGCGTATGAATATATTTGGGGACAGCAGGAGCATACCCTACTTGATATGGATCATCGCCTCTCCGTCGTGCGCGATCGGGTGCCCGAGACATTCAATCCGAATAACCCAACGTCCGTTGATTACAAAACGTTTTTCGAAAATGCATTACTATTTGATCTGGAGGCTGGAACCCACCACGTCACCTTGGAGAACGCGATCCATGCCAAGGATGTCTCGAAAGCCCGGAGGGCGTTGGAAGACTTTGATAAGGCATTGAAGGGATTCGACGAAAATCTCTCCGAGGCCGACGATCGGGCTCGGGAATTATGGGCTCAAGCGATGACAAAGGGACCCGAAACCATGCCCTCCACTGGGTTGGTTTTGCTCCTCCAGTCTAACCCCGACCAGCGACCCTCCACCCGGGAAAAGATCCAGGAGTCGGCCATCGGCAGTGCGCTGGGGAAAATCACCGGGAAATTGTCATTGGGGACGCAGAACCCCTGGGTCTCCTTTGGGGTGGTGACGATTGCGGTGAGCCTCATCGATTATTTTGGATCGGGAGACAAGGAATTCAATACTACGGTGTTGGGAAAGGATGTGGAAATAGAGGGGATGCGCATGATTGCGGGGGAGAAAGGGGCGAATGAGCAGGTGGCGGACAAGGACATACGGGTTACCAAAAGTGGAGTAGCTCTCGTGCCCAAAATAAACCTGGAGAAAGAAACCCCAGGGCGAGTGGAGGCCGATTCGTTGACGTTCACCAACATCTCCCAATTCGTCAACCAAACCATATTCCGCACCCTTTTAGTTTTCGGGGAAAGATTTGAATACGCCTCGGGAGAGAAATACAAGAACAAGGTGCCTGACGAAGACGCATTGAAAGCGCAGGACGAAACGGAATTCAAGAGCAAATTCCACCTCCAATACAATGCCATTCCCCCCGAAAGCCGGTTTGCTACGGCGGTGCCCCCCATCGCCCTGAGCTGTGACACCTTCTCCGAGAAGACAGGGAAAACAGGGGACTTGGCGGTTCCAAAAGTGGCCTTCAAATGGAACTTCACTGACATCCCCTATGACGCCTGCGACGCGGGACGCGTGGACAAGCAAGGGGATGCCACTCACATCTACTGCGATGCCACGCAGTTTTCCATCGCCACTCTCCAGAAGGTGCAAACGCTGCGCCAATTCATCACGCAGAACGCCCCCTTCGCGTGCCCGGTGCAGGATGATCTGTCCGGGAGCCAAAACCAGATTATCCCGGCGGCGGACATTGGAATTTCTTCCATTGCCGTGGACAAGATTGGGGGGGCGGATGTGAATATCGTGGTGGGCATCCAGAATAAGGCCCCCGCGCCCAACAACGCGCAACTTCGCATTGAATACAAGGCCATCGGCGCGACGACAAATCCTATTGTCCGCACTCAAAGCGTTTTCGTCCCCACCGGGGGGAGCCAGGTGAGTGTGGGATTTGTGGTATCCAATTTGAGTGAAGGGGCGTACACCGTCACCGCCATCCTCACCCCTGAAGAATGCGAGAACTGCTTCAATTCTCAGCCCGCCTCCGATAGCATCACCACTGAATTCTTCATCGGCGCTAATTCTGGATTGGTGGCGTGCGAGCCATTCACTACTCTTCGTTTGGGGGCGTTCATCAAAGCTAGTGAGGACGAAGGAAAATCTCTCATCTATCCCCCGGGATTCGACAAGGACTCCTTGCTGGGACTTGTTAATTACCGTGCCCACCTCATGCAGGATCGATTTTCTCCCGACTTCTTCCAGGATTTCGATAGGTATGCCACCACGGTCAGCTTCTTCGACGCTCCCACCTACTATTTGGATCCTCAAACCGGGTTGCGTCGGTTCTTCACTAATCGGGATCATTGGATTGTGCAGAGGGAAGGATCTGTTCTTCCTCCGGAAGGATACCTGCTCCCCGGGCCCGGAATTTATGATGTGACTTTAGATATCCGATTTGATGAGGTGGGGATGCCCTTCTTCACGAATGGGGAAGTGGATGCGGTGATTAATGTGCTCGTGGAGAAAACCAGCACCGTGGAGGAAATTAGTCCCTTCTATTACTTGCCCTTCAACGGACTCATTGGTACGGATGATGGTCAAGGAAGAGTGGGGTATGGGGTCAACTACACCGGGGAAAAAGTCAAGGTGAACATGGATCTCGCGGAGAGCGTGGACACTATCGATATTGCCGACTCCACCCCCGTCACGACATTAACAACAAAAACGGTGAATGCATATCCCATCCTCAACAGCATTGAGCGGGGAACGGTATTGAGCCTAACCCAGGAGGGGACACAACAGCTGCAACTCACCTGGAGCCCCAGCTTCGCTACTCCGGTGATGATGCGTATCGCCAATGACGCCGTGCAGAGCGACGTATATGGGTTCTATTCCGTGGGAGTGGGGAATGACACCAGCCAATCCTACATCGGAGCGCAAGGCAACCCCTGGTATGGGGTGGGGCCCAACTGCCGGGATTTTGCTGACAATGCGATGCTCGATCATTATTCCCCCCGCTTCGATATGAGCGCCATCAATGCGGATTGTGCCCTCACGGGGGCGCAGGAGAACATCGCCTACGGATTTGAATGGTGCGCTAACACCATCCACGCGGGAAACACATTCTTCAAATCCATCTTCTACACCCCCCAGGAATCGCAATCGCAGATCACGCGTGTGGCCTGGAAGACCGGAATGGAATTCACGGGAGAATTAGTGAAAGGAAACTCCATTCCCCTGAATGGGACGAATGTCCTGCCGGGCAACACCCCCTCCAACCGGTTGGGCAGCGTGGAAGAAATATTAAGATTGGTGAAGCAGGATGCCATGTGCGTGCGCAGCACGGGGGCGAAAATTGAATTCTTCTGGAACCCCAAAGAAGTGATGAACGCGCTCACCAAGCAAGAGAAAGAAGCCGAAACGATGTGCATCGTGAAATAAGTCAAAGGATGAGGTCGTTATAAGATGCCGCTGCCAAGAGGAAAAAAACCCGGGATGCGGAAGGGGTGGGGGATCATGCCCGCCTTGAAATAATTCAAAACAAAAAATGGGAATTATCAAAAAGGATTCAGCAACTGCGGAGACAGGGATGACGAGGGATGCCTATGGGGAAAGGACGACCACCTGGTAGGGGGAGTAGGGGGAAAAAAGGACCTACTCAAAAACTTGGGAAGATAGAAATTATCCCAAAGGGAGAGCGACGCCCTCCTCCTAACCCTTCCGATTTTGATCCCCGCCGCAATGAGGTATTGCGTAACATCATCGAACAAGGCGCCAGAAATCAGTTAAAAATCCAGGACAGGATGTCTGAGGAAAGAAGGGAAGAACTTTCTCGCGTATCGGATGCGGTTCGTCTGAAGATTGAAAAAACATTGAAACAATTGAGGATAATTCGGAATGAAATTGATTCGGAAAGAAGAAAGTTGGCTAACAAAAATCTGAAAGTGTGGGAAGAAGTTTATCGATCAATTTCCAACCATATTGTTGAATTGGAAGGGAAAATTGCGACCGACATCGCCATATTGGGTTTAGAATTGCGCCGACATGGCCTCCGAGTCCCCACGAATATTCATGAACTTGAAGAACTGTTGGAATCCATGAATGTAGTCAAACAAAAGAGTAAAGAAAAAGATTCTCCTTCAAGTACCGGGCGACCGAGAAAGCGACCGTCGAAAAAGAGGGCCCGGGAAATTCTTCTGAAACGATGTTTGCTAGCGGAACAACGGCTGTATGAATTAGAGCGCGCCTTGAAAAGTGAAAAGCGTATAAAAAATCAGAAAGACATCCGGACAGCCATCAACCTTCTAACATTTCAACAGAATAGGAACATCCGGCAACTGGAGGGAGCGTCGCGAGTTATAGGGAGGCCTGGATTGCAACGGGAGCAGATAACTTTATTGTATTCCATCCTCCGGAATATAGATAACCTCAGGGAAGAAAATCCCAAATTGAAAGAACTAATGGAAAAATTGAATAACCAAAAAGCACCTGAATCCACTAGAAAGACTTGGAAGCGGAAAATCAAAGATATTCAAGAGCGCCAAGCCCCTATTTTGAAAAGACTAAAGATCCTTATCTCCCATTTCAATCAGGTGGCGGTAGAAGTAGGCCTTCCCCCCTTTGAAAAAGAAAGGGTGCCCAAGTTGTATAAGGACCTTTAATGGTGGCATTTTTTTAGACCCGGAATCAACCTTTATATACGCCCGATTCCCTTCATTGCCCATCATAGGGGTTTGGAAACCCATGGGTGTGCGCACGTTCTATCATCGCCTGGAGGACCAGTGGTATGCCTTACTGGACAGGTTGGAAGGGTATGTCCCCGTTTACAAGGTCATTGATCCCATAGATGAGAAAATACCTAGCTTCTCCCTGGTAATTGGGTTGATCCTATTGGGGGTGCTGGGGCTCATTGTCCTTCCTCTCCTGGGGATAGGGGGCACCACCACGGCGGTGTTCACCTTCACAGATGAGGAAAACACTCCCCTCCCCGGAGTGGAAGTGGCGTTTACTCAAGGAGGAGAAACCCGGAATCGCATCACCAACTCGGTGGGAAAGATAACACTTGAGAACATTCCTCACGGGTCCACCATTACTATCGCGGTACTGGATGACACCTTCCAACCACTTCAGGAGCAACGCATAGTTACCTCCTCCGAAAAGGACTTTCGTTTTATCCTGCGATCCCGGGCGGGGTCGGCGCTCACCTTTCAATTAGTGGATGAGGGGGGGCAGAGTTTAGCGGGGAAAACCCTGACAGTTACTTTATCCTGCACCTCCGGAGTGGAGGTCATTCCTAATTCATTAACCGTGAGTGGGGGAGTATTCACCGTGACCCCTCCTCCTGGGTGTGAAAGACTCGTGGCCAATGTGAATGGGGATGGGTATGCCAAACTGGAAGGGTATCTGTTATCCCCTGAAAATGCTATCATCCGATTGCAATCCCAAGAGCGGGAAAAGGGAACGTTGCGCGTCACCGTGCGGGATGCCGTGGATAACACGGTGTTAGAGGGAATGAATGTGGACCTTTTCACGGGAGATGGAGTATTCATCCAGTCATTGCTCACCAATGCCTTCGGGGTGGCCAGCTTTTCGGATGTGGAAACGGGATTAGTATACGTGAGTGGCAGCGATCCGGGAGGAAGATTTGCTACCTCCACGAGCGAAAATATTTCTATCCCGGTCAACCAGATTATCCCCCTCACGTTAACGATGGGACGGGCCATCCAGGGCACGCTATTAGTGCGCGTGCAGGACAAAGTGTCCCTGGCCTACCTGCCCAATGCCACGGTTAATGTCGTTAGGAAGTCGGACAACAAAGTCGTTGTGAGTCAAACCACCCCCACCCAGGAGGGGACATTATCATTCCCCCTGGACGAAGAAGGACCTTTTTTGCTTACTGTTTCCCACCCGGATTACTTGAGTGAGACGCAGGATATTGGGCTCATCCAAATGGGGATGCCTACTATTGTATTCGGAATGGAGAAATTGACCCCCCAGAATTCGGGACGCGTGACCATTCATGTGCAGGACGAAGATGGGTTTCCCGTGGACAATGCGCAGGTATTGCTCTATGATGCGGCCTCTTCTTTCATCGCCCACCAATATCCCGTGCGCACCACGGATGCCAATGGGAATGCTGCCTTCACTGGGGTGCAGAGCGGGAGCTATTTCGCGCGGGCCACCAAATACCCGGCGGGACCAAGCGATTCGCCCATTTTCACTTCGGATACACGAGCCGCCACGCAGGCAGGAATAACCCTGCGTCTGGGGACGGGAACCCTTGAAGTTTCGGTGATGGATTTGGAAGGCCAACCCATTCCTTTTGCCACGGTGGAATTCCTCACCGATGGCACTGATGAATGTGTGGCGGGCGCTTGCCAGGTTCAAACGGATTCCGTGGGAAAAGTGTCGCAATCGTTCAAGGCCGATCGAAAAGTATTTGTTCGCGTGGGAGCGAGCGGGTTTGCGACCTACGCCAGTATGAGCCACCAGCTCTATCCCGGAGAAACTAAGAATATTGTGGTCCGCCTCCCTACCACCATTTTGGGAGATACTCCTTTCATTCGACTCAAGGAGGTTCGTAATCCCCTCACGCAAACCCGGGCGAACGAACTCAAGGCTGGGAAAACGTACACCCTGGTGCTCGAATGGAGCATTCCCACTCCTCTCACTAATCTGGATAAAGCGGGGATACATATTCGAGTGGGGGATGAGGCCTTTTTGGAGAATGATGTGCTGGCCATCCTCTCTCTCAACACCCCCAATGGGCACGTGGTGAAGGGCACCACCTACCAACCCTCATTGGGGTTTGATGACGATGCCCAAAACCTTACGTTTGGTGAGGCTAAATGGGCTAACGCGGAATGGGATAATCCTGGGCCCGGGGTATATGAAATAGGGGTTGATGTCCGCATTTCCCCGCAGGCAGGTGCCCTCACCAGTTTGCCTATCTATTATCGGGGATGGGCCATCCGAGGCAGCGAATGGCTGCGGGACCCGTATGATAGTGCCCTGGGAACGAGTGCCTCCATCCCGGGGAAAGAAGGGCAGTACGCGGAGACCTACCACCAGATCTACTTCCAGGGAAAACCCATCGTGTGCGATGACCTGTTCTGCTTCTCGGGAGAACAATTGTTTAACGAGAACGACCAACTACTCGTGGAGGGACCACCCTTCACTACGCAAGTCAACAAATCGTATGATTATTCGTTCGTCATCACCAGCACCTCCCCCACCCTGTACGCGGATCCCAAACTCCGCGTGTTCATTGCCAACGATGGATTCATCCCTAGTGGGGAGGTTCAACTGACGGGATATGAAGTAGTGGGAACGGATGGCCGGGTATTGCGATCCACCGGATTAGCCACGAATGATGTGCCCGGGGGAGAAGGGCAGGGGTTGTCCGTAGGAACGCTCGAACAATACCAAACGATCTCAGGGAAAGTTGAGCTCTTGACCAAACAGGATAAAGCCACGCAAATAAAGGTTCAACTCATCAATGAAGGGGAAATCGTATTTGAGCACACGGCGGGAATCAGCATCGGGAAATCGGGAGAACTTAGGGTGACTGTGGATCCCAGTATGGCCGCCGCATTCATCCCCACCACATTCGCCATTACCGTGACGGACGATAAAGGATTTGATGTCCAAGATGCCATGGTGACCCTACTCAAAATTGACCCTTCCAAACACCAGCAAATCATTTCAAGGCAGTTCACCGACATCGCGGGGAAAACCAGCCTTATTGGTCCCCCTTCCTTGCCCCGCACGCGGTTGGTGTTCGATGCCGTGAAAGCGGGGCTGGCGAGCCAACCCATTACCATCATCGTGGATGAGAACGTGGCTTTTTTTGATCCGGCCACGCTGTCCTTCCAGATGCCCCTCACGGGGGATGCGGAACAATTTCTTCCCCTCCGGATAACCAATAAGACCCAACAGACACTTATCCTGATGGATGCCCGCATTACAGGAGACTTCCAAGGGTTGTTGGCGAATGGGGAGATGCAGAATTTTGTACAACAGTATGCTAATGTCACCGTGATCGCGCCCCTGGAGACGAAGACGATTCAGGTGAAAGCCGCCACGACCCCGAGCGCGGCCTCCTTCACGGGCCAAACCTTGAGGGGGAGTCTCTTGCTAACCTTTGCCACCCAGGACACGCAGCAGAGGTGGGTGCAGCAGGTTCCCATGACCATTGCGCTTAATGTAGTGGGGGCCTGCGACGGGGAAGCCATCCAATTCACGGGAGCCCCAGCAACGGGGAAAATTGATACGACCGCCTTCGACAACAAGAACCAAACCCAATTTCAAATTTCCAACATCTGCCTGGTGGACGGGCAACCATATACGTTACAGAATCTGAAAGCCAAGATCGTGTGGACCAGCAACCCCATAGGGAATGTGGAATTGTCCACCACAGACATTGGGGGAAGCAGCCAATCATCGGAAACCCTGAGGAGCAATGCCTTCGTGCCCCTCTTCGGGAGCTTTAAACCCGCGGAAGACACGGTGTACGCGAGCGTGATGACATTTACTCCCTTCCCCCAAAATATAGGGAACACGGCCGAATTCACCATCATCATCGGGGCTGAAATAGGGAGCGGGAACGCACGAAGGACTATTGAAAAATCGTTCGACGTGAGGGTGCAAATAACCAATCTGGAGACCTGCATCGTGCTGGATCCCGAACCCGAGCGGGGTATCCGTATTGAATCGGAAGAGGATGAGGCACGGTTTACAATTAATACAACTAATTGCGGGGACGTGCCGGTGGATATTCTCTTCTGCGCGGGGGCCAATAACAGCAACTGCTCGGGGGGCGCCCCGGAAGGAAGATTATATCTCTCACAGTTTAGCATCACCGATTTGAAAGGAAGCCGGGAGATCACCGTTGAAAGGCGGGGGGGCACGCTGCCCGGGACGTATGATTTGACAGTGGATGCGCGGGTGCCGGGAACGAGCTACAAACGGGTGGCCGCGCTGGAAGTACAAGTGGATAGCGACTTGAGTTATGCGTTCGAATTAGACAAGGGAGGATTCAGCCTCTACCAGCAGGATGCCAAAGACGCCACCACGGTACTGAATAGGCTGTTCCTCGAACAGGTACGTGTGAAGGCCAGTATCTGTGATTGGAAGGATGTGTATGATGGGGTGCCCTGGGATCCCAAGTTCTGGGTGGACATTCATCCTTTGTTTGGGGGGAAAGCATCCGCCAAAGCCTATCAGAATGTGGGGGCGGCGGCCGGAGCGGGGGCTATTACCTATATCATAGCGGCCAAGTACGCTGCCAGCATATGCGCTCCCTGCGCCGCCGTCATTGTAGCCATTGCCGTGCTGTATTCATTGTTCGAGGACGAATGCGACAAGGATCAAACGGAAACGCTCATGGATTACATCATCAACCTCACAGGGGGATCGGACCAGCAAGCGCTTCCCCCGGATGCCATTGATATACGTCTTTCGCCTAACGTACGAGATCATATCACAGGAGAATGGGCACTGGATGCCGCGGGTTTGATCTCGAAGGGAGAGGATACCTTCCAGCAAGCGGGAGTGGTTTTCACCAATGTATCCGGGTATACTAATCCTAATCCATTGTTCGGTACGGTTTCCCTGCGCGCATTGGAACACATCCACGGGGATTTTGCCCACGCGGGCCGGGCATCCGTGGAATGCCGCAATGGGAATTTTGGGAACCTTCGAATCGGTCCTTCCCCGGGTCAGGGGAATTGTTCCCCCGCGGAAGATAGGGTGAGGGAGGAGAAATTTCATCTCAAATTCAGGACGCAAGATATCAACCAGTCTCTCCCTCCCTTGCAATTCGACAGCGTGGCCTGTGTGAGCGGCAACACATTGGGGCAGACGGGGAAAGGCACTCTGCCCCGAATCGCCCTCACGTGGAACTGGAATGACACCACGGGCATTCCCCTCTATGCGTGCGACGCGGGGAATGACCAATCCATTTTCTGCGATGCCACCCAATTCAATATCGATTTGATGAAACGGGTGAATGCCTTCCAGGAATTCCTATCGGTGAACACCTTTTCATTCGCCTGCCCCGACAACCCCCACGCTCAACCGGGAGATGGGAGTTTTGCCAACCAGGACACGGTGCCGGAAGGATTCATTGGATTCACGGAGACGGGGTATCGCTTTGATTCCGTGGATTCCATTACGCTGCACGGGGTGGTGCAGAACAATACGACGATAACGCAGGATGTTGGGTTTAATGGAACGATGACCCCCCAGGATGCAGAAGGTATTGGTTCGGGGGGGATTAATCCCCCGACTCTGACCTGCGGGAACAATGCAACTATTCCCGCCGGGACCGCACAGCGAATCGAGTGCTCCCTATCGGGGGTGTTGCCTCATTTTTACAGCACGCGCTTCGATCTCACGAGCACCACCACCGCCAACATCGCTTTTTCGAACAATGTTGTGGGGATTGATGTGGCGAGCTATTCGGATGCGGCCCTGGGAACCTGCGAGACGCTCCCCAAGACGACGGCTATTCTGGGGGGGAAGCCGGCCATCAACCGGTGGATAGACAAGGATGATCCGGTGTTCGGCCAACATGTGAACGCGAACGTTCAATTCACATCCCGCATCCCGGATGTTCAGACGCTCAATGAATTGTTCCATTTTGAGGCCTACCTCATCCGAGATGGGTACTCGGCGGATTTCGAATCGGATTTCCGTGAGTATTATGTGAACACCTCCTTTGCGGACGCCCCCTCGTGGTTCACCGGGAGCCAGGGGACATTTGGTCTGGCGGCCTATTACGGGAGCGACGATAGATTAGGGTTCAGCAACAAATATTTCAGTGACACCACCCTCCCTGCCCCCGGAAAATATACCGTGGATGTGTCGGTGTTCTTCGGGGAAGATTGGACGTTATTCGATGCCAATGGGAGCCCAAATGCAAGTGTGGGGGTGGACTTCTATCATCTGGAGAACCCCAGCCCCAATAGTCCGTTCTACAAACTCCCCTTCGACGGGGGGGTGGGGTTGCAGAATACACGATATGACCGGGTGGGGTACGGGTTGGAATTCATCAACCAGGGAACGCCCCCCATTCGGGTGAATGATGGGCTGGAGCAGACCCATTCGGGAGAGGGGAGCACGGCCCTGGCCAAATTGACGGTGGAGCGGAATGATGATATCCGGCAGATGAATAGTTTGCCCTCCACGCGGGGAAGTGTGTTGGAAGTAGTGGCTCCGGGAGGGAACACCGCGCAACGATTGGTTTTCACTCCATCCCTGGCGACCCCGCTGATGATGAAGATTAATCATGCCGCGAGCACGGAACCATTCTCCATATTTTACCAGTTGTCCAAGGAGGGTGCGCCCGTGCAGACGGGAAATAATTTGACATTCTGGGAGGGGGCGGGAAACTGCTATGATTATACGGGTGTCCCGGTATGGGAGCGGTTTAATTTCACCCCCGACCGCGTCGCCACCCCGGAGGATCGGGTGACGGCATTCCCCTTCACGTATGGATTGGATTGGGAAAACGCCCGCGTGGGAGGGAATGAGTTCCTGCGCACCATTTTCTATACCCCCACCCAAGCGGATTATGCGATGCAGGCGACGCAGGGGAATGTACAATTTATCACGAGCAATCATGCGACCCCCTCCAACGCGGTATCCCTGGATGGAATTACCACTCTCCCCTACAACAATGCCAGCACCACCATTGATTCGTTGCAGGATGTCTTTGACCTGGTGGCGGATCAGACCATTTGCCTGGCGGATTCCGGGGTAAAAGCCCAATTCTTCTGGAATCCGGAGAAATTGTACAAGCAGACGGCCCAGACGAGCATCAGCGCATTGACCAATAATCTTGTGGCAGGACAAACCTGCGTGGGCGCGCCCACGCAATGATGAGAATAATAGTAAGCAATCTGCTACATAACACGTTTTCTTTTTATCCTCCCCCGCCCTACGAGACGCATGTCCATAACCCTCGATTTAGCCATTCCCCTTCTTCTGCAAACCAATTTGTTTGGGGACCTGGAATTGGTGCTCAAGATCGTGGGATTGCTTTTCATCGTATCATTTGTGCGCAATCATGTGCCTCATCCTTTGCTGGCGTTGGGATTGATTATCGGGTTGAGCGTTTTCCTGCTGTTCGATTTCTGGAGGCTTTTCGGATCCGGGGTCTTTCTCTATATATTGGTCCTATTCGGAGCCACGGGATTGTTCATCGACTTGGGTTTTTTGGGAGGTTTTTCCAAACCCATGCAGGGAATGGAGAAGCATGCCAAAGGGTTAGGGAAATCCATGCAGGCTAAACCAGGTGGAGGAGGGAAACCCGTCTCCACCGCGTACCAAATGATGCGCCAACCCCGGGGACGATAACCTATGTCACGGGATGAATTCAGAAAGATCCCATCGCGGGAAGAATATAGCCGGCGGGAGAGTCAAGAGGAAGGGCGTCCGCGCGAGGAAGAAGAACGACCTTTCCGTCCGCGCCAACCTAGTTTTTTAGAAGGGCTCAAGAACAACCTCATCATTGGGGTCATCTTCCTGATCATTCTCCTCATGTTGGTGCCGCATGCTCTCGAATTCATCTTCCCCCAATTGGGGCTGATCATCAAGCTCGTCATGATTTTTGGAATCTATTCCTTTGTCAGGGAATTCCTGGGGGATAGTTCCCTCACCTGGCTCATCACGGGAATTTTGGTGTACATCCTCGTCTTCAAGTATGGGGAGATTTTTGCCTCACTCTGGTTTGTATCCATCGTGTTGGCCACCCTGTCAGGAACGACATTGGTGATCATCGCCAAAGACTTCCTGGGATTCGGGCCCAAGCATGGGGGATGAGGGTCGCGACCCAAGAGGAAGGTTGGTTTAAATATGGGGAATCCCCTTCTCATGCAGTAACTGCTTCGGGTAACAAAATGAATCAACCATTGGCTTCCTTCCTTTCCGAAATGGGCCTCACCGAGTACGAGGCCAAGACCCTCGCGGCGCTTTTTCATCTGAAGGAAGCCGAATCTCCCGAAGTGAGCCGGGCCGCTCAGGTGCCCAAAACACGGGTGTATGATGTATTAGATAAACTCGTCGAACGGGGATTGGCTATTCCCATTTTTTCACGTCCCAAAAAATACCGCGCTCTCGACACGCGCGAGGTGTTCACCAAACTCATGCAGGCGAAGCGCGGTCAATTGGAAGTCCTGGAAAACCGCGCAAAGGAATGGGAAGCCACTCTGGCTAATCAAACCACGTCATCCGCTCAAAATGAGGAAAATATATTCAAAGTGAAATCGAGGGGAGACTTCTACAAGATTTTGGCGCAGGAGATAGATACCGCCCACCAGGAAGTCATCGGGCTAACCGCCCTGGATGTGCATCATCCCATTCTCCATGATTCGCTCCGCCGCGCCGCTCAAAGGGATGTGGAGGTTAAGCTCGCGGGGGAACACCCCAATAGTTTTCTGGAGGCCCTCCCCCATTTAGGGGCTGACCATAAAATACACGCCCAACACGCCCACCATGGACTGCACGCCTACATCATCGATGGGAAGAAAGTGGTTATGATGCTCTCCGACATAAAAAAAGACCAACCTGAGTACCATTTCAGTATCTGGAACCACCATCCCCCCCTCGCGGAAACCCTCCGCCACCAATTCGATCGGGTCTGGAACCCCCCAGCCCCCATCTGAGGGATTGGGTTAATTACCTATGGGGGTGAATGAAGTTTATGCCCATGCTGGATGAGGACGCCTACCGGTATGCCATCCGCAATGCCCATGCCCATTCTGGAAAAGCGGAGGTGGGGGCGCTCATAGGGAAGCTCAAGGCCTTGCATCCTCAAACAGACGTGAAACAATTGGTTCCCATCGCCCAGGAGGCCGTGGCGCGGGTCAATTCAATGGACTCATCAGCAATATCGGGAGAATATACCCGTTTCGAAAGCGAAGGGTTTGAACTCCACATCCCCGAGAAGAAGGGGGGATTGGAGGATTTGGCATGGGCGGATCATGAGCCCGTGAACACGCGCTATGCTCCCAACCCCAGCGCTCCCGGTCACTTGGGTCACTTACGCCCGGCTTTATTGAGCCATCGCTATGCGTCCAAATACGGGGGAACATTCCTCCTCCGCTTCGATGACACCGACCCCAAGCTCAAGAAGCCCATCGCGGGGGGTGAACAGATGTACTTGGAGGATCTCGCCTGGTTTGGGATTGCCCCCGACCAGGTGGTGCGGGCCTCTGATAGGTTAGGGTTGTATCACGATTACATGCGCCAGCTCGTGGGAATGGGCCACGCCTACGTGTGCACCTGCGCCATCGAGGGATGGCGGAAGTTGACTTTAGCTAAAAAAGCCTGCCCCTGCCGGGAGGAAGAAGCAGGAATCCAATCCCAAAAACTGGAGCAGATGCTCACCCATTCCTTCAAACAAGGAGAAGCGGTCCTCCGCATCAAAACGGATTTGACCCTGGATGATCCCTCCCAGAGGGACTGGTGGGCCGCCCGAATTGTGGACAATCCCCACCACTACCGGGTGAAGGACCAATACCTGTGGCCCTCCTACAATTTCGCCTCGGCCATCGATGACCATGTGTTGAACATCACCCTCATCATCCGGGGACAAGAACATTATCAGAACATGCTCAAACAAAAATGGGTCTACACCCATTTTGGGTGGGCGTATCCTCATTCCTTCCACCATGGACGATTGCTCATGACGGGAACGGATTTGAGCAAGAGCAAGATGCTCGAAGGGATTCTGAACGGGAAATACACCGGGTGGGATGATCCTCGTTTGTTCACCATCCGCGCGCTCCACCGGAAAGGATTCCATCCCAAGGGGATTGAGGATCTTATCTTGGATCTGGGAGTGAAGCCCAGCGACACCCATCTGGATCTTCAACTATTGGCGACATTCAACAAACCATACGTTGAGAATAGTCCTTCCATCCCATTCATACAAGATCCCATCCAATTGAACGTGGATTTTGTTCCCCAAATGGAAGTGGAAGTGGATCAACAGACCTACACATTGAAAGAGGGAACCCAATCCTTTTTGGTTCCCAAATCGGATTTGGCCAATGTGAAAATGGATGCCACTCTCCGATTGCGCGGGGCCTACATCGTGAAAATCAACCAAATGGACGATTACAAATGGAACGCCGCCTTCGTGAGCACCGCCAAAATCGCCCACACGCACCAAGTGCCCTGGCTCATCGAAGGGGTGGATGTGGAAATCACCATGCCCGACGCCACCATACAATACGGCGTGGCCGGGCCCCCCATCCTCAACCTTCAAGTGGACGACACAGTATATTTCCCTCATAGGGGGTATGGCCGAATCGACTCCAAAGCGGACGGAAAAATAGGGCTATGGTTCACGCATCCATAATTCGACTTTTTTTTTTATTAAAAAGTTCGATCACTTTTTTCCAAAGGTTTTATCAATAACAACTTATTTTCAAAAATCATAGTCTGGGTAAATGGAGGATATCCCGCCTTACAGAGGAGGGGAATCATCGCGGGTAGTTTGAACGGAGTTGAGCCAAATACAATCGAGCCCAATCTTCTCGACTGAAAACTTTACTCACTGCTTGGGTGAACAACCTGGAATCTTGCGTGTTCCGTCGCGCCAGAAAATCTCGTCCGCCTTTTGTTGCTAGCAGCGACCTTAATTGGACGCCTTTTCTTATCCATACTATATTACTCTTCCCGAGGGAGACGGTTTCTAATGCTTGATGATGGGCTGCTCCCAAAGGAATTCTGCGCCTGCGTCTAGGAACCATGGGCTAATCACCTATTCCAAATATTAAAAAGAGCGGGTTTTGGTCAGTGGGGGGAGAGATGAGTGGACGCGAGACATAGGCTCATTCCGCCAGGGCGCGGTAGGCACGCTTGAATGCTATGAAGAATTTCTGGCTTGCGGTGGCGTCGCCGATCGTCTTATTCATCTCAAAGATGAATTCCCTGGTGGGGGTCAGTCTGTCTTTGCTCTCCCGGATGTAATCCTGGGCGAAGGCATCGGCCTCTTCGGTCATCATGGCCAAGGTGACCCGTCGACCTACATCCGAACGACGCGGAATTCCCGCTTCTTCCAAAGAAGATTTGGTGGCAAACCGGCGAAAATAAAGTCGGCGCACCCCTTCAAGATCAAGTTGCTCGCGTGGAGGGAAATAAGCCCCTTTAGGTATGCGCGCTCGTTCGCGTTCCGTTAGTTTACTTGCTTTCTTGGGGGTCATGGGTTTGTTGCCCCTGCTGCCTGAAGAACGAGAGGAGGCCAATAACCGATTGTGAACCGCTTCATACAATCCCGGGGGATGGGAACTTCCCCCGAGATGACGTTCGATGATAGCTTTCTGAGCGCGGGGGGAGTAAACCCTTCTTTTAGGTGTGCCCATGGGGAAGAGGAAAGGGTTTTCCTATTTAATGGGGGAGGGAAATGTTTTGATCGCCATTAAAAAGAGGTCAATCCTCCCAGGTATATGTCCACCGCCCCCGGCATCTGGCGATATGCCCCTCATCTTCCCGATCCAGGGAAAAGGAATATTGTCTCCATGGGGGAAGGGAATACTCCTCTTGTTCCATCCATATTTGATGGAAAAACATCATTCAAACTAGAGTTTGCCAACCCCACGGGGAGCTTCAAAGATCGTGGATCCACGGTGGAGGTGTCTTTCGCCCGTCAAGGTAAATATGATGAGGTCATCTGTGCCAGCACCGGAAACATGGGGGCGAGCATCGCCGCGTACGCGGCCCGCGCAGGGATTAAAGCGACCATTTGCTTGCCTGAAAACGTGCCACTCCATAAGATTAGTCAGATCCAGGCCTATGGCGCGCGCCTGGTGAAAGTTAAAGGGGATTATAATCAAGCACTTAAGAAAACATGGGCGTTGGCCTCCCACAAGAAGAACGCCATGCTCACGGGAGATTATCCCCTCCGCATGGAGGGGCAGAAGACATTGGCTTATGAATTGGTTGACCAATGTCGGGGGAAAATTCCCCGACAAATTATCGTTCCCATCGGAAATGGGACTCTGATCACGGCGCTTTTCGCGGGTTTTCGAGAGATGAAGGAGCGAAAAACCATTCCTGAGATGCCTCGACTTATAGGGGTGCAGGCCGCGGCGTGCGCTCCCCTCTATCACGCCTGGAAAAAGAAAACCCTTCGGTTTGATCCCATTTCGCGCCCCAAAACCATGGCGGGTGCCATCGCCTGCGGCAACCCCATCTATGGGCAGGAAGCCCTCATGAGCGTGAATGCGAGCGGGGGAACTATTTTCACGGTTTCAGAGGCGCGGTTGAAACAGGCTAAGGTTCAATTGGCGGAAAGAGAAGGGTTGTATAGTGAGTACTCGGGGGCCGCGACCTATGCGGTTTTGAATGATCATCCGTGGAAAGGAAAAACCATTGTTATCCTCGGAGGGCATGGGTTGAAAGAATAGCCCGGACTTTTTAGGAAAAAGTTTCGTCAAAAAAAGGGGATATACCTTCCTCTTTAGTCGTCCTGGGAAGTTGATTCATCGATGATCTAGGCGGGTCCATGTCTCTGCATAGAGGGCGTCAATCCCCTGGGGAATCAGGAGAATATATAAAACCCCGGAACGTTCTTGGAGGGTGATGAATCGTTTTTTTTGGCTCGTTTTGGGACTGCTTCTCCTCACAACCGTACCGGTGCAGGGGGTGCTGAGCAGTTCTTCTATTCCTGTATTCGCCGTGGCCCCGGATGGCACCGCGCTCACGGCGGATCTGCAATTGCAAGTCGTTCCCGGGTCTGGACAGATATGGTCATCCGTCTCAGGCCCTTTAGTGGGAACAGCCACGCAGAGCACGGAGAAAATTGCCGTGCGGGTGGCGCAGAACTATTCTCCCACCGCCAAAAATTTTGATTATTTTTTCTCCATCAAGAGCGAGGCCTCTGTGGTAGATGGGCCGAGCGCGGGGAGCGCCATGGCCTTGCTGGTCATCGCCGCTCTCCAGGACAAACCTATTCCCATTCACGTGGGATTGACGGGCACCATTACTATCAAAGGGGAAGTGGGACCGGTGGGTGGGGTGTTTGAGAAGGCGAAAGAAGCCCATGCGAATGGGGTTAAACTATTCCTAATCCCCAGTGGGGAATCGCGGCAAGTCGTTAAACTCCCCGGGGGGGTACGCACCATCAACCTACCCGATTACGCATTGGAAGAATGGGGGATGAAAGTGATTGAAGTGGCCACGTTGGATGAGGTGCTCCAGTTTGCCTATACCGATCCGGACGATCTTGATATATCGGAAATAAACCCACCAGAACCAGAGACTTTTATCCCTCCTAGGATAGATGTATCTTCCTCTATCCAACCCCTAGGGGAAATGAACACCCGCATGATTGCTCAGACCCGCGCGGTCATATTGGAGGCGCGGACCGCCCTATCCAATTCCCTGCTCGATGATCCAGGGCTCATTGATGTGCTGCATCGCAGTCTTTCGGATTCAGAAAAAACCATTAACGAGGCGGAATTGCTCACGCAGAACGGGTATTATTATTCCGCTGGGAACTTCGCTTTTCTTGCCAAGGTGAATGCCTATTTCGTATTGGATGTGGCGGCGAATCCTGAACTTTTGGATAAGGAATCGGACGAATTGGATGTGAAAATAGGGGAGATGTTAGATCGGGTGGAGAAACAACAGAAAATACTGGATCAAATCATCCCCGTGGAGGGAGTGGAATGGTATATTGCGGCCCAGCAACGGTTGACGTGGGCGCAGGAACAATTGATTGATTTGCGCAGCGGGGAAATTATTATTGTCGTTACGGAAGATGCCCAATATGTGCAATCGGTGCAACGCGTGCAGGATTATGAGTTTGCCCGCGCCTGGGGGGAATCCTCCCAGGAATTCTATCGCATTGGGGTGCAACAATCCCGAAATGGGATCACGACTCAATCGCCCTTCATGGATTACTATGCCGATTTCGTGGACAACGCCACGCAGGGGTTGACGCTCATCCAGGGGGATGCCACGGACGCCCAACGACGATTGAACGCAGCCATCTTGGACAGGGAAATGGGAAGGCATTTGTCCGCGGCCATGAATGGGGCTTCGGCCCTGGCCCTGGTCAACGCCGAGCTCATGGCCCAGGACCCTAACACGGATTTGCGTTCGGAGCTGGAGAATCACATTGCTGATCTGGAGAAAAAGATGACTGGTAAGGATTTCGCGTGGCCCAGGCTTTACCTGGACCATGCCCGCTTCTATCTCAATTCGGCCGATCATTATCGAGAGGAGGGACAGGGAACGCTTTCCGCGAGCAACATCCGGAGTGGATTAACCCTCGCGCTCTTGGCTGACTATACCTACACCGTCACCGAGGATGTGACCAAATACTATCAGTCATTGCCCTCCTCCCGGTTTACGCCATTGTCCTCTGATTTATTGAATGGGATTGCCCCCCTTCCCCTTACTGTAGGGCCGGATGGGAAAGGAAGTGTAACTATTCCAGGGGGGAAGGTCCTGGACTTGGTGACTGTGCTCCTCATGGTGGGAGTGGTGTTGGCGGTTTTTCTGGTGGGGATATCCATTTACAAGACCCGTCGGGGACCTCACCACTATGCCGCGGCCTCTACCATCTTACCCCCGGAGAGTGCCTTATATCGCGTGGATGAATTGGAAGCGCGGCTATTCGCCGCCAAGCAGGGGATGCGGCACGCCCAATTCCAGCGGGCACAAGGAAAGATGCCCGAGAAAGAGTATGCGGTGCTTGCCAAGCATTACCAGACGCAAATCAGGGACATCAGCACCCAATTGCGGAGCGGAATGATCGCCCTGCGCGCGGGAGAGAAAGGAAAAACCATCCGCCCCCCTTCCGTGGGGAAAAATACTCGGAAACAGTGGCCCAAAAATAAGACTCAAAATTACCCGACTTCTTCATCTAAAAAATCTGGATGAAAAAAGAGTATGGGGGAGGGTTTCCCTCCCCCGCCGGCATTACCCAAATAGGGATGCCAGTCCGGCCGCGGCCTCTTCCTCGGTTTTCTTCTCTTCCTTGGGTTCGGCTTTGGCTTCCGCTTTCGCGTCCCCTCCGGCAGCCGGTGCGGAGGCTGGGGCGGCCACGACGGCGGCCTTTGAAATCGCCTCGTCGATGTTGACATTCTGCAAGCTGGCGACCAAAGCTTTCACGCGGGCGGCATCCGCCGTGATACCAGCGGCTTCCAGCACCTTCATGACAGCGCTCTCGTTGATCTCCTGCTTGGCCGAATGCAGCAGCATGGCGGCATATACGTATTCCATGGCGTGTCACCTCGGTTTTTGGTTGTCGATCCTTTTTTTCATTTTTGATTGATGGATGACTGTAATAAAGGAGAGGAAAGGAAATCCTTATCCGTGTTCCTCCGGGAGTTGAGATTTAATTCCCTGCGCAGCACGCTGGGCTTTTCCCAAAACAGCTCCCACCGTGTCGGGGGTGAGGATGTTGCCTTCCAATGCCACCGCTTTGGATTCGCGGAAGGCCTGCATGAGCAACATCTCGGTGACGCGCGGGCTGTATACGCGGGCGTTGAATGCCAGGTTAAAGGCGTCCTGCTCGGCGCGAATGAACGACGCGAAGACGGCGTCTTCATCGATGTCCAGTAAGTTGGCGGGATAAAGTTGGTTTCCTTCCAGGGCGGACATGACATTGAGACGTAAACGGATGGGCTTGATCCCCAATTTTCCCAATACGTTAGCCACGGGGGCGGAAATGGGTTCGCCCTTTTTGGCCACCAGCTTATCAGAAACGATGGCGATGGTGGCCCCCTGCACCTTCACAACCAACCCGGCCGCTTTCAAATCCGATAGCGCGGGACCGGGTGGCAGACCCGTGTCCCCGGCCGGAATGGTGATGTCTTCGGGAGCCAGTTGGCCGACTCGTGCGGAAACCTTTCCCGAGGATTGCTTGATGAGAGAAAATAATTCGAATGGATTCACCCGGCTGAATATGAGGGCCGCGTTTCCTTGCACATTTTCCTTGAGCTTAGATTCGACCCCCGCTTGCTCCAGGGCACGGTGCATCATCTTGCGTTTGGAAACAGTTACCACTGCTTTTCCCGCGAGTCGGGTTTTGAGAGATCCATACAGGTTGGCTGGAAAATCCTTCAGGTCAGCGACGGCGATGACCGGGTATTCTTTCGCCAGCGTCACGAGGCGCGTGACCTCTCCTTCCTTCCATGCACGGGTGTGGCGAGTCATGAAGTCGCCTCCGCTGGAACGGTTTTGGCCCCAACCATGAGAGCGGGAGACATGGTCATCTTGATCAGCACACTTTTGATGTTGGTCTCCTTATTTCCTATGGCCGGGAGCACAGCCTGATAAACGGCCAGCGCATTCTCCGCGATATCCTCATCGGGCATCTCCTCCTTACCCACTGAAATATGCACGAGAGGCATCGACTTTCCTTTACGATTGGAAACCTTCACCACGGATCGCATCTGGCTGGTCAGGGATTGGAGTTTCTGTTTGTCCAGGGGGATAGGGGCGGGCATCTTGCCCTTGGGAGCGAGAATTTGACCTAAATATTTTCCAACTGTCAACATCACGGGCCCCTCCGCGAGGAAACCCGCGTATTGGTTCACGAGCTCGGAGGCCTTCTTCTTGGAAATGGATTTGATCTGGTCTTCCAGGATGATCATATCCACAATCCCCTTGGCTTCCTCCGCGAACTGCTTGTCACGGACGAACAATAGAACTTTTCCTTGTCCCGATTTAACAGGATGAGGGAGCTGAACATCCACATCCACCTGGTTGTCGAGCTTCTTGAAATCGATATTCTTGAAATTAATGGTCATGTCAATGGTCTGCTTGAATTGGCGGGGTTTCGCCGTCTGGCGGAGCTGCTGCAGCGTCTTGATCACGGCCTGCTTTTGCATGCGGATAAACCTCCCACTCTCGAGTGGTGAAGCGGCTTCCCGATTGCGAGAACCAGAAAGTGAGCCAATTGCGATTGGTAAGGATTAAAAAGCCGGGCCCTGGCATCCCCTTCATGAAAGGGTTTAATCCCCAAAAGAAAATCACCCATTTTTGGACACGGAGGAAAAGGAATGCCCATAAAGGAAACCATGGGCGGGTGCTCGTCGTAGGGGGTTCTCCCCCCTACGCCGGGGCGCCTATCCTAGCCAGCATGGCCGTATTACGCGGAGGAGGGGATTTGGTCACGCTCTGCGCGCCACAGGCTATTGTTCAAAGCGCCAATGCGGGTTTTCCTGACATATTAGGAGCCCCCCTCCCTGGCTTATACATAAATTCTCGTCACGTGTCTCATATCCGCTCCCTTGCCAGGGAAAACGACGTGGTCCTGGTGGGGAATGGGGCGGGGGACCAAAGCCTACCGGCGCTCCGAAAACTCATTCCCATGCTCGTGCGGGATGGCACCCGGCTCGTCGTGGATGCGCATGCCTTCCACGCCATGCCTCGAGGATTGAAAGGGTTGAACCACTGCATCGCCCTTCCACATGTGAAAGAATTTCACCTCTGGACGGGTATGGATGTGCGGGGTCTTTCAATTCCCGCCCGCAAAAAAAGGGTGCGGGACATGATTGGGAAGAATGACCTGGTCATCAATCTCAAGGATTGGCGTTCCGTGATCGTGGGGGGAACAAAAACTTATATCAATAAGACAGGCAACCCCGGGATGACCAAAGGGGGATTCGGGGATGTCCTGGCCGGATTCACCGCGAGCTTCTGGGCGCAAGGAATGCCCCCATTCGAAGCCGCCGCGTGCGCCGCATGGTTGAATGGACGAATGAGTGATAGATTGAAAAGAAAAAAATGGTACGGGTACATCGCCAGCGATATTCTTGAAGAAGCGCGCACGCTCACCAAACGAACTTTTTAAGAAACCAAGCAAAACCATGTTTTGCGGGCATCGTAACAACCCTTTTTCCACTGGAAAAAGCGTTGACGGAAAAATAGTGTTTACGATGAAGTTCGATCAAAAAATGAATACCATTTGAAAAATAGTTTTGCCAAAAATGGATAATTGCTTTATCGTTCATGACTCTTGGCTTTTAGTTTTTTGTGAAAGGAGAGGATTGAATGAAACTAAAAAATAAAATATTCGGGACACGCCATCATACCAATTGCGCATCGTATTTGCCAGCCGCGAAGTCCTGCTGGGCCTGCTTCGGGTGCACCCCATCAATGGTGACGCCCATGGAATGGCACGTGCCGATGATCTCCCGGCACGCACTACGCACGTCATACGAATTGATTTTTCCCAACTTCATCTCCGCAATCTTCTTCACCTGGTCGAAGGTTAGATTTCCCACCATCGTGGTCTTAGGGTTGCCCGTTCCTTTGGGGATGCCGGCTTCCTTGGTTATTAACGCACTTGTGGGTGGGCTCCCGACAGAAATAGTATATTTCTTGGACACGTCAATATCAATGGTGACGGGCACCTTCATCCCGGAAAAGGATTTGGTTTTTTCATTAATCTCAGAAACGATTTTACCCACGTTCAATCCCAAAGGGGCCAGCGCGGGCCCTAAAGGGGGCGCGGCCGTGGCCTTTCCCCCATCGATCAACACTTTCACTTCGGGCATTCCCATCTTCCCCCAAAAAACACTTATAAAGCCAATTGCTCGCTTCCCGCCGCTTCCTCTACTTTAGGGTGCTCGGTGAACCAATAATAGGTAAAGAAGAATGGGTAGGCGAGGTCTCGAATTCCCATGTAGGCAAAAACCCAAAGGGCTTGGGAAAAGGTGAATGTTCTCCCTCTGAATGAAATTAAATATCGAATCAGGAAAAGGATGGACAATATGACGAGTGCCAACAACCAAAATTCTTTCATCAGAAAGAAAAAGATCGCGCCTACGGCCACCCAGGTAATGAGCGCCTGCTTCCATCCCCCCTTTCCGACGATTCCGTATTTCCGATAGTAGGTTTTGGGAAACTTCTTGGCCAAGCGAATCTCACCCCGCGTCATTCCCAATTCTCGAAGGATGGCTGCCGGTTGGGTGAAACGGGTGGGATGGAAAACAAGGATGTGGGGATCGAAGGGCACCTTTCCAAACTGCATAGCCTTGTAGGCGAGATCGGTATCCTCGCGGAAGAAATGATATGCCTCATCAAAGCCCCCTATTTTTTCTAAAATGCCCTTACGAAACGCATAGTTGCAGGCCGGAAACTCAAATCCTTTTTCATTTCGCGTCGCATGCGAGAGGAGGGGGGTGTTATTCCCGGTAGTTCGGCCCTCTACTCCCACCGCATCCGGATGAGAATGGAAAAAATCCTTTATTTTTTCCAGCCAATCGGGAGCCGGCACCACATCATCATCCGTGAACGCCACGATGTTACCCAGCGCCCGGCGAATGCCCTCATTGCGTTTAGCATCAGGCCAGCGAGAACCTATTTCGTGATAATGAAATGCGTGCTTGGCCAGTTTTTTGTTTTCGTCGGCAACAGCTTGCAATGTCGTTGGGGGGAACCCGATCACCAATACTTCATATTGGGACGCGGGAAGGGTCTGCTCGCGTAGCGCGCGAAGGGTCTCGCGTAACGAATCCGGGCGGTTATGGCCTGCGATTACTACGCTGATGAGAGGTTTCTTCTCTCCTTTGGTCGGGCGGACCATAAAACAAATCCTTCATTCCTTGATCACGCGGATGTGCTCCGCTTTGATGGTCACCGGGATCTTCACCGTGGCCTCGAGCAATTCCACGGTGACCTCTTCCTTGGTATCATTCACGCGGATGACGCGGGCTTTCTCTCCTTTGAATGGTCCGGAGATGAGCTCCACTTTCTGATCGGGTTTGATGCTTTCCATGAGGGGTTTGCTCGCGAACACCGCGCTCAATTCCTCGATGTTTATTTTTCCCGCCACGACCCCGCGGCCCTTTACTAATGAGAGGCCGGCGATGGCTCGCTGGACGGTATTCTCATGATCCCCCTCGATCAGGACATACCCCTTTAACCCGGGCATGACGACGATGCTGTAAATTTCCAACCCTTCTTTCTTGGATTTGGCGGCCACGAGGTCCATGAGCATGGTCTCCTGTCCCACCGTGGTGCGCACCGTGTAGATCATAGGTTTCTCTTCCCCTGGAAATGGATAAATCGTATGAGAGGATGGGCCCCACAAGCCTTTAAAAAGGACGCCTCAAAGGAGATTCTTGATCAAAAAACTCACTAATTCCACGGCGAATCCGATGATCCCCAACACCAGGATTCCTAACGCGGTAATGCGGGCCATGCTCTTGTACTGATTCCCATCCGGTTTCTTGCTCACCGTGAGCACGCGTTGGGCGCCCGTGAGAAAATCATTCCAGCGCTCCTTGAGATTGAACATGTTTTATCACTCCGTAAACTCGATATCCAAATCCACCCGTTCAGCCCCTTGAGTGGGCACGCTGTCGAGGAAAGGGATTTTTCCCCCCGCCACAACAACCATGGCTTGGATCTGCGACCGGGGAATACTCTCATCGATCATCGCCCCCCAAATGATATGGGCGTTACCATCAATGCGCGAGCCCACCACTTCCACGATCATCTCGGCCTCGCGAAGGGTCATATCCGTGCCCCCAATGACATTAATCAATGCTTTCGTGGCGTGGGAGATATCCACATCCAGCAAGGGTGAAGTAAGAGCATTCTCCACCGCTTCCAACGCGCGCGCGTCGCTCGCTTTGTCAGCCCGGCTCTCCCCCAACCCAATTAGCGCCGCTCCCCCTCGCGAAAGGATGGTGCGCAAATCCGCAAAATCCAAGTTGATCAATCCTGGTTTGGTGACCATCTCGGTGATTCCCTTCACCGCATTCACCAACACCTCATCGGCCACCTTGAAGGCCGCGTTCACTGGCAAATCAGGAGCGATCTCCAAAATCTTGTCGTTGGGAATGATGATAACGGTATCCGCTTCCTTGCGCAAGCGGTTCAATCCTTCTAACGCATTCTCGATGCGCGTGCGCCCCTCCACAGTGAAAGGGAGGGTAACCACTCCCACAGTGAGGGCGTTCAACCCTTTCGCCACGCTCGCAATGACGGGGGCCGCTCCTGTTCCCGTACCTCCACCCATACCACACGTAATGAAAACCAAATCGGAGCCTTGCAACAACTCCTTCAATTCTCCCTCACTCTCGCGCGCGGCCGCCTCTCCTACTGACGGATCGGATCCCGCTCCCAATCCACGCGTAAGCTGCTTTCCAATCAAAATTTTCCGGGTCGCATGGATATGCAACAAAGCCTGCGCATCCGTGTTCACGGCGTAGGTTTCCCCGCCATCCAAACCCACTTCATTGAGGCGCTGCACCGTATTGGTTCCCCCGCCCCCGACACCGACCACGGCGATCTTGGCCTGGGATTCATTGAGGAATTGGCGGATGGACTCCTCATCCTTGGCGGTGAAATCATTCCGAATAGGTTGAGGGGGTTGCGTTTGGGTAATCGAATCGGGATTAACGGCCCCACTGGGCATGAAACCGGATTGGTTGGACGCGGCGCGCTGAACCCCCCGTTGAAA
Organism: Candidatus Diapherotrites archaeon; assembly: GCA_030688545.1. Lineage (NCBI taxonomy): Archaea > Nanobdellati > Candidatus Iainarchaeota > Candidatus Iainarchaeia > Candidatus Iainarchaeales > Candidatus Iainarchaeaceae > Candidatus Iainarchaeum > Candidatus Iainarchaeum sp. Next base: position 131,167 of record JAUYHT010000006.1, on the reverse strand, counting down.
AATGCTCTCCATTCCCACATCACCCCTCATTGTTCCCCAATGCCCCCGGAGCATGGGTTATGCACCATACTACCGGGTGCAAGGTATTAAATCCTACCCCTGCACATGCACGATTTCGATCGTGCGCCCCGATGGACGTGGGAGGGTTACACCCTCCCAGCGGCCGGAACGACTCTGAATCCACACGACGATGATAATCGCTTTCGATCGTGCGCTCCGAGGGACGAGGGGGATTCTTCAATCCCCCGGCGGCCGACAGGAGTCAAATTCCGTCCTTTTATGCAAGGGGGGGTAGCGGCCTTTCTTAAAGAGGGAGCGCCAAAAGGGCTCATGGACAAGCGGGCCGTGGCCATGGTGGTGGGACTCATTCTCATATCATTGGGAATTCTCTTCTGGGTAACCCAGTGGGAGTTGCCCATCGCCCCAGATGCCTCGATGGATGCCCCTGAATGGGTGTTGTTGCAGCCAGGAAAATGTACCGTGCTCCCCTGGAGGGAACAATGGGGGATTGAGAACAATCGCCCCTATGCTCAATTCCCCGTGGAAGAGGAATTGTCCTATGTGCGGGCATTCTATGAAGAGCGGGACATTCGCGTGCTGGACATCCAATTGGCCTACCAAAATGTGGATGTGACCTGCACCGTGTGCGGGTGCCCCGAACCATTCGTCTTCGGCCTATTCACGTATCCTCCGGATGCCGCTCGGCTCGCCCTTTCTGGATTCCGCGTCCTTGACCCGGGTGACCCCACGCTCATCACGGGCCCCTTATTCCGCCAGGCGGTTGACAGACCCATTGCGCCTGTGTCCTCGAGCGAATGCGCCCAGATCTTTTCCACGGGCACGTTCATCGATGGGTTATTGGGAAACAAGAAAGAATCCTGCTACATCCAGGCTGCTATTTCTGCGCGGGACGGGGACATTTGCTATGCTATCCCGCGCACCGAGGCACGGGACACCTGCTTCACGGAAGTGGCTATTGCCCGGAGGTCAGCGTCTGAGTGCGATCGCATAGTATTCATGGGAGCCAAGGATGCCTGTCTCATCGCCGTGGCCGGGATCACCCGAAACGCTTCATTGTGCGGAAATGTTTCCAGTGAAACATCGCGGGCGTACTGCATCGCGGCCTCAACACCTTGAATAAAAAGAGGACATTAATTTTATTTTTGAGGTAAATGTAGAAGCGCATGGTACAATGCCACGAACTCCACTGGAGAAAGGAGGAACACCTTTTTCCCCGCCCAGTCGAATGGACGCAAGAGTAGGGCACACTGTTCGGAAGAGGGGATGGTGGGAATATGCCGCGCCGCGAGGCGCAAGGCATTCGCCAGGGTTTTGTTCTTAAACCGGAAAAGGGTGCGAATAAACTCGACAAATTGGGCATGATTAGGAATGGGGGGAACTTTTTTCCGCTTCAATACGAGGATGGAGGAGAACTGCTGGGGCATGGGGTAGAATGCCTTGGGGGAAATCTTCTTCACGATATCCCCATTGAAGAAATATTGGGTCAGCACGGAGAGCGCATTATACTCCGCGCTTCCTTCGGGGGCCAACAGCTTCTCGGCGAATTCCAATTGCCATACCAATGACGCATTATCGAACCCGCGGGCGAACAATGCATACATAATGTCATCTGAAATGGCATACGGAGGAGAAGCGATGACTGTATCAAAGTCCAATTGATTCAAATTAACCTTCAAGATATCATTCTGAATGATTCGCACCTCGTTCTGGTCGCCTAATTTTTCTTGAAGAACCGCGGCCAAAGCAGCATGGACTTCCACCACAATGACGCGGGCTCCCGTCTCGCGGATGGCCCGAGTAACAAACCCCGTGCCTCCGCCGATCTCGAGAACACTATTCTTTTTTCCCACCCCCACCGAATCCACGAGGAGATGGATTATTGATTCATCCACCAGAAAATGCTGCGAAAATTTCTTATCGGGAAAAAAGGAGTGCGCGACCATATCGCGCTGCAGCTCGTCCAGGCCGCCCATGCCTATCACCTGAATCGGCGGACGTGGCGTTCATCCTCGATTTGCGGGGGGCGGACGAAGAGGAAGTGCTTCTCTTTACCTTCCAATTCATTGAGGATGCGTCGCCGGAGGATACTGGTGACGGACGTGGGGAATTTTATCCGCGACTCCAGCTCGGTGAATGAATCGAATAGCTTAGTGGTGCGTTCGCGGAGGATCAATTCCATGTGGTGCTTGCCTACTCCCGGTAACAATTCCAGGCGATGCCGCTTGAGGGAGATGGGTCCCGCACTGTTGAAGAACTGGAGGAATTTAGTTTCGTTCATTCCAATGATCTTGTCGATGGCCTTATCCAGTTCCGCCCGGGCATTGGAGGTGAGGTTATCGTAGGTCGTGCGCTGCTTGATATGGTCAATCTTGTCCCGGGCCTCCTTTCCAATGTAGGCCTCTTCCAAGGGCTTGAGCTCGGTATTGGGTTTGGGCACTACCTCAAGCAGGGTGAAGAAAGCCGTTCCCACGACTAAAGCCAGGGGTTCGCTCTTGAAGCTCGAGCTCTTTCCATGGGGGAGAAAATCCAGTATGATAGCCCGTTCTTCATTCATAGTTATCACTCGTAGAAGGGAGGGCTGACCGAGTATTTATGGGTGTGTCCAACTGGAAACCCCGGCCAACCCCCACTTTGATGGGATCAGCCCCGGAATTTCTTTACCCGCTCAAGAATGTCGGGGAAAATGGATTCCTCGAGTTTGGAGGACTTGGGGAGGATGAGTTTCAATGCCTCCGCGTCCTCGGGAAGGAAGTCCACGATCTTCACCGCGGCATCCTCATTCATTCCTTCGATGTTCATGAGATTGTTATAGAGCCCTTCCGCGTCCTCTTTTTTCAGCTTGGCGAATTTGGTGACATACTCCAATGTTTGGTTCTGTTCGTACGAAGCTTCTTTTGTGGATTCGCGGGATTCTAGCAAATCCTTCACGTGGGCTAAGGAGATGGGGTGCTTTTCCAATGTCTCTTTCCCTATCATGCGCTCACCTTGGCTTCTTTCTTTGAAATAGTGGTCAATCTTTTCAAGTGGATAGGATTCAGGATCACGATGCACGTCTGGTTACCCAAATAGGCCTTCACCTTTACGGCGCGTCCTTGATGCCCTATTACTTGGCCCGTGAGGCCGTGGAAGCGGCGGAAGGGCATGCCCGCATGAATGGTTCCATTGATCACAATCTGCACCGTCTCATCCACATCGAATGTTTGGAGGAGCTGGTTCACCGTGGGGCGCGTCGCGGCCCCGCGGATCTTGGCGCGCGTGTTGGCGCGATATCCTCGTGCTTTCTTGTTGGCCATGGGTGCTGCTCCTCTGAAAGATAAAAATATACTCGCGGGCTTTCCATGATACCGGCAAAGAAAATCTTATAAAGCGGCCTTTTGGGGAAAGAACCTCAGGAGGGGATGAAATAGGATGGATGGAATTGGTAAAGGGATTTTTGGGAATTGATCTAAGACGAGGAAACGTTAAGATGGGGCCTGGAATGGGTGGTTGATGGGTAAATAATATCGTCTCTGACTCCCGTAAAATCCTATTTCTGCCATTAAAATTACCATTTTCTGGCGACGAAAAAGGGGAAATGATGAAATTGGGAAATTAGCCCATGTACATCCGATGGAACAGAAAACAGCTCTTGCAGTAGCACCCCAAAACCCCTTTTTCACGTGAACGGGCCCGGCATTTCCTTTTTAAATGGGTTGGGGGCAAGGTGGTATATTTAAAGCCTTTTTAAAGAAGAGGCCTCGGGGAAAACGGGTTGGAGGAATAAGTATGAGTGAAGGATCAGGACAGGTCTTTGAACAACATACATTCACCCACAAGGGAAGGAAGATCGATTATTCTATTGTGAACCTGGTGGCATCCGGGGGATTGAATGCCAATCTGGATCTCTATAACCTGGCGATGTCCATCCCCAACATCGAATACGAGCCGGAGCAGTTTCCAGGGGCCATCCTCAAGCTGAAGGAACCCAAGGTCTCGATGCTCCTATTCAAGAATGGGAAGATCATCTGTTCGGGAGCAAGCGCCCAGGCCCAAATTGATTTGGCCATCAAAAAAGCCAATAAAATGATCAATGAGATCCAGCCCTCCGTGAAAATACTCAAAACCATTGAATATGAAGTGGTTAATCTTGTGGCCACGGGCAATCTGCACCAGAATCTGGATCTGTTCGCCACGGCCATGCAACTGGACAATGTGGAATACGAGCCGGAGCAGTTTCCGGGAGCCATCCTCCGATTGGATAACCCCAAACTGACGATGCTGTTATTCAAGAACGGGAAAGTGATCTGCGCGGGGGCCAAAACCGAAAAAGAGATGATCCACGGCCTGGAAACCGCCGACGACTTGGTTCGTGGCCTCGAAAAAGGGGGCACCAAGAAGAAATCGCAGAAAGTATCCCCCCTCGCTCCCGACGAGGACGAGGATGAAGACGAAGAGGAAACTGAAGACGATACGGTAGAGGGAGAGGAAAAAGACGTGTGATACGCGCCTTCGCCCAATCCTTTTTAACCCTTCCTTATCCCATTCCATTCGATTGACGGCCATACGGGCGTGGCCCCACCCGGACTCATCTCGAACCCGGAAGTGAAACGCGTACCGGTGGTTAATGGCACTGGGATTTCTCCTGGAGCCGTGCCAACGCTGTCAATCAAACTTTTTTTAAAAAAAGTTTGATCAAAAAAACGACTCTCTTTTTAAAAAAAGTTTGATCAAAAAACGATTTATAACGCAAGAGAATGGAAATCGTTTCGGCTGCTGGGAGATCAACGACCTCCCACGTCCATCGGGACGCACGCCCGATTTATCCGTTGTTATTTCTTCAGGGGTATCGGAGATACCCCGGGTTCGGGGCGGCCGATCGAAAGCGGCCATCGAAAGCGTGCCGAGGAAGCGGCCCTTTAAAACGAAATGGCTTATTGTAGTGGCATGGAAATGGATTCCGCGCCTCATCCAGAATCTCCTCCCTCTCCAGTGCCGGAAGAATCCTCAAAAAAGGAATCCCATTTCACCAAATGGAAAGAAAAGGTTTCCCATTTACTCTGGCGAAAAGAATTCCTATTCATCCTGCTCGTTTTCATCCTTGGTTTCATCGTCCGCGCCCAGCTGATGCGATACGAATTATTCTTCGAGTTCGATTCGTACTGGCACGCACGCATGGTTTCCTACATTCTGCAAGGGCTTCCTGCTCCCATGATTGACCCTTTGGGCTATTATCAAAATGTCGCCGCGGCCACGCTGGGAAATGTTCCGCTGTTGTTCTGGTACATCTCCGCGGCCATCTACAAAATTTTCACATTTAATGCCCCCTACGATTTCGAGGTGTGGGTGTTATTCATCAAGATATTGCCCGCCCTTTACGGCGCACTCATCGCTGTAGCCATGTATTTCCTGGGGAAAGAATTGTTCAAAGGATCCCATGAAAAAGCCGCGGGGTTATTGACAGGAATATTGGCCGCGGTGATCCCCGCATTCGTGTACCGCACCATGGGAGGGTTTTTCGAAGATGATTCTCTTGGTTTCATCTGGATGGTCATTGGATTCGTCTTTCTCGTGCGGGCGGTGCGTGAACCGGAATGGAAAAGATCAAATATCACCGATGCCCTCCTCGCTGGCATCAGCTTCTCATTAATGGTTTTCACGTGGTCGGCATTCAACATGTTGATCCCCATCCTCCTTGGCGTGGGATTCGTGCAGTTCCTTCTCTGGGTGCGCGAGGATGAATTGGAGAAGGCGAAACATTACGCTGGATTATGGCTCGTCGCATTCATCCTGTTGGCCATCAGCGCCACCATCCAAACTAATCTGGGTTGGCTTGATCAGTTTGGGGGGATATTGGGGGTGATTCTCAAAAATCCCACACTGGGATATGCGGATACCATTCTTGTCATCCTGGGAATGGCCATCCTATCGGCCGGGTTATGGTTCACCAAGAAGCGGATGGAATGGGGGGGAACCGTTGTCAAATGGTTGTACATCCTCATCATCCTGGCCCTCATTTTATCCCCATTACTCGTGACAATGTTCAATTTCAGTCTGCAAACAGGGGATGTGTTGGGGCAAACCGTGGGGGAAGAGAGCGAAGGGAAAAACTATTTCGGAAACAAATACAGTTTCCTCGTCCTCTTTGCCATCATCGGGATTCCCGCGATAGGCTATCTGCTCCTGCGGAGATCCAGGCATTTCGAATTCCTGGTTATCCCCCTGATTTGGTTGCTCGTCACCTTTTTCATGGCCTGGGGAAAACTCAAGTTCACCTACTATTGGGGGTTGCCTCTTGCCTTGATGGGAGCCGTCGTGATGATGCTTGGTTGGCGATGGGTCTCCCATAAATCCATCCGTCGGAAAAAGATGGTGACGGCGGCCATGGGATTCATGATTGTCTTGAGCGTGGGCATCGGCACCTTATTTGTAACCCAAAACGTGCCCAACATCGAACTTTCCCCCGGATGGAAAACAGCCCTGTTCTGGGCCGACGAAAATCTGCCAGGAGAAACGAAGTTCTTCAATTGGTGGGACGAAGGGCACTGGATATCCTTCCTGGCCAATCGGAAGGTCATCATCGATAACCGGAATGCAGATACTAAAGCTACCTCCGATGTGGCGCGGTTCATCCTTGCTCGGGACGTGGACCAGGCCAATGCTATCGTCGCCAACTATGGGAGTACCCACCTCATCTTCGGGGACGATTTGCTAGGGAAACTTCCCAACCTCGGATTTTATGCTTATGGAGTCACCAACATCAATGATCCCCGCATCCAAGGGGTGTTGGGTTTCGTGATGAATTGTTCTCGGGAGGAAACGGTTTTGACAAAAGAGGTTAATTACAATTGCGGGGGCAACCAATTTTCAGAGGCCCAGATGAATGCCACCCCCACCACTTGGACTAGTAATCCCAATCAGACGAATAGGGACCCCCCCTTGTTCATGTATCGGGATTTCGATAATCGTAAGGTCTATTTCTTCTCCCGCGCGGCCAATGAGAGCATGCTGGTGCGCCTCTGGTTCGGGGAAGCTTCGGTGCAATCTCATTACACCGAAGTCTACCGCAATGCGGGGGGCGTGCGCATCTATTCCATTGATGAATCGCCCTTGGATACTACCGCATAGACACTCGTCCCGAAAGGGATGGAAATCTTCGAACTGAATGAATTCTCGAAACATACCAAATGATACATCAAATTATTCAAGGGGCCCCAGATTGGTTTCAAATCGCTTTCATCTTTCCCATGCGGAAACCATTTTCGGGCCATCGCGGGTAAAAAGAAAATGGCATTCCAATAAGACAAATGATCCACTTTCCCACCGGCTTTCTGGATGCATGCGTTTAGACTTTTTTTGGAGTAACGTCGAAAGTGGTGCACTTTTTCATCATGAATGCTCCACAGCCATTGGAAAGCGGGTACGGTGATGATGGCTTTTCCATCCGAGCTTAATTTTGCCAATACTTCTTTTAAAAAAGTCACGTCATCTGGAACATGCTCGATGACATCCATGAGGAGGACCAGGTCTGCTTGATCGGGTGTTTCCCGGATGCTATCCATGATTGTTAAACCTTTTTCCCGAGCATTTGAAACTGCCAACGGATGGGTTTCAATCCCAATCCTTTTTTCTATGTTGGAAAAGGAATGTAAAATCATTCCATTCCCGCACCCCACGTCAATCATGTAATCTATTTTCATGGCAAATTTAGTCACCAATAAATGAATGAGATGTTTCCGCGACTGGTACCACCAATTCTCATTTTCCAGACTCTGCATTTTTACGTATTCTTGTTTTTCCATTTGACCACGAAGAACTCCCATCAGTGTCCGAGTTAAATAGATTTCCTTTCGACGGATGAACCACATTTCCATTTAAGCGGGGATTCGCCTCTTTTCATCGGAATTATAATACGAATACGGGGGACTTCATATAATGGAACCATTCTTGGGCTACTTGTTGATCTTGGGTTACGTGCTGATCCTTCTGAGTGCCTTCCTCATCGACTACATCGTCTACCCTTTTTTCATCCGCCGTATGCATCTCCAGAAAATCGAATGGGGGGATTTCAACAAGAAAGGAAAACCGATTGTTGCCGGGATGGGGGGCACGGTCGTGTTGCTCGGGTTTATTTTCGCGGTGATGATCGCGCTTTTTTTTCATTCCTATGTGGGGTTATTCGCCCCATTGGAATTGCTCCCTCTCCTGGCGGCCATTCTTACTATCGTCGTGGTGGGGTTGATTGGGATCGTGGACGATGTCATTGGTTGGACCAAAGGAATACGGCAATACCAACACGCCCTATTTCCCTTGTTCGCGGCACTCCCTCTCATGGTTTTGCCTCAAGTGATCGGGGATCCTACCATGGACATTCCCCTCCTGGGACTCGTCAACCTGGGACTATTCTATTCGCTCCTCGTTGTGCCCATTGCGGTGACGGGGGCCAGCAATGCCATGAACATGCTCGCGGGACTGAATGGACTGGAAGGGGGGATGGGGCTGATTAATGCCATCGTTTTCCTCATCGTCGGGTTAGCGTTGGGAGAGATCGAGGTGATTATCCTCATGCTTGCCCTCATCGGAGTAATATTGGCTTTTCTGGCCTACAACTGGTTCCCGGCAAGAGTATTCCCGGGAGACTCTTTCACCCTCATGATGGGAGCCGCATTCGCGTCCGTATCCATCATCGGAAACCTCGAAAAATTGGGCCTGATGCTATTTCTCCTCTATTTCATCGAACTCATATTGAAAGCCCGTATGAAAATGCAGGCCCAGAGCTTTGGAATAATCCAAGAGGACGGCACGCTCCAATCTCCTGAAAAAATTGGAAGTTTAACGCATGTGGTGATGCGGTTTGGAAAATTTTCAGAAAAGCAAGTGGTACTTATCATCCTGGGCTTGCAGGTTATCGTGGCCCTATTTGCCCTTTTCGTATTCTGGAGCAATTTCACCGCCACCGGTGGCGGGACACGGGGAATGTTATGAAGCTGCTCCTCACCTGCTCGGCCGGCGGACACCTCACTGAGATGCGGCAACTGGCCCCCTTCTATTCCAAGCACGACCATGTATTCGTCACCTTCCAGCGCGACGACACCCTATCCCTTTCCCAATACGAAAGAGTGCATTTTATTTCCCGCCCGGCCCGCCACCCGATCAAGACGATACAGGCTTTTTTCAGGGCATGGAAAATCATTTCCCAAGAACAACCGGATTTGGTGATCAGCACGGGGGCGGATGTCACCGTTCCGGTTTGCCTCGCGGCCAAAATCAAAGGGGTTCCCATCGTATTCATCGAGAGCTTCTGCCGCGTCACCACTCCCGGATGGACGGGGAGAATCATATCCCCCCTCGCGGATCATGTCATTTATCAATGGAAAACCCTCAAAAAATGGTATCCATCGGGCATATTCGGAGGGAGCATTTTCGTCCGGCCGGGAGATGATCTGGGATGATATTTATTTCGGTAGGAACGCATCCTCAACCATTCATGCGTCTCGCCGACGCCGTGGCACGGCTGGTGGACCAAGGTATTATCCGGGAGAAGGTGGTATTTCAGACCGGACATACACCTTTCACTCATCCCAAAATGGAGTGCATCCCATTCCTTCCCATTGACGCATTCGAAAATCACGTGCGGCGCGCCCGATTATTCATCACCCACGCTGGAGAAGGGAACATTGGCACCGGTATTCTCGCGAGGAAACGGATGATTATCGTTCCCCGGTTGAAAAAATGGGGTGAACACACGGATGACCATCAACTTGAACTCGCTCATGCATCTCACGTGGAACAATTTGGGAATGTTGTTGAAGACATGGAAGGACTGGCGGCGCATATCCAAAAAAAAAGATGGATAAAATTCTCTTCAAAATCCATCGGGTACATTCCCCGCATCCTCGAACGGATCGCGCGAGAGACAAACAATCCTCTTCTTAGTTCACTACCCTCAAAGAAAAAAAAATCAACCCCTCCAAAGAGCGCGAGCATCGTCGTTGCCACCCTCAATGGGGGCGAACCCCTCATCCGGGCGGTGGATGCAATGCTTGGGCAAAAGTTCGATGGAAAATTTGAAATTATCGTAGTGGATGACGGGAGCTTTGATGGAAACACCCCGCAACAATTGCGAAACCATTTCGGAAAAAACAAAAAAGTAAAAATAATTACTCTCCCCCGATCCGGGGTATGTAAGGCACGCAATACCGGGATTCAAGCCGCCTCGGGAGAGGTGATCATCAATATGGATCATGACTGTATTCCCCATGCGGATTGGTTGCAAACCATGGTGAATGGATTTAATTCCCCCGATGTGGGGGCGGTCAGCGCGTATGGGCATTATGGAGGCACCAGCACGGGATTTAAGAAAGATCTTTTGAATCATCTGGGAGGCTATGATGAAGATTTCTTTTATTACCGGGAGGACACCGATCTGTCATTTCGCATAATTGAATTGGGATTCGCTTACCAAAAGATCACGGGCGCTCGGTATACGGAAGATAGGACCCTAGTCACTCCCAAGGGAATAATGAACATCCTGGGATATACCCTTCAACGGTTACGCTATCACATGAATGATGTGCTGCTCCGCAAAAAACATCGCACCCCTCTTTGCGATACATTTCTCCATGTTCGCGGCAAGGTTTTCATCGATCCCGTGGCGGATTTCAAGGTCGCCACCGGGTTATGGGAAGATGACGAGAAAGAACCAGTATTATCTTCCCCCCGAGGATTGACATTCCTCTCTAATAGAGGGATTTTCCATTTTGCGGCTATCACATTCATCGGGATAGGCTATGCGTTGGCCATCAAGGTCGCCCGACTCGCTGGGAGCATCCGGCATGGGCATTTATTGGTTTAGGTGAGGAATGAGGTATGGATAGCTTCAAAGGGGAAAAAGTGCTCGTGACTGGCATCACGGGGTTTATCGGTGGCCATCTTGCTCGTTCTCTTATTGAACGGGGAGCGCGGGTGCATGGTATTTCACGTCGAACTGATGCCCCCAACTTAACTTCCTCCATTCGAAAGGCGATTGAAATCCATCCTCTTGACATACGGGATGGAAATGGTATCGCCCGCCTCCTGCGAGAGGAGGAATATTCGTATGTGTTTCATCTCGCCTCGCAAGCGGATACCTGGCAATCCATCCAGCAACCGTATGATACCATTCAAACGAATGTCATGGGAACGCTGAACCTGCTCGAGGCCATCCGGTTAGCCCCACATCCCCCGATTTCCGTGTTCGCCGGTTCAGTACGAGTATTTCATTTTTCTACTCATGGAGGAAAGGCGAATTACTCCGAGGCCCTCCACCCCTACGATGCCAGCAAAGTGGCGGCTGAGGTCATAGTGGCCAGCTATTTGCATGCCTATAGTCTCCCCGGAGCGGTCGCGCGGAATACCAATACTTATGGGGGGAATGACCTTAATTTTTCTCGGTTAGTGCCGCGCATCATGAAAGGAATTTTCACTGAAAAGAAAATAGTATTGCGGGGCGATGGGAAGGTGCGGAGGGATTTCATGTATGTGGAAGACGCCGTGGAAGGAATGCTCGCCCTGGCATTGCGTGCCCCCCACTTGAAAAGAATGGAATATACATTCGCGAGCGGAGAAAATGTTTCGGTTGGTGACATCGTGGAGAAGGCGCTTGCCCTCCTGCCCCGGAATGATATCACAATTGAATGGCAGACCGAACAACCCCTGCAGGATCGTGACCAAGTGACCTGTGACATCTCTGTCACACAAAAAGAACTGGGGTGGCGGCCCACCCATTCATTGACGGAAGGGTTGAAACGGACATTACAATGGTACGAGAACCATTTCGCTCATGGAGGTGAGAAGGAATGAAAGGAGTCATCTTAGCTGGTGGAAATGGGACGCGTTTGCGTCCGCTGACATCAGTCACCAATAAGCATCTGTTGCCGGTGTATGACCAGCCCATGATATTCTATCCTCTGAATACTCTCAAAACGGCTGGAATCACTGACATCCTCATCGTGACGGGCACCGAGCACGCGGGAAACATCTTCAAGCTCATGGGCTCCGGGAAACAATTCGGAGTCAAATTTACCTATCGTGTGCAGGACGAGGCGGGGGGGATTCCCCAAGCCATCGGACTGGCGGAGGATTTTGTGGGAAACGAGCGATTCGTGGCCATCAATGGGGATAATATCCTCACCCAGAGCATCCGACCGCATGTGGAAGCCTTCGAATCGGGGAAGGAAGAGGCTCGAATCCTGCTATTCGAGACGACGAATGAAGAAGCCAAGAAGATGGGGGTCGCGGTATTGGAGGGGGAGAAAGTGGTTAAACTCGTGGAAAAACCCGCCCAGCCGCCCAGCCTTTGGGCCTCTATTGGGGTGTATTTCTTCACCCCTCATGTGTTTAGCATCATCCAAAATCTGAAACCCAGCGCTCGGGGGGAACTGGAAGTGACGGACATCCACAATAATTATATCCAACGTGGCACGCTCGCGGCCTCCAAACTCACTGGGCACTGGTTGGACGCCGGAAGCATCGAGGAACTCCAGAGGGCCAATGTCCTGATGAAGGAATGGGCTCAAAACGGAAACAGGAAATGATCCATGCGTAATCGCATCGACACATTGCTGGCCTCGTTATCGGGGAAAGTTCTTGATATTGGGGGGAGTGCGGGAACCCTGCATGACGAGCTGAAGAAACGGTTTCCCGATAGCCAAATCGTTTCCTTGGACATCGAGCTCATTCACGTGCGCACGAATCAAGTATTGGGGGACGGTCAGCGAATGCCATTCGAAGATCGTTCTTTCAATAGTATTCTTGCGGGGGAAGTTATCGAACATGTGGCGAACCCGAAAGCTTTCATCGATGAATGCTGGCGCGTGCTGGAACACAATGGCGTACTTGCCCTCTCCACCCCCAACCAAAAAAGCTGGCTCAACCGCATCACCCACTCTTATGAGATGCCGCTTCACCTATCACTGTTCGACCCGGTTTCAATAAGGGGGCTTCTGGAACAAGGAGGATTCACCATTCAAAAGATGGTTTTCTTTCCCTATACGGAAGAATCGTCCGACGGGGCCACGCACAAATGGTTTTTTCCTATCCGGAAAACAATCCATCATATTTTCCCGGATTCCCTGCGAGAGCAGATGGTGGTGATCGCACGGAAAATAGCGCGCAATCGAATGATGACGAAAGGATAGGACAAATATCGAAATGGTAACTATCCTTTTAAACTGAAAGAAACTCGTTCAGTATTCACGAGGTAACTCATGGGCATCAACGTATTATTGCTAAATCCGCCATACTTTCCCCAGTTTTCAAAAAACTCGCGCAGCCCGGCCGTGAGCAAGGGAGGGTGCGTGTATTACCCCATATTCCTTGGCTATGCCACTGGTTCCCTTGAGATGAATGGTCATCGTACCAAGCTGGTGGACGCCACTGCCTCCAAGGACGTGATGTCCATCGAGCGAGTGATCGAAGTTGTAAAGGAATTCCAACCCAAACTATTGATCATGCACACCGTCACCTCATCCGTGGTGAATGATGCCAAAGTCGCGGCCGCCATCAAGCAAGAATATCCGGAAATTGTCATTGCGATGGTGGGGCCGCACGTATCGGCGGTGTCCGGAAATACTTTAACCATCGCCCCGGCCGTCGATATGGTACTCCGACGCGAATACGATCTCACGGCGGTAGAATTAGCTGGCCATTTGGAAAAGGGGACGTCGTATGAGAAGATGAAAGGCATTACCTTCCGGGACGGCCAAGGGAACATCATCCAGAATGAGGACGCCCCCGATGTCCCCTCGGACTATCTGGATAAACTCCCGTTCGCCTCGCAGGTCTGGGCGGAACATCTTAACATCCGTGATTACTTTTACCCCTCCGTGCTATACCCAGAGGTTACCATTATGACGGGCCGAGGCTGCCCCTTCCGGTGTACCTTTTGCGATTGGCCGCAGAATTTTACCGGTCACATTTTTCGCTCGCGCTCGGTGAAGAACATCGTGGACGAATTCGAATGGGTGAAACACAACCTCCCTTACGTGAAGGATATCATGATCGAGGATGATACCTTTACTTTGGATAAGAACCGGGTAAAGGATATCTGCCAGGAGGTCATCGATCGTGGACTCCAAGTCACCTGGACGGTAAACGCTCGCTGTGACGTGGACCTGGAAACATTGAAAATCATGAAAAAGGCCGGGTGTCGATTGGTATGCGTGGGAGTGGAGAGCGCGACCCAGGAAATACTCAATAACATCAAGAAAGGGACGAATGTCCAGAAGATCGAACAATTCTTCAACGACACCAAAGAAGCCAACGTGCTCGTTCATGCGTGCTTCATGATGGGGAACCGGGGCGAAACACACGAAACGATTGAGAAGACAGTCGAGTTTGCCAAGAAAGTCAATCCCGACACGGTGCAATTCTTCCCCATCATGGTGTATCCGGGAACGGAAGCCTATGAGTGGGCGAAAACCAACAATTTTCTCACCATCAAAGCTGAAAATTGGGAGAACTGGCTGTTAGAGGATGGCACGCACAACACGATTGTGAGTACGGATCAGCTTACTGCGGAAGAATTGGTGCAGGCCTGTGATGACGCACGGCGAAACTTTTACATGCGGCCTACTTTCATCGCCGCCAAGATATGGGAGGGTATTACCACGCCTCATGAATTTCCGCGTCTGATGAAGAGTGGGAGGACCTTTTTCAAATATCTATTTGAATCGCAGGCTAAACCCTCTCTTGGCGAGACCAACCAACGAACGGCTCTCTTTAACACCCCATAAAGGGAATCATTCTACGGATGTATCCAATCCGTTTTTAATTCACGCAACCAGGTTATCGCATGGTGTCCCGAAAAAAAATAGTCCCCCCGGCCACCGTCATCATTCCTGCCTACAACGCGACCAGGACGCTGCGGGCATGCCTGGATGCGCTTCAAGAACAAAGCTTGTCCCCGGATGAAATCATCGTGGTGGATGACGGGAGTACGGATGGAACCCCTGAAATGGCTAAATCATATCGATCGGTGAGAGTGATTTCGCAGGAAAATCAAGGACCGGCTAAAGCACGGAATAAGGGGGCAAGGGAATCAAAAAATCCAATCATTGTTTTTTTGGACAGCGACTGCGTCCCTGAAAAGAATTGGTTGGCTGAAATGGTGAAACCATTCATCGATGAGAAAGTGGCGGGCGTGCAAGGGGCTTACCGTACTCATCAAAAGTCCCTGGTGGCCCGATTTGACCAAGCGGATATTGAATTTCGCTATGAGAAGATGAAGCGCTCATCTTTCCTGGATTGGATCGGGAGCTACAGCGCGGCCTACCGAAAAGACATTTTCCTTTCCCATGGGGGATTCGATGAACATTTTCCCCGCGCTTCGGGAGAGGACGCGGAATTTTCCTACCGGTTATCTGAAAAAGGGTATCGACTGGTATTCAATCCGGCGGCCATTGTTTACCATTCCCACCCGGATACAGTCGAAAGGTATATTCACGTGAAACACGTGCGGGCCTATTGGCGTATGCGCATGTATCTCAAGCACCCCCGTAAAGCGGTGCAGGACAGTTATACTCCTACCATGCTCAAATTCAATGTGGCCTTTTCACTTGGAATTCTATTTTTCGCTCTAATTTCGATTCCCATTCCGGACTATACCTTCTGGGTCCGCGTGAGTGCCCTCGCCTACGTATTCACATTCCTTTTTTCCATCCCCCATATCTGGAGACACGGGATTCATTTTGTTGCCATCGCCTTCGGCCTTTACTTCCTCCGGTCCATTGCCTTCGCCACGGGCATGATCCGGGGTTTTTTGGATGAAAAGGTGTGGGCATGAGCCAAGGAAAAAAACTACGCATCCTCCATGTGGGAAACCATACCTTTCCTTGTATAGGGGGAATTGAGAAAGTTATCTGGGAAACGGCTACCCGCCAAGCGGCTAATGGACATCGCGTAGAAGTGATAGTGTTCAATACCTGTCCCCGCGGGACAGAAAAGCTGTCTCCATTAGAGAAAAATTCCGGGATCACAATCCATCGTGTTCCATCAAGGGGTCCAACATTCTACCCCATCCCGCCAATTAGACTATTTTTGAAGCATACCCTCGATAAGGATATTATTCATGTTCATGGATATGGCGCCTGGCTGGATATTATGGCCTGGAGCGGCAACAAATCCCGTATAAGAGGAAAATTGGTCCTCACCACGCACGGTGGTTTCTATCATACGGCGAATCGAATGATCCCAAAACAAATTTATGAGATGATAATTCTCCCCCACACCCTTCGCCAAATTGACGGAATAATCGCCATCAGTCCTTCCGATAAAACATTCGTCGAAAATAAGGGAGGGAAGGCGCACCTCATTCCTAATGGGGTCCAGGAGGATTTTTTCCAACCTTTTAAATCGGAAAAGGATCCAAGGAGCATTCTATTTGTGGGCCGATTGTCCAAGAATAAACGGGTGGACAATCTCATTCGGGCATTTGCGCATGCCTATCAACGAGAACCTCGTGCGCGATTGCATATCGTGGGGGCGGACTGGGAAGGATTGATGCCCGAACTGAAAGAAATTGCCAAAGAAGAAGGGGTGGAAGATTTCGTTTGGTTTCATGGGAAGATGGTAGACGAAAACCTTTTGGCTCTATATAGGAAAAGCGGGATTTTCGCCTCTGCATCCGAATATGAGGGTTTCGGGATATCCACGATCGAAGCCATGGCATCAGGATGTATACCTGTATTGAATAAGATTCCTCCATTCGAGAATTTTTCAGCATCATGCAAGGAGGTCAAACTAACCAATTTCGATTATCCCGATGAGGCTGGTAAATTATTGTATGATATGATGAATATTTCCTCAGATGAATTAAAGAAAAAACGTATGAGATGCCGTGATTTCGCCTGCGGCTTTGGATGGAACACCATCATCGAAAAACAGATCCATTTCTACCGGAGTCTTATCATATGACCCGTTTCGAGCGCGTGTTTTCAGTGCTCACATTCGGAACAATGCAAACCGTCGTTTCCAAACTAATCAGTTTCATCAATTTCGCCATTCTCGTCCGCCTCCTCTCTACTGAAGAAATAGGCATAATCGGGCTTGCGGGAGGCTACATGGCCCTATTCGGAATTCTCATGATACTTCCAGAAAATATTATCATCCGAGAATTCATGACAATCAAAAAGAACCTTAATGTATTCATGAATTCTTTTCTCCAATTCAGCCTGGCTCGAGGAATTTTCCTATTCCTAATAGGGATCCCGGTAGCCATTTACATCCAGTCGCTCCAGCAGGACCCTCGATTGTCCATATACTTCATGCTACTCCTAGGTGTGAACCTCATCAATGGCCTGAATGGTCCATTCCGGGAAGCCTTCTACGGATTTTATCGGCAAGCCCGCATTACATTTGTGGATATTGTGGTTAATATTCTATTGTTATTGACGATGGCCTTTCTTTATTTCCATCGGGAGGTATTGGTGTATGGAGCATTGCAAGTCATCGTGGCCCTTATCGGGGTGGGTTGGTGGTATTGGAACGCCCGTTCTCATTTGGATTTTCGGTGGATGCATCAATGGGATATTGGCCCTGCGGTTCAAGCCATGATGCGTTTCTCATTATGGAATCACCTGGCGGGCGTCGTTATACGTCTAGTCTACCAAATTGATATTCTCATCCTTGGTTTCTTCGTTGGATTAGCGACTATTGGGGATTATGCGGTGGCGCTGACATTGGCGAACGTATTCTTTATCTTTCCCCAGATGATCCAGAAGGTGTTTTCGCTTACCTTTTCGGATATTCAAACTCCAAAAGAATTATCCCAGGTTTTCGGGATAGCGATACGATATAATACACTGATGGCCATTTCCCAACTCATTGGATATTTGATAATGGGGACATTCCTCATATCCCTTTTGGGACCCGAACACCCAGAGCGAGTGTTTGAATACTCAATTTATATCGTAGGGGGTTTGACGATATTCAATATCGCCCGACCCTGGGCGGCAATGGCCGTATCCAAGATTCCTGCGAAGGATTTTTTTTTCAAACTATTCCTAATTCCCAGTTTAATGGCCGTTCCCATCTATTACTTTTCCGCCCAACAGTTTGGTGCACTGGGCGTAGCGCAGGCGAATCTCATCACTTTTCTTATATTAGGAGGGTGGGTAATGCTGTATATGCACTGGCAACTGGGTATTCGACCTGATATTTCATTTATTTCGGAATCTGAAAAAAAAATATTTCGAGAAGGAGTTGCGTGTATCCGGGGAGGTGGACACCTATGACCTCCCTTGGGAAAATTGATAAACAGACCATTCAGGAAGAAGAATATGCCCTTCCATATCATTATGAAGATCTTTTCTCTGAAGAAAAAGCCCTGAGGGCGATTGAATATTTGGATTACCTTCACCTAGTCCGAGATGAATTATCTCCATTGCATGGGAAGAAAGTGCTTGATATTGGGTGCGGGGATGGACGGTTTATCTATGAGTTGCGCGGCAAGGGTTCCAATCTGGCCGGGATTGATCTTTCTGAACGGGCAATCGCATTCGCCCGCGCCTTCAATCCGCACGTTTTTTTCCATGTTGGCTCCTTGAAACAGTTTCCTGATAGGAAGAAATGGGATGCCATTACCCTGATTGAAGTATTGGAGCACATTCCTCCTTCTCATGTGAATTCTTTCTTAACAGAAGTGGTTTCCCGTATTCATCCCGGTGGCAAATTAATCGTGACGGTTCCATCCGTAAAACGAGAATTGGTGGCCAAGCATTACTGTCATTTCACGGAATCGACATTGATCGATTTGTTGAAACCACATGTTGAAATCGTGAAAGTCATTGGATATGGGAAAAAGGATCTAAATAGGATGGTGTTCGAAACTGGGCGCCGGTTAATTCTTCTTTTACATCCCTTTCGACATCGAGTCCCTTTTTTACGCGGTGCCCGAATCGGTCTGATTCGATTTTATCGGGATCGAATAGGGGTTGGTCCCACTAATGTCTGCACTGGAATGCTGGCCGTCGGAATCAAAAGGTGACCCTCATATTTCACTCGGCCTTTTTAGAAAAAAGGCCGGCGAAAAAGGTGATATGCCTCGCCCTTCAGGGCGACATACGTCGCCTAGTTTTTGGCGAGCGATCGCGCGAGCCGATTGACGTTCATGCACAACATGGATACCCCGGCCTTTAGGCCGGGGAGGAAGTCATTTTGGCCTACATAGAAAAGAAACTTTTTTGAAAAAGGTTTGCGAAAAATTTTCGTCAGCCTTTTGACATTCTTTTTTATTGGATACCTGGCTTTTAGGCCGGGGAGGAAGTCATTGGATGCCTGCATCCGATTTCACTTTAACTGCCAAATTAAAGACGGATTTGGGGATGATTCCTCGGGAATATAAGGTGCCAATGACTTTTCCAGGGGCCCCATAATCGCGCAGGAGACGACGTACATGATACCGTTTTCGAATCTCGGCCTGGACGTTAGGAATCTTTCGTTCGATGTATCTTCTTTCGTCAGCAGAAATATGAGGGGTGTGTACGATAATGCGTTCGGATTTGGGATTGAGGTCATTCAAGTATTCCTCGGGCTGTATTAGGAAAAGATTACGTTCTGATGCCTCCGAAAATCCCTCCGTCCCAGCATAAGGAACGTAATTATTGAATGTCGCCCATCGAATAGGGTGCTTGAGTGCGAACTGAAATGTGTCTTCCACATCCTCCAATGTTTGGTCGGGGAAACCCACCATCATGTTTAGATGCACATCAAATCCTACCTCGATGGCATCTAATACCGCCTTCTCGATGGTGGCCATGGATTCACCTTTCTTAACACGGGCAAGCATTTTTTCGTTACCAACCTCTACACCGAAAGCGATGGAGATAAATCCCGTATCCCGCATGACTTGAAGCAGTTCTCGATCCACCCTATCCGCCCGGACTCCTTGGGGCACATTCAGTATTAGTCCTTTCAAACCCCGCTCGCGTACCAGTTCGCAAAACCTTAGAATGCGTTTTCCGTCCAATGTAAAATTGTCATCTAGGAATTCGATGCGCCGATATCCTTTATTGTACCAGTATTGCACTTCTTCCACCATGTTTTCAGGCGTGCGGAAACGCCACCAATTTCCACTCACGTTTGGAACGGCACAAAAGGTGCATTTTTCTGGGCACCCCCTTGAGGATAGGACCATCATGGCGGGATACCAGTATTTGTCCAGTTCGAAACGTTCATATTTAGGCCAAGGGAGCGCCATGATATTTCGGCGGAAAGGCCTTTCTCCTGTGAAAACTATTTTTTCATTCTCTCGGAATATCAACCCTTTGATATCGCTTAACGGTTTCCCCTGGCATAGTTCGAGGAAGGTATCTTCTCCTTCCTTAACAATACCATAGTCAATGGCCTCGCATTCTTGTAATACCTTTTCTTTTTCAGTCGAAATATGGGCCGCTCCAACGGCAATAGGGATGTGTGGAAAAGCTTTCTTGATTCGAGAGATTAGGGCATAACTATCTTTGTAACGGTAGCTTTTCATGGCGATACCGATGATATCGGGACGGAATTCCTCAATCTTGCGCACAATGTCAGGAAATCCGTAGCCCAAATTAAGGTCGAGCACCTCGTAATCTACCCCATTCGCCTGGAGGTATTCAGCAATATATCCCAGTGCGAGATCCGGCACATCCCCTGGGCGATAGGCACTTTTGTAGTATGCGACTGGAATCAGGAGGGCTTTTGAGTATGGCATGATGAAGAGGGGGACGTCAAGGCTTAAATGCATGTCGTCCGGCTGGTAAAAGGGATGCGATAGCTTCCTCCGCAATGCGGATTCGTGACCACCGATTATGGGCTTCATCGCCAAGGCGTTCCCTCTGAGAAGGGGATAACTTTGTCATCACCGCCTTTTCGAGGACTGTTGAAAAGTTTTCCCACGATGATTCGCAACGTCCTAGTTTTGGGTTCTGCTGGAGGAATTTTTCTAATTCCCCATCCCTTGGGCATTTCGCGACAATAGGCAATCCGGCTCCGGCGTAATCATATACCTTTACAGGAAGACTCGTTGGCAATTCATCCCGCCAAGGGATGACGCCTGTATCCGATGCTGAAAGGATGGCCGACATGTCTTCAATCGGAACATTCTGCTCGATGATTACCTTCAGACCAATTGATTTTTCTCTGATTTTATCCTTTAACATTTTCAATCGGAGAAGATCCTCCGGCGTGGTCTCATGCGCCAAGACAAGAGCTAAGTAGAGGTTTTTTTTGCCTAGTGGAAAATGATCGATTAGCCCTGTCACGTCCTCATCACCTATTGACCCAGCATAAATAATCACATGTCCACGAGGAGGAATATTCCACTTCTTGCGTTTAGAAAGTCGTTTTTTGGCATTGAAATGGATGCGCCCATCCACTCCATTAGGTACCCATTGAATCCGTGAAGGGTGTATGAAATATGTACTCGTTGCCTCCACTTTATCAGACTGTGTCAAAAACCATATTCGATTGGTCCGTTCGTAGAGAAATTGACGGAGTCCCAAGAAGAGTTTCTCTTTGAGATTCCGTTTTTCTTTTTTCTGGATTTTGATGGCATGTCCATCCTCTTTCGCGTCAAGAACCCAAATTGCTCCGGTCAATCGGGCGCCTATCCAAGTGAAAAATGTGGGTGTCAAAGGTGGAGAAGTCGCAATCACGACATTGGGACGAAGACTCATGATTTTAATGATGAGATATATTCCCATTGCATCGCGAGGGGTCAATAATGAGACCTCTACCCCTTTGTCACGCAAGGCCTCTAAAAAATAAAAAGCTCGCATACCTGCCGCTCCTGGTGTTGATAATGGATAGGGGGAGTAAACGACTGCACGAGTCGATTTCACAGGATGCATCGCTCTGCCTCCGTGATCGCCTCGTCAAATAATTGAGAAAACGCTTTAAATGAAAAGGATTTGGCTACTTTCTTTGCGTCCACCTTTTCGACTTTACCTTCCATCGTTTCCCGCAATGCATGATTGAATGCCTGAGGAGAATGTTTTACTTCTACTCTTCCAGCGGAATGGAAATCATGGAAGATGCCGACGCGAGACGATATTACAGGGCATCCGGAGGCTAATGCCTCCAGTGGTACGAAGCCAAACCCTTCATACCGGGAAGGGAATAGGAGCAGGTCAGCAGCGCGGTAATAGGTTGATAACTGTTCTTGAGAAACAAAAGGAAAAACAAACAAATTGGGTAATGGGAAAGAGATAACTGGATTGCAAAGACAGATAAACCGATATTCCGGGTAGGCACGAGCCAATTCGATGACAATGTCCCACCCCTTGGAAAAGGTGGGATTTCCAACGAACAAAATTATCTGATCCCCCAAATCCCAACCTAATTCTTTCCGAGCACTTGATTTGGAACCGGGTCTAAAATTTTGGGAATCTATGGGTGGGAGTATGGCCCGTGAATTCAACCCATAATATCGTTTCACTTCTTTTTGCGTGAAGGGAGAATTAGCCACTCGAACGTGAGCGTTTTGCGCGCTTTTCCGTTCAAGAAAACTATAAGCGTATCGCATTCGCCAATATTGGAGGTTGGTTGGCGAGTAAGCCGTATCGGATAAACCGGCAAACGTTCCATGGAGGATAGATAGGGAAGGAATATTTCGTTCAGTCGGACCGAACGCCCATCCATGCATGCCGCTCGAAAGGATCAAGTCGGGCCGATCGCGTTCGAGATGAACCCTTCGCGCGTAAGCAATAGACCACGACGCCTCTTTCATGAAAGGGAGATTGAATGGGGGACTATTTTCTATATCCTCGCGACTCCATATTGTCAAGGAGGGAATAATTTTTTTTAGGTAATCCGAATACGCTTCCATTCCTCCCCGCAGCGACGATCGAGTCAGGGTTAACAAAACTGGATTCTTGAACGTGTCGAGGTGAATTCTGTTCACTTTAGCTACTTTTTTTGGCATCCTATGCTACTCTCCAGATAGTAACTCGAGCGTTTTCTGAACTGGAATAGACTTGAATCAATCTATCCCTATTTTCCGAGATAAACGCCTTTATGACCCCTCTTTCACGATTAATCACATCTTGACGGGTTGAATCGTTTTTTATCTGGGTCAAATAAGCGATGTCCAATATGTAATACCCTGTGTCTGGATTGATGAAAGACGAATCGATTTTGGCCTGGTGATAGAAATACTTTCCAAAATATTCGGGTAGAAAATAGATGCAATCGTCTGCGCTTCCAATGACATGTGACTGTACAGGGATATTATTCAATATTATTTCAGACACTTCAGCTCTAGGTTCAGACAGTTGTTGGTGGGATGAATGGAGTGCCATGCTTCCACCAATGATTACAAAGAGCAGGATTGTGGCTACCCATTTCCGATGTGTTCCAGAGATTCTAAAAAAATATCTACCCAAAATACCATGGTACCATGTAAGTGTTGGGATGAGAAGCATGCCTAACACCGGGATGAAATATCTCAAACGGGCCGTGAAAGTAAGCGGCCAGGAGAATGAAAAATGCCAAAATGGAGTAAAATACGAAAAAAATACGATGTACCCTGCGGCCATTGTAAGAAAAAGGATCTTGTGAGGATGACGAATAGCCCCCCAATATGAGAACGGGATGACCAATGCTAGTAATACTCCATATGTGAATAAATTGATCCAGAAATCTGAAGGAATCATTAATTGGAATTGTTCCCCAATGGCACCATAGCCCGTAGAAAAAATATCACCATATGTGAAATGATTGAACCCAAAAAGCAATAGGAATGGAGGAATGAACCCTAAAATTAGAGGGAGGAATCTCTTACGGTCAGCGAACAATGAATGCAATCCGAATCCAGCTATGCCTATGATTGCATCATACCGTACGAACAAGGAAATGCCTAGAAGCAGACCACTGATAAATGGGGCTGTAGGTCGTTTCCACCCCCAAAAGAAATAAGCTGCGAGGAACAATGTCAGGACACTCAATTCTGGGTAAAGGGTCCGACTGCTCCATTGAAATATGGGAATGAAAAGATAGAGAGCGGCCCATCGAATATCAATCGCTTGCTGACGTAAAATTCCTCCAAGCAGAAGGAGGTTGAGCAAGTGTGTGATTAAACCAAAAATAAAAATGCCTGCAAAAGGAAGAAATGTAAAAGGGATCAGAAGAATGGATTTACCGATTGGGTAGGATGAAATGGATTCTCCAGTTGGGGTTTGAATACCTCCACAATAAAGTAATGGATCATCCGTTTTTAGAGAACCATTCCGGAGGAGAAAAGCATTCTTGATATACTCATGCTCATCAATTCCAATGTAAAAAGGGGGATAAAATAGAATAAAAATGGAGATGAAAATGAGTCCGGTTATAAGTAAAAACCAACGAGCAGGAATGGGAAAATCCATAAGGTACACCAAGATGGGTCTATCGGTTCGTTTATATAGATATGGTGATCGATGATCATATCATCGGACATCTTTCGTACAACGCTCAAATGATGAGTATGGCCAATCCAAAAACATCAATAGAAAAAATTGAATTGAGCATAATCATTCCAGCCTATAATGAGGAGCATGGGATTTTTGATACCGTCGGAAGAGTAAAAAAATCGCTGGATCGTATCCATTTAAACGCGGAAATTATTATCATAGATGATGGGTCAACCGATAACACTCTTGAAGTGTTGAAAAAAGTGGGGGGGATAATACTCATATCTCATCCCCAGAATCGAGGATATGGAGCGTCTCTCAAGACAGGATTAAAAAAAGCCGCTGGGGAATGGATATTTATAACGGACGCGGACGGGACCTATCCTATCGAAAAGTTGATTGAGTTTTGGGAATGGAAAGATAGATATGATATGATCGTCGGTGCCCGGGACCCGATGAGCCAGAATATTTCTTTATTCAGAAAACCAGGTAAAATGGTCCTATCTACACTTGCTCAATACCTGGTCGGACAACGAATACCTGATCTAAATTCGGGCATGAGGCTGTTTCGAAAGGAGTTAGGAATGGAATTCTATCATTTGTATCCTCAGGGGTTTTCATTCACTATCACAATTACTTTAGGGTCGATGGTGAACAATTATTCTGTAAAGTTTATTCCTATCGAATATGCGGCACGCAAGGGAAAATCAAAGATGAATGTGGTGAAGGATGGGTTGAATTTCATCGGTCTAATCCTGAGAGTGGTTACCTATTTCAAACCTAGCAAAACTCTACTGCCTCTCGGTTTAGGCTTGATTATACTTGGGGTTAGCATTGGAGTTTACAGCTATTTTTATTTGGAACAATTTATGGACGCCACTGTCACGCTCCTCATTCTTGGAGGAATCCAAATGTTCATTTTTTCTATTTTGGCCCAACTAATTGTTAAGAATCGAGGATACCATGTCTGATATTGTGCCATTGAAGCAATTGAATGATGTTTATGCGCGGGAAGCATTGGATCAATTACCTAGACTGCTCAGCATGATAGACCGGAATGCCTATTCTCAAACTTTTGGGTGCGGAGACCGGATGTTCTGGTTGGATAAAGCGATCGATTTTCCTTCCTCCATCTACCAATATGGTGTTCATGCCCTTGCATTAGTATACACGTACTCCTATGTCAACAATCCATTTTATCGACAACCGAAAATTCGTGATTGGGCGTTTGCCATGATGAGGTATTGGCAAAAAATTCAGAATAAAGATGGCAGTTTTGATGAATTTTACCCAAATGAACATGGTTGGGCCGGTCCCACGGGATTCCTCTTGCATGCCATGATGGGGTCCTTTGAATTACTGTCAGATGAGATGGATCCTGAATTCAAAAAATCTTTTCTAGCGACCTGTCGAAATGCCGCGATTTTCTTGTCGACGTATGATGAACATGGTATCCTTGCCAATCACCACGCCATGGCCTTGTTGCCTATTTACCATTATTCTCATGTTACGGGAGATCGGACTGTTCTCTCTAATTTTGGGGCTAAATTGGATTTTTTCCTTAGTCTCCAGTCCAAGGAAGGTTGGTATCTGGAATACGATGGAGCTGATATGGGGTATCTCTCAGCCAGCATCAGTTTCATGAGCAAATTATCCCATTTTATGACAGGAATTGAGGTTGATAAGGCATGGAAAGAAAAAATTGATTCATCGATCGAAAAGGCTATTGAATTTGCCAAATACTTCGTTTATCCAAACGGATACTATGGTGGCACTATGGGGAGCCGGCAAACCTTACATTTTTATCCGCATGGATTTGAACAATGGGCGGGAAAGAATCCAGTGGCCGCCCGAATGGCCGAATTCATGCGGATGGGATTGGAAAAAGGGTCATTGGTTTCACCGCGAATCATGCCGGGACGATATTTAGCGTACCGCATCAATGAATTCCTGGTATCCTCCATTGATTGTCACAATGTTCGATCGACGGTGAAGCTGCCATGGGAAGAAAAACCATTCACTCGTTTTTTCCCAGAAGCTGGAATTTGGATACGGAACGGACCTCATTTTTATGCGCTCATCAATTTTTCTAAAGGGGGAGTAATTAAAGTGTTTTCAAAACCATCCGGAAAACTGACAATAAACGATTGCGGAATTCGCCTCCTCGACGAAAAAGGGAATCAAGGTTCTTCCCAATGGATCGATCCTAAATCTCAGAAGACGGTTGATACTAGTATATTACATGCAAAAGGGCGAATTCATCGCATCGTAAATGAATTGCCGACCCCTTCCAAGATGATAGTCTTACGCTCAATCCTATTGACCATAGGATCGAATACCTCGGCTGCCTATCGTATCAAAGGGAAGATACGGGAGCGCATCATTTTGAAGAATAAGCCACTTTCCATCCCCTATTCCCGGAAAATCCATTTCGAGGACAATGTATGCGAGATTATTGATACCTTGAACACCGTGGATTTTCATAGTTCTATAATGCGCCTCACTTTGGGTGATGAATTCTCGGTGCGATATGTCCCCCAGAGCCTGTATTTCCAAGAGCCTGAATTAGAAAGTCATGCTTTTGAATGTCCCCATGGCATATTAGAAAAACTGAACCGCGAAAAAAAGATTTCAATATCTCGACAATATAATATACAAACCGGTCGCTTGATCGAGGCTAGCCATGATTGAAGCTCGCGTCAATTTTGAAGACCAAATGGCGTGGTGGGAGAAACCTCGTGATAAACGACATCCTACTCATCCCGCCGTGCAAGCTTTCGCCCAACCTAAAGTGGCGATCATTTCCAAAGAAACGGGGTTGGATGGCCATTCCAAGGTATTGGATATCGGGTGCGGTAATGGATTCTTCACCCATTATTTCCATGAGATCACCCCAAATGTGGTCGGGTTGGATTTGAGTTGGGTCATGTTGGGATCCAACGAAAACCGGTCACTAATACGGGGGCGTGCCGAAAGATTGCCGTTCGAGGATAGGAGTTTTGATTTGGTTTTCTGTTCCAATCTTCTTCACCATGTAGAAACTCCGCTGGAAGTGGTAAAAGAGATGGTACGCGTCTCCAAAAAATACGTTGTGCTATCCGAACCGAATGCGCGGAACCCATTGATGTATGCCTTCTCCTTTGTGGTACCTGAAGAACGGGGGGCACTCAAATTCACGCCCGCGTTTCTGGAGAGTGTCGCCCATAATGCCGGTTTACGAGAATTATATCTATCTGAACATGGGAGCATCGTTCCCAACAAAACACCCAAATGGGCATTGCCATTTTTTCGACCCTTCAACAAGGAAGTAGGTCGAGGATTCTATACTATTTTCATCGGCGACCGGATGGATTCCCTCGAATATTAGTACATCGCTCTCACGAGGGGATTTTGTTAAAAAGGGTGAGTGGGTGTGTGGCTATATGGCCCCCTCCTTATCCGATTCAACTAACATGCGGTCCCCAGACTCCTCATCCATGGTTTCTGTGTCACGCCCCCTACGATTTCTGTTGCTGAATCCCCCATTTCTCACGTCATTCGGAATCAAGGAATCGGGTGGGCATGCCATGCCCCTAGGGCTCATGTACATAGCCTCGTATGTCCGGAAATACGTACCAGGGATCGAAACGACTATTTTAGATTGCGAAATAGATGGTTTGTCCGATAGTCAGATAGAGGAACGACTCCGTACCATCAAACCTGATTTCGTCACATTCACAGTACCCACTCCGACCGTCAATATTTGCCAAAGGATATCCGATTTGGCAAAGAAAGTGAATTCAAAAACCATTGTTGTCTGGGGGGGATTGCATCCCACGGTGTTCCCGAAGGAATGCGTTAAACATCCCAGTGTTGATTACGCTGTGATAGGGGAAGGGGAAGAGATCATCCGGAAATTGGTACAAAGACTACGAGATGGAGGGGATGATTTCTCCGATATTCCAGGAATCGCATTCAAGAGCGGATCCGGTGACCCAGTGCAGAACCCAGCGCACGAGTTAATACAGGATTTGGATACAATACCATTTCCGGCCTATGATCTCATTGATGTCACAAGGTACCACACGGCCCCCTCCAAAAAGTTATCAAACAGCTCTAGCACCATGAACATCATGACCTCACGGGGATGTGTATTCGATTGTATTCATTGCATTTCAAAGACCACATGGAAACGAAGAATGCGTTTTCGTTCTCCTCAGAATGTTGCGGATGAGATGGAATACTGCATCAATGAATTTGGGGTGAAAGAATTCAATTTTATGGACGATCTTTTTGGTATCAATGAGAAGAGAGTCATCGAGGTCTGTGAGGAGATTGCGCAACGAAATCTTGGAGCAAAATGGGTCGCGTTCGCTCGAACCGATACCGTTACTGAACCCATGCTCCGCGCCATGAAGAAGGCGGGATGCGTGCAAATCAGTATGGGGATCGAATCCGGAAATCAAGACGTTTTGGATAAAATGCGTAAATCGTTGCGGTTGGACCAAGTGCGTCGTGGAATCGCTCTCATGAAAAAACATGGATTTGAGGTGCATTCTTCTTTTATGCTCGGGAATATTGGAGAAACTAAAGACACCATGCAGGACACGATTAATTTTGCCAAGGAATTGGATATCGATAACGCCACTTTCTTCATTACGTCCCCCTACCCCGGAACTGATTTGTATTCTGTTTCATTGGAAGGCGGCTTGATTACCCCCCAGACACCTTGGGAAGAATTTATCCCTCTTGGGACAAAACAACCCTTACTTGTACAGAGTCAAATTCCCTATGAGACGCTTATCCAATATCAGAAAAAGGCTTTCCGAGAATTCTATCTTCGACCCCGCATACTCATCAAGAAATTCGTCCGGATTAGGTCGTTGAGCGATGTACGAACACTCATGGAAGGATTAACCGTATTCAAGGGAATCCTGGGGAAGAAAGTCGATA
This sequence comes from Candidatus Diapherotrites archaeon, assembly GCA_030688545.1. Classification (NCBI taxonomy): domain Archaea; kingdom Nanobdellati; phylum Candidatus Iainarchaeota; class Candidatus Iainarchaeia; order Candidatus Iainarchaeales; family Candidatus Iainarchaeaceae; genus Candidatus Iainarchaeum; species Candidatus Iainarchaeum sp. The sequence goes on along the minus strand of JAUYHT010000006.1, from coordinate 101,834 downwards.
CGGCTTCTGCGTAGGAACTTACATGATACTCAGGACACCTGAAATAGTTTGGATTTTCGCATTGGCAGTTATCCTATTAGCCAATGTGCCACTACTTGTAGGATACGCCTCTAGCGAACCGCCTCAACAGATTTTCATGGGTTTCGATTTCATTGACGATTTTCATTATTATGGGAGCTACATCCGCTCTTACCAGGAAAATCCATTCGACATATTTATCGCCAATCGAATGACCTCCGAACCCCAGGATGGACGGTTCTTTTTTCCTTTGTTCTGGGTCATCGGAATCATTTCCATCCCACTCGGTATCCCTCTCGCTTTAACTCTTGTGCGCACCCTCCTTGGAGTAGCGCTCTTGGTGCTCGTTTGGCATCTTTTAGGCCATTTCTTCCATGACGAAAAATGGAGACGCATCGCTTTTGGGGTAACGGCTTTGGGTGGAGGGGTGGGATGGGTATATCTTGCGGCCCGATGGATAATTTCCGGTTTGCCGGTACTCTATTCGAGTGATGTAACATACACCCTCGGATATTCCCTTTTTGGAAACCTCTTTTCCATACTCGCCATTGCTGGGCAAGTAATTTTCCTCGGGATGCTACTCTTGCTTCTACGATATATCCATGAATCTCAGAATAAGTATTTGGTTGGCATCGGAATAATGGGAATATTACTATTCTTTGTCCATCCCATCAGTTTTATCACTTATGTTCCTGTGATAATTGCTGGAATAGTAATTGCCGTTTTAGGCAATCCAACTAAGGAAACTTTCCTACATATCCGTAAGATCGCTATCACTGGTGTCCTGGCATCGATACCCATCATTATCTACCTGGCTTGGGCCTTCCAGGATGCTGTATTTGAGGCCGTATTCTTTAGCTACGGAAGCTGGCTCCGAAGTGAAAATCCATTTTGGTGGTTCATCGGATATGGAGCCATCCTCGTATTCGCCCTATATGGCATTCGCCACATTCAATTCGATAACCACTGGAAGAGCGCCTTTTTCTGGGGTTGGGTTCTGGCGGCGCTAATATTAACATTGAATCCTTGGAAAGGATTACGGTTCCAACCCGCACTTTTTATCCCTCTCGTCATCTTGGGAGTGAATGGATTGAAAACTTTCATCGAGAGAGATGGAAAACGGTGGGGAAATTTCTTTAAAATCAATCCCATGATGTTGGGGGTTCTATTCCTATTGGCCACACTCCCATCTAGTGGAGGAGTAATATACCAACACACCCTCGATGTGACCAAAGTTTCATTTCAAAGCGGCCCCTACTTGAGTCAAAGTGAGATCGACGCGATCCAATTTCTGAACACTTTTGAACGGGGGGTGGTCCTTTCCTCCTACAAGACGGGAAATAATATCGCATGGATGACTCATCATATTGTCTATTTAGGTCACTGGAACCAGACGCTTGAACGAGGCTCGAAAGAAGCGGATGTGCAGAGATTCTATTCAGGGGGATTATCTCTTAATGAAATGCGCCATTTTTTGGCTGAAGAAAACATCGCTTATGTTTTTATCGGACCAGAGGAACGTCTCATAGGTAATCCCCTGCTTGGGTGGGGTGAACCCATCTACAGGAGTGAGGATATTCTTGTGTTACAGGTGAAACATTGAAAATGAAATTTTCAGAAAAAGGATTACGCATCGGTTTCAGTCTAATCCTATTGGCATTTCTTTTCTGGTATGCACAACCTCTTGAAGCCTTTGCGCAATTGATTAGAGTGGCGCCTCTCATGATAGGGATTTCAGCCACTGGTTTTGGAATCATCATCCTATTGAATGCTTTGAACGGGTGGTGGCTACTAAATGGATTGGTTCCCATCCCATTCCTGAAGATGCTCCGCTATTACTTGTATAGCTGGGTAGCCGAATTCTATTTTCCTGGAAAGCTGGGCGCTTTTTCCATTGCTTATTTCCTCAAGAAAGAAAATGTTACTGTCGGTCAAAGTACGGCTATTGTAATGCTGACAAAATTATCTACTGTGACCCTTGCTTTCGGCCTCGGAATTGCCGGTTTGGCCACTTGGGGATGGGTAGGGGGATTAGAACATTATTTGATGATAGCGGGCATTCTCATAATAGTCACATTCTGGACATTCTTCACGAAAAGGGGTCGGGACGTAGTCAAACGAATTATCCTGCGACACCATACGGGATTATTCATTGGATTTGGGGGTCTCGTACAGCGACTCGGACGAAACCCCTTGCGACTGCTCGTTTTTATTGGATTGGTAGGAAGCGGACTCCTGACTCAGGCATTGGTGGCTCATCTCCTGATAGGGCAGGCAGGCTTTTACATCCCTTTGGAAGTCATGGTTTCCATAGTGAGTCTGGTGCTCCTCATCGGGATGGTACCCCTTTCTTTCAACGGTTTGGGATTAAGGGAAGGACTTTTCGTAGTTTTGTTAGAAGGATTCGGGGTTCCAGGCGATATCGCATTGGCTGTGGGAGCGCTTAACAGCGGAGTCGGTATTGCTTTATCATTTATTCTGACTCTCTTATTGCTATCTCGCATTCCCATTCCAAAATGGAGGGATATTGTAAATGAAAATAGCACTTCTTAGCCCGCGGACAATCCGGCATGAAGCGGCTGGAATCGAACAGAATGTCCTCCACATAGGAAAATACCTTCAGTGCAAAGGACATAAAGTGGAAATTTTCTGTACCGCCCCCAAACCAGAAAGAAAAACCGTATTCGAAGGATTACAAATTAATGAGTTTCCCGCTTTCGCGCCCAGTGAAACCTACTTCTTCTCACCTGCTCTCTATTCCGTCCTTCTTTCATTCGATGGGGAAATAATCCATTGTAACGGGTTCAATAATCTCGTAAGCGTTGTTGGGATTCTCGCCAAGAAAAAAGGTCAATTGCTCATCATCACCATGAACTCAAGTGGAACGACCTCATGGCTACGAAAAGCATTGCGATTCCCCTTGCTGTGGTTCTACCAATTTTATTCTCATAAGATTGACCGAGTCATCTGCGTATCCAAATGGGAATATGAATATTTTAAGCAAAAACTACCCCTTCCTTCGGAGAGGTTTATTATCATCCCCAATGGAATCGATGTGGAAGAATTTCATCGCGTTCCCCGGAAAGCCGTGCCGGGGAGAATTTTGAGTGTTGGACGTTTGGTTCGTAATAAAGGGATGCACCGGCTTATCGAAGCTCTTCCGATGGTGAAAGATTCTATTCCTCAAGCGGAACTCCACATCGTCGGCACCGGGCCGGAGGAACATGCATTGAAGGAACAAGCTCGGCGATTAGGATTAGAAAACAGGGTCATATTTCATGGGTCTTATCATTTCTCCGAGCGCCCTTGCTTGATTAAACTATTTCGTAGCGCGAAAGTTTTCGCTCTTCTAACGGATGCGGAAAGCCAAGGGATCGTATTCGGGGAAGCCGCCGCGGCCGGATTGCCTATCCTACTGGCCGATAAAGGGGTTATGCATGAATATGTGGCCCATGGCGCTGCCATGGGAATTAGGAATCCTGATTCAAAAGATGAGGTTGCAAAAGGATTGATAAAATTGCTTCGGTCCTCACCCTCCACGTACAGTTCTTTCGTATGGAGCTGGGAAAAAGTTGGCAAAGCGGTCGAAAAAGTATATCTGGAAGTATGGAGGAATAAATAATGTCGCTCGATCCGAAGGAATATGCCCCTCATATTGAACGGGATGAACGAGCCTCCCAGAAACTAGTACCGTCTCTTAAGGAATGGTTTTCAGGGATGCATGGGAAAAATGTCGCTGATTTCGGATGCGGCAGCGGTGCCGCTGGAGGCCTGCTCGTGGACCGATTTATTGTCATTGGGATTGATGAACAAGAGAGTGCTTTAATAAAGGCACAAAAAAGAGGATTAAAGACGATCCAGACTTCCCTCGAAGGGAGGATCCCCTTAGACAGTGCTTCGTTGGATAATGCCATTTGTAAAGACGTGTTTGAACATCTGGTGCATCCCCATCGATTACGGGACGAGATCCACCGTACCCTCCGGAGAGGAGGGCGATTATACGCCCATGTGCCCAATCAATTTACTCTCCTCGATCGTGTTCAAATAGTATTCGGTCGGAACATGGTCGTGTCACGCTGGTTCCCCGGAGCAGAAGAATGGGATTTTCCACATGTCCGTTTTTTTACACGCGATGGATTTAGAAAATTCTTGGAAGAAGGAGGCTTCGTGGTAGTAAGAGAGTATGAGGATCTATTCTATTATCATCTGCCATTCAACCTGACCACGCGATGGTTGAGCCGTTTATTTCCCAGCCTATTCGCTCCGGGATTCACCTTCACGGTCGAAAAAAAATGAACTCATCCCATTCCCTTCATGAAGCGGGGGATTCAGTCGGGGATGCGGGTGAAATGACCTCCTTTTTGGCTAGAATTCCATACGGTGAAACATTTTTGGCCACCATCCGAGGAATGCGATCGAAAAGGAAAAATTTTCCTAATCGGACGACTGCCATGGCATAATCAGTCTTCCTGCGACTTCTAATCACCTGAGCTAACACTTTTACCATCGCTGGGGTATTTCCGAATTGTCTTAATGGGCTATTGTACCGGATGTTGTCCTCGGAAACCAGTTTGTTGAGATCCATCTCATGTTTGGCCACCTGAAATTTTTTGGGCAGCACCCACTCGGCATCCTTGAAATAGTGGTAATCCTCAGGTCCATCCGACAATTCATCGTAGATGACACTTCCAGGATATGGGGTCATGAGGCCGAAGGAAACGGTCGTTGGGCGAATAGTCTGGATGAGTGCCTGATTAGCCTTCACATCCTCCTCCGTCTCGCCGGGAAGATTATACATCATATTTGCGAACGTCCGAATGCCATATTTCTTACATAAATCGAAAGCGGTATGGATATCGGCCACCTTACAATTCTTGTTGACCGCATCCAGCATCTTTTGTGACCCCGATTCTACCCCAAAGTCAATCTGAATACACCCCGCTTTGGCCATCCACCCCATTAATTCGTCATCCACTTTATCCACGCGCGTCTCACACCCCCACACGAAGGGAAGGCCGCGGGAGATGAATTCTTGGCAGATCTTTATCACATGTTCTTTCCAGACACAAAAATCGTCATCATAGAAATAAATGGCATCTACCTTGTATTTCTTTACCAAGTGTTCAACCTCATCCACCACGGCTTTCGGAGAACGGAAACGAATTGGTTTTTTGGTCTCGTTGTACCGCCAAACAGACGGAATGGCACAGAAGGTGCATCGGGCTGGGCATCCCCGACTGGCGAAAACGAACATTGAGGAAAGGGGAAGGTATCGGATGGCGTAGGGATGAGGGCGCGTATAAAATTCCATATCCACCCGATCATAGGCTGGCATGGGAACCTCATCCAGTGGTTCGATAAGAGGACGAAGTGGGGTCTTTTTCATTACTGTTCCATCCCAGAACGCGAGACTCTGGATGTGATCGTAGGTAGAAGAAGGTTTATTCTCCAGGATTGTTTGACATAGCTCACGAAAGGTCTCTTCTCCCTCCCCGATTACTGCAAATGCCACTGGGCTGTCTTCGAAAATGAAATCTTGAGGGGCCAAAGACGCATGCTGACCTCCCACAATGATGGTCGTGGGCCACACCTCCTTCAACCGTTTAGCGAAATCGATAATATAGGAGACCTCATGCGTATAGGCACTCAACCCGATCATGCGGGGTTTGAGTTGTTTAACCTTGTCGAAAATCTGGTTCTCTATTTCCTGGGCTCTGGGAGATCCCAACTCCACCACTTTCAAGTCATCCACTTTGATATCGATCAGTTCGGTGCGGATCCCATTCTTTTCGAGATAGGCTAAGATGGTCATCAAACCCAAAGGAGGGCGTGTGCTATGGGCGCGGGAGGGAGGGGAAATCAAGCAGAGAGAGTTTTGTTCCATGGATATCTGGGGGAATCCGCCTATTTATCTGTTCGCATTCCCAATAGAGGCGAGTGAATATTTTTCCGTTGTTCTACTACCTGTAATTCGATCAATTGGCGCTGCTGTTTGAGCATCGCACCAACCAAACCCATTAAGACGAGCTGAACACCCAAGAGGATGCATAATACTGTAAAGACGGCGCTCGGGAGAAAGGGTTCAACTGCGCCGGTGGCGATAAATTGGAGGATTACCCGGCTTCCAACAAGGAGCCCCGCGAGCACAACCAGGCCTCCTATGGTGAAGAAGGTGCGCATGGGGTGGTAGCGGAGCATTCCCATGATGAGTGTGGAGCTGGCGCGCCGGGCATAGGTCCATATAGACCCGAAGAGGCGGTTGTGGTCCACGCGCTTGCGAAAGGTAATAGGAACTTCCTCGATGGCCAGGTTCTTGTCGACTGCCTCCAGGATGGTCTCCTGGGTGTACGTGAAATTGGAAAGCACATTCAACCGGAGGATGGCATCTCTGGAAAAGGCTCGAAAACCCGTTTGCCCATCACTCACATTCCCTCCCGATACGACGTTCACTGCCAACGTCGCCAGACGGTTCCCCCAATACTTGCCGAATGACATGTGTTCAATATGCCCCTTGAACCGGGATCCTAACACCATGTCGGCCCGTTTACGCAATATTGGTTCGATCAGATCAGGGATTTGGGATTGATCATATTGGTTGTCAGCATCCGTGTTCACGATGATATCCGCACCCAATTGGAGCGCGGTATCCACCCCTTTCCGGAAAGAATAGGCCAACCCTTGGTTAGTGGCATTGGAGACGACGACCGCCCCGGCTTCCGTGGCCCGGGTGGCCGTATGATCGGTGCTCCCATCATCAATGACGAGGGGAATGACCACGTCAATTCCTCTTATCTGGCGGGGAATGGAATCAACGACCTGGTGAATGGTGTGTTCCTCATTGTAGGCTGGAATCATGACGACGAGCGTCAGCCCTTTAGGTGGGGTAAGGAGGTCGTTTCTTTCACGTGAACGAAGAGTGGCTGACGTGCGCATCACTAGGATGGGCCAAGAAGGTCTATTAAAAGCAATCCCTCATCCAGCCAATCTCCCCCAAGAGAGGAGAGGCTTGTACCAATAGCCTATATAACGCGCTCTGGGGAGGATGCTTTTTGAACCTATCCGGGGAGAGACCTTCTATGCGCATACTGGTAACGGGCGGCTGCGGTTTCATCGGCAGTCATTTCATCCGGGAACATCTGAAAAGCTATCCCGACGATGAGATTGTGAATCTCGATAAGCTCACCTACGCGGGGCGCCAGGAAAACCTCCAGGATATCGAGAAGGACCCTCGGTATATTTTTATCCATGGGGATATTGGCGATTCTGAAATAGTGAATCAGGCCATAAATGGGTGCGATCAGGTGGTGCATTTCGCGGCCGAAACGCAAGTGGATAAAGCAATCGTGGACCCATCTTTATTTCTCAAAACAAATGTGATGGGGACGCATGCCTTGCTCGAGGCCGCGCGGAAACAGGATGCCAAAAAATTCGTGAACATTTCAACCGATGAGGTATACGGACATATTTTGGAAGGCAGTTTCACCGAAAAAAGCCTACTGAATCCCCGCAATCCCTATGCGGCTTCCAAAGCGGGGGGGGAACGATTGGCTTATGCGTATTCCGAAACATATGGGTTGGATGTCTCCATCACGCGCTGCTCTAATAACTTCGGCCCCTACCAGTATCCCGATAAGGTGATCCCGGTTTTCGTCATCAAGCTCCTCAATGGACAAAAAGTCCCTTTGTATGGGGATGGTCAGCATGTGCGGGATTGGCTCTATGTGCTTGACCACTGCCTTGGGATTGAATTGGTGCGCGAGAAAGGGAAGAAAGGAGAAGTCTACAACATCGGTGGGGGAACCGAGATGACTAACCGCGAATTGACACTGAAAATCCTTGCTCTCATGGGGAAGAAGGAAGACATGATCCACTCGGTGCCGGATCGGCCCGGTCATGATCGGCGGTACAGTTTGGACATCACCAAGATCCAAAAGGAATTGGGATTTACGCCCCAGCATACCCTTTTCGATCAGAAACTTAAGGAAACCATTGATTGGTATGTTGCTCATCCTTCCTGGTGGACGCCTCTGCTTACGGCGAAAGCGTCATTCGTTCCCAATACGATGGCAAAGGTGGGAGAACGCGCATGAAAGGGGTTATTCTCGCTGGCGGATCGGGAACGCGTCTGCGTCCGCTGACGAAAGTGACGAACAAGCACCTCCTTCCCATCTACAAATGGCCCATGATATATTACCCCCTGCACACCCTTATCGATGCGGGCATTACCCAGATTCTTGTGGTATCGGGTCCCGACACGCTGCCCGAGTTAATCGACTTGCTTGGGGACGGGGGGGAATTTGGGGTGGACTTGACCTATCGCGTGCAGATGTTTCCGGGGGGGATCCCGCATGCCATTTCAATTGCCGAACCCTTTGTGGGCAAGGAAAAATTCGTCTCCATCCATGGAGACAACATCCTCCTTGACAGTATGCGGGAGCACGTTCAGACATTCGCCAAAGGGAAAGAGGAATGTCGCCTTGTGCTCGTGGAGGCCACTCCCGAGGCGGCGCAGAAGAGTGGCGTTGTGGCATTCGATGCGAAAGGAGACGTCAAAGAGTTCATTGAGAAATCCCCCCAGCCTCCGAGTCAGTGGGTGGTGACCGGGATGTACATGCTTACCCCCCACGTGTTCGATCTCATCCGCACATTCAAACCTAGTCAGCGGGGTGAATTGGAATCTACTGACCTTTACAATGGCTACCTCTCCCGGAAGACCCTCGCCACCACCAAGCTCCAAAATGGGTGGATCGATGCCGGGACATTCGACGACCTCATCCAAACCACCCGCTACATGCAGGAACACTTCGAGAACAGCATCTTCGCCAAATACGCGTCGAAATACCAACGTATCTAAGTAGGTTTTTTTTGAGTTTTTGAATCACGAGTCAAGTATACAACCCAGGAGTTAACCTTAAATTATACCAAATTGTGAAATGGGCAGGTGGCTTCCTGTGCCTAAACAATCAACCCATCAAACCCGACGATTTTAATGGATTTAAAACTATGACGATGAGAAAGACCCACGTCCGCATAACCTCCGGGAGAAAACGCACCGGAGGACGAAAGACGCTTGATCTGTCCCGTGGCTATCCCGTATCCCGGGGGAAACCCATATTCTAACCCACGTCGGTGCGTTTTGCAAAAGGGAGGGGCGGTTCCTCCTCCATCAGAATTAAAATGATTCCCTCCAATTACGAATGGATAATTAATTTCCTCAAACGGTTGCGGGAAAAGGAACCTAAAGCATTGGCGGACGTGAAACGGATACGGGACGACTACCAAAGAATTGTAGCACGCGGGCATGGTGTACTCGCCATCCCAGAACACGTGCCCATCACATTCGGACAGTCCACCTGGTTGACTATCGGAGAGAAATATATCGTTTTGGCCCTTCGCAGCGAGAAGGTGCGTACCTATCCCGGGTATTACCATATGATCGGGGGCGTTCCATTTCATGCCAAACCCCGCCGGGCCACCAACAAGATGCTTCGGCAAAACGTGACAGAGGAATTGAGGGATGAGTTAGGGGTTACTGGGAAAAAGTTCACCTTCGGAAAGCCATTGGGTACGCATATCACACTCGAACCGGAAGGGCTTGGCCTCAACGTCGTGCAGCCCGCCAAGTTGGGGGTGGATGCGGAGTCCTTCATCCGCAACCATTTCCGCCCCATCGATCCAAAGAATGCCGACAAAGGATATTCGCTGAAAACGTCCCCAAGCGAAGCATGGGAAGCCACTCATTTCATGCTCATTCCCAATAACCCGACGGCCCTGCGGGCCTTCTACCATCGAAATAAGGGAAAAATGACTCCAGTCCTCAAATACACCATCGAACGCATTCTTGATTAAGGATAAATCGACTATTTTAATTTGGAATTGAAATCATTCCATTTCTTGAGGAATCACATTTTATTTTTATCTGCCGACTTGGGATCTTCAAGGAAAAAAGACTGTGGAGGAGCGGAACGAATAAACGCGATAAACCGTCTGGCATCCTTCTGCCTAAGTTGCCCGGTTTCTACCATTTTTTTTAATTGGGTGGACTCACGGAGGGCGTACTCCAATTTCTGCAATCCTTCCAAAGATAAATATTCGATCTCTTTGTGTTGCCGGTAGATATTCAACATCTCATGAGCCAATCCAAATTGCCTCTCATTTTTGAAATGGATCGAATAATGGTCGTACACCTTCTTTGAATAGTTAATCAAATTTACAAGGTTCCGATGATAAAGGAGTTTCCTTTTCAATTGCTCTAAAATGACATCATGCATTGCCTCATATATCTCAATCGCGGGTCTTTTACCTGAAAATACCTCCCACACCCGAGTGCGGGCTTTTTCCATATTGGGATTGGTCGTCAAAACAGGATTAGGGGAATTGAAGATTCGCCGGATCTCCCGGATCCGTTTTCCTAATAAAAGATTCTTTCCTTTTTGGGACAGGCGGCGCTTTCCAGTGGGGGATTTCTCGGTGAGTTTGCGCTGGGAGAATCCATGATAGCGTAAAGGGGTGGGCATGTTCCCTTATGGAATGTCCCCATATATAAAATAGAATTTGGGCTGATGGGTCATGGTTATAAATCGTCTCAAAGAGTAAATCTAAATGAAAATATTTGTTATTGGACCCGTAGCCCCGTTCAAAGGAGGAATTTCGCATTCCGGTACGCAGTTGTGTCAGAATCTGGCGAAGAAACATGATGTTACCGCTATCTCATTCAAGAAAATTTATCCCACTTTCATGTTCAAGGACATTCATGAAAAAGGGGCCAGCGAAAATCCCAATTTCAAAACCGTGGCCCTGTTGGATGGAACCAACCCCCTGACGTGGAAAGATGCTTCGGATTATATTATTAGAGAAAAACCGGATCGAGTTCTTTTTCAATGGTGGACTACTTATTTGATGCCCTGTTTTTGGTACATCCAAAACCGTATCAAAAAGAACACTAAAACAGGTGTTATTCTTCAGAACGTTTTCCCCCACATGGGAGGGGAAGAATAATGGGCTTCGTTGAATTTTTCCATGGAAAAACCTTCTCGGGACTGCACAAGGAATTGGCCAAAAAGTTTCTGGATAAAGCCGACTACTTATGCGCCATGTCCAGTGCGGACAAAAAAATGGTGGAAGCGGAGTTGCCCGGAAAGAAAGTGGAGTTCTGGATCGAACCCCCGTATTCCAATCCCGCGTCCGAAGCCAAAGTGTTTTCCAAAAAAGAATCGCGGGAATGGTTGGGAGTAAAAGACGACATAATTTTATTTTTTGGATTTATCCGCCCTTACAAGGGATTGATTTACCTCATACGGGCTATGCCCCGCATACTGAAAGACAAACCCAATACTAAACTGGTCATACAAGGGGTTTTCTGGAAAGATAGACAAAAGTATTTTGACGAGATAGAAAAACTCAACCTGAAAGATCACATTCTCATCCGCGAAGGGTATGTGGCGGGCGACGACCGGGCGCGTGTGTTTTATTCTGCGGACGTGGTGGTCATGCCGTACCTAAATATTTCCGAATCGGCCATCATACCTTTATCCTGGGGTTTTGGGGTGCCCGTTATTTGTACCGCGGTCGGGGGAAACGTGGATTGGATTACGGATGGAAAGGAAGGATATCTAACTCCTCCCAAGGACCCCGAAGCACTCGCTAAAGCCGTACTTGATTTTTACGATAAAAAAATGGAACCAGTATTCAAGGAAAACATGAATAAGCGCATGGAAGAAATTGAATGGTCCGAAAAACAAGAACGAGTCGTTCTCGGCAATTTTTAAACCCCCAAATCACTTCGTGGACGCGGGCATGAACCTGGAAATGAGCGGGGGCCGCGAAAACCTCCACGCCGGGGAAAATAATCGCCTATCAAACAACAGCGTTCTCGTACAATCCTCGACTTAAACCAATGGATTTAATGCCCTTGCGCCCTCACGTTTAGCATGAATCTGATCCCCGTTACCCAATACACCTATGCCGGAAACGAACTGAAATACCTCCAAGAAGTTCTCGAATCCAAATGGCTGGGGGGAGGACCCTTCGTGGAACGGTTCGAGAAAACTTTTTCTGGATATTGCGACATGAAATACGGGTGCGCCGTCTCCAACGGGACGAATGCGCTGTATCTGATCTACAAGGTTTTGGGCATTGGACCCGGGGATGAGGTCATCGTGCCAGACAACACCTTCATTACTCCTGCCAGTATGGCCCTGCATGCGGGTGCCAAGCCCGTTCCGGTGGATGTGCAGTCGGACACTTTTAATATCGACCCGGTGGCGGTGGAGAAAGCCATTACTCCTCGCACCAAAGCCATTGTGCCTGTCCACATGCTTGGTCACCCGGCGGACATGGATGAGATAAATGAAATTGCGGCCGCGCATGACATTCGGGTTATCGAGGACGCGGCTGAAGCGCATGGTGCCATTTATAGGAAAAGGAAGGCCGGATCGCTCGCGCCCATCTCGTTCTTTAGCTTCTATGGGAACAAGACCATCGCTTCAGGAGAAGGAGGAATGATCCTCTCCGACGATCACGAATTTATCGAAACATGCCGGCTGCAGCGTGGACATGGAATGCGGCCTGAAAAAAGGTATTGGCATGAAGTGATTGGGTATAATTATCGTATGACGGATCTCCAAGCGGCCGTTGGAGTGGCGCAGCTGGAGAAGATTGACGCCTTTTTGGAACGTAAACACCGGATTGCCAAAATGTATTCTGAACTATTATCGGGGGTAAAAGGAATCATCCTGCCCACAGTACGGGAATATGCCACTCATTCCTATTGGATGTATCAAATCCTCGTTACGGATGAGTTTCCCATATCTCGAGATGAATTGGCCGTCGAATTGAGGAAGAAGAACATCGACACGCGCAGGGCCTTTTACTCGGTGCATGTTCAACCTCCATATCGGGCGGAAGGAAATTTTCCCAATAGCGATATTTGTTCCGCGACCGGTCTCATGATTCCCATGGGGGCCAATTTGACCGATGATCAAGTCGCGTATGTGGCGGATGCCATCCGAGGGATAGGCGATCAACGAGCATAAGGGGCGTCCACGACTACTTTTACCGGTTCCATCCATACTGGTTTATTCAACGAATTTGGTTTTTTCAATGAATTGACAGAATCCCCCCGCAAGCGCAAAAGGTTTCGGGTGAAATTGAGAATCGTCGGAACCAATTTTACCGAGCTGTTAGCACGCTCCTCCCATTCAACCGGGATTTCGACTATGCGCAACCCTTTTTGTTGCGCGCGGTAGGTAAATTCTGTTTCGAAGAAGAACCAGGAATCCTCCACCTGGCGGAGGATGGGAATCATTGATTTCATCCTCATTGCCTTGAACCCGCATTGGGGATCGGTGAAGCGGGCTCCTAGGAATACACGCAAGAGAATGCGGGTGTAACACCAGGACACGATTCGTCGGATGAGATCCCGTGTAATTTTAGATTGGGGATGGTATCGCGAGCCGCCCACCAAATCCGCCCCCTTTTCGATTTCACGAATAAGGGTGGGAAGGTCTTTTAGGGAAGTGGCGAGATCCGCATCCATGTAAGCCGCGATATCGGCGTCGGTACGAATCAAGGTGTTGAGCAAGGCCATTCCTTTCCCGGGTTTTTTGACGTAAGTCACCCGGACATGCTTCTCATTTTGGGCGAGCCGTTTTATCTCCTCCAGGGAGGAAGGATGGCCATTATAGGCCAATGTTATTCGCCATCTGACAAAGGGGAGGGTTTCACGGCAGGCTTTTTGGATTAGGGGGAAGTTGCGCGTGATATCCTCCGTATTCCCAGGATAGACGGCTATGAGGATATCGACTCTGCGTCGGGGAGTGGGCATACGGGTTCTAAATCCCCGACCTATTAAAATGGAGCATGCCACGAGTGTTCCTAACCGGCGCTACGGGAGAAATAGGACAAACCATCCTGCCCATTCTTGGGCAGCATCACGATGTCGTGGCGCTTCACCGCGGAACCATTCCACTTACTCATTCCGATGTCACTTGGGTAGAGGGGAATTTGACTTCCCTATTGTCTTTCAGGAAAAACCTGGAGGGGGTTGATGTCCTTATTCATTTGGGTGCCCTGACTAAATCAACGAATGAAAAAGCATTGCATCGGGTGAACGTGCAAGGTACTCTTGAATTGTTAAAAGCAGCTCGGGAAGCCGGATGCTCCAAAACGATTGTCGCCAGCACCGCGGCTGTAACTCATACTTATTTGACCCCGTATGCGCGGTCCAAGCTGGAGATGGAAACCCAGGTACTTAAAGCGGGGTACGAAACGCTTTTCATCCGACCCACGTTGGTTTATGGAAAAAAAACCCGATTTATTCGATTGCTCCGGCGGATAGCCGAAACTCCATTTCCATTTGTTTTTCTTCCCGATGGGGGGAAAGGGGATGTGCATCCGGTGCACGCCGAGGACATCGGGCATGCGTTGCTGAAGCTGATCAAAAATTTCCCCCGAGTCCCCGAAACCTATGATTTGTGTCCTCTGACCGGAGCCACCTTGCGGGCGTGCGTCGAAACCTCCCTTCGCGTGCATCACCAAAACAAAACGATTTTTTCTCTTCCATCGGCCCCCCTAAAAGGAATTGGGCTTTTCTCCCGCGCCAGCCGCATTCCCATCCCCTCCTTCATTCATGGCGGCGCAGCCATTAGTTCTTCGTATCAAGTTAACCCCCAAAAATTCCAGCGGGACTATGGGGATATTTTCCGGGAACCTCTAAAAGCGATTGAGGAGTGCTTGAGGCATGAATGATCTTATGTTACCCCGCTTTCCATGGACGGTCATCCTCGATGCGGGAGTAATCGCCTTGTCCGCCTGGGTCGTGCTCTCGGTATTTTTTGGTTACACGCTTGGTTTGCATCCCATTCTCCTGCTTCTTGCATTGGGAATGGGGTTTTTTTATTTCAGGAACCACCGCCATGTGGTGCCCACCTCTCAAACAGGAATACACTATTTGGGAATATGGATAATCGTTCTGTTTGGCGCCCTGGCGTTCATCCTTTTCGGTCTCCAGGGCGGATTTGACCTTAGTGCGGATGTGGCTCCGGTTTTCGCGACCCAATCCATTCAAAATCGCATCCCCCTGGCCTATCCCACGCACCCCAGCATCCCCTTTTCCTATCCGGTGGGGCTACCGGTACTCCTCTCCCAGCTCACATTCTTGGACACCCCCCTTCATCTCCTCGCATGGGCGGGAGGGGTGATAGGAATTCTATTGCTCCTCTTTTATGCCACGCGCTGGATTCATTTTTTCATTCCGAGGAAGGAGGTTTTTGTCCTGGCCCCCCTTCTCTTCCTGGGGCTAAGGATCCCCTTTCTCAGCCTGCTCACCGGGGAATACCCGCTTCTCCTGGGCATAGGTTTGGGATTGGGGGCCGCCTGGTTATGGAAACCCTCCCCTGGTTGGTCAACCCTCAGTTTGGGGGCCGCTTTCCTGGCCCACCCGTATGCGGGTATGGTGGGGTTCCTTTTTCATGGGATTTTCAATAGACTTCCTATCCGGGATTGGGTAAGGAGTGGGGTCGGGATAGGAATCGTGGCCTTGCCGGCGCTAATCTTTCAATACATTCCCCTCCTTGGACAAATTCAAGGGATGGGGGGAATAGTTGGGAATAGCATTCCCTCTTTGGGAACCATTCTTGCCATCCCTTCCCTGGTGGGAATAATTCCATTCCTCTTGGGGGTGGGGGTCTTGATCTGGGCGGCCTTTCATAGAAAAAGGAAACCGCGGGATTGGGAGCGGGTTGCGGCCCTCTTGGTGGGGGGAGGGGTTTTAGGTTACGGGTTAGCAGGTTTTTTTCCCGCATTCGTTTTCGGGGGAAAAATGATTTATCTGGCCGCCATCGGGGTTATGCTTGCCGCCACCGGAGGTATATTTTCGGGGGTTTCTCCAATACATTTGAAGAAAACGGGGATTATTCTTCTCGTCCTCATCCTCGGAATCTGGGCCACGTCCTCCAGCGCGACCCATTTTATTTACGGATCCAAAGCGACCATTGCGGAAGCGCGGTTCGCGGAGTGGTTTGGAAATAGAGAAGCGGGTGGATCCAAAGTATTGTTCCTGTCCCCCGGCCACGGGAAAATGGGGGAGTATGCGGGCATGCTTCCATTTGATTTTAAGAGCACGCATTATTTCTCGAGTCTCACTTTCCAAACCGTATCGAATGAGGCGACCTTAATGTTATCCCAGGATGCCGCGCGCTTCCAGGAAACCCTGGCCAACCGGTGCCTTTCATGTGTAAAAGAATTCGATGCCGCATTCATCGTGGTGAATACATCCGTATTCCCTCTCCTCCCGGATCATGTGCTCCTCTATGAGAAAGACGGGTTCCTGGTCTACCGGGGTCAATGAATTGAATCGGGCTTTTTAGAAAAAAGCCCGGGGAAAAAGGTGGATTCCTCGCCCTCAACCTTTTAGGAAAAGGTTGACCAAAATCGCAGCGGCCAGCCGAAACTGGCCGGCGACATTCGTCGCCCATTGTTTGGCGAGCGATCACGCGAGCAGGTGACGTTTTCTATTTGTTGGATACCCCACCCTTTAAGGTGGGGAGGAAGTCATTTTGGGATTTTTGTGGATTTTATTTGAATGAGGAAAATAATAGTCACCCGCGGGGAGAACGGTATTTGGCGATGAGGCCTTTCAAGCCCCCTTCGATGGGAATAGGGTGCGTATTGAAGGCCCAGGCCCCAATGAGGAAGCTGGGGATATATCCCAACGTGAAATAGAGGAGGGAAAATAATACAGCAGGCTCGGGAGGAATGCCATACGCCCCCAATACGATGACCACGGCCAACTCACGTGTTCCTAATCCCGCGACCCCGATGGGGATGATTTCAACGAGGGACATGATGGGGACGACCAACAAAGCCACTTCAAGGGGAACAGCGAATCCGAAGGATTGCAGCAGAAACCACCCGAAGAAGATAGATCCAATCCACGCGCCGGTACTGGCGAGCAGGGTCAGGAAAATGGCATTCGTGTTCTTTTTGAGAGCGGGGAGGCTGTCAAAGAATTGCCGGCCATATTTTTGGAGCATCTGGGCATAAGTGGGGGGGAGGATGCGCATGAAAAGGGGGAATATGCGTCGGGCGAACCGACGATTGAGCATCAAATAGGCCCCCACGAACGCCCCAATGATGAATCCTAAAATGAGCGGGGGGGACAGGAGATTGATCCCTTTCTCCTGTGAAAGGAATAGGAGTCCGAGCGTGGCGAACAGGAGGAGGGTCAGCACATCCATCATGCGGTCGACCACCACCGCCATAATTCCCCCGCCCGTGGACAAGTCTTTCTTCACATACGCGGCGCGCACGAAATCACCTAAACGACCGGGGGTAATGACACTCACGAATAATCCAATCCACAACACTTTCATGGAATCCCACATCCCTATTTTTCCTCCCAAGGCCCCCACGAGGGTTTTCCATTTTAGTCCCTTGCAGATCATGAGGAAAACCCAGAATAGCATGCCCATGGCTACTAATGACAGGTCGATCAGGAAGAGGGCATCCCACAACGAGACCCAATCCAACCGAGTCGCGGCCAGGTATAAGATAGCCAGCGTGACCAGGAAGGAGAGCCAGGACCATTTCATAGCGTTCTCATCCCCTTGGACCTAATAAATAGTACCAACTCCCATCCGCATGGGTAAAAGGAATGGGTTGTTCGCATGGAGGAGACAATGGGTGGATGGGGTTGGTTTTTTAGGACCCGGACTGTCCCTTTGTTGAGCGGGTGAGACTTCATCTTTTGTCGAACGTCATCTTTTCCAACCGGGCGATGCGATCATCCATCGGGGGGTGGGTGGCGAGAAGGCCTAGCAAGGCCTTTCCTGAAAAAGGATTGGCGATGAAGAGGTGGGCCGTGCCCTGGTTGGCAGAACGCATGGGGTGGTGGTGAATGCCCCGCTCGAGCTTGCCTAAAGCCCGCGCGAGACCTTTGCCATTTGACAATGTGTGTGCGGCGGTTTCATCCGCATGATATTCACGCGAACGCGATACGGCGAGCTGGATGAGCGTGGCGATGATGGGCACCACGATGGCCATCAATAATAGTCCAATGGGATTTCTCCCTTCCCCATTCCTACTCCCGAATGCGGCGAATTGGAGCATGAATGCCAGCATTCCTATGGCTCCCGCAATGGTCGCGGCGATGGAAGAGATGAGCACATCCCTGTTTTTGACATGCGACAATTCATGGGCGATGACCCCTTCCAATTCCTCATCATCCAACAGATCTAAAATCCCCCCCGTAAACGCCACGGCTGCATGCTTGGGCCCTCTTCCGGTGGCGAACGCATTAGGGGATTTGGATTCAACCATATATAACCGGGGCATGGGAATATTCATCTTCCCGGCCGCGCGTGTGACCAATCGTTCGATGCGCGCCCCCTGAGTTGTAGTAGTTTCCACGGGCTTGGCGCGGTACATGGCCAGGACGATCTTATCAGAGAAGAAGTATGAAACGAAATTCATGACCGCGGCGAAGATGAAAGCGACGATCATACCCTCCGTGCCACCGAGGATATTTCCAATGACAATGAGCAAGCCCGTTAGGAGGCCCAAGAAGAATACCGTCCGCGCCCACTCGAGTGCCATGTGTTCCACGCTCCTGTTCCTTTGGTTTTTTTTCCCACATTGCCATTCAAAAATTACTTAATTGACTTACCTAATTATTCTTCTGCACCCCATCTATTTCTTTTCTACATTACTTGTTTCATTTATCTTCGTCGTCCCGTAAACATTTGGGGCTTATTCCAAATGGGATTCAACACGCTTTTAAATGATAGAAGTGTAACAAAGGCTAAGGGGGAATTATCACATGAAACGGGGAATCGTCTTTTTAGCTATCATCCTATCATTGGGGGTTGGGGCCCATGCCCTGACAACGGTTGAGATGGGGGCTATTCCTGCGTATGTCAACCCCGGGAATGGGGGAATAGACATTTCGTTCACCGTGATGAATGTGGATCTGAATTCTACTGATCAACTTAAACTCGTGATGTGGGCGGGGAATGATGGTACGTTGGCGAATGCCACCGCCCTATCCACGCGTCTCCTCGCGAATGATTTATGCGGAAACCCTTCCGATTATATCACGCCGCGCCCCTGCACGTATACCTGGGATGCCATCCCGAATGGGTTGAATGATGGGAATGTCACTTTTTTCATTGAAGCCTTTTTCCAAGGGGCCTCGGATGGCGTGGATTTTGGGGAAACCGTATTGGACACGATTTCCCCGATCCTGCCCACCCCCACCCTTATTCCCGATCCATCCGCGGGAGGATGGATGAATAGTCCCATCCAACTCACTGCGACCTGCACGGATACCTCCTCTTGCACGTTGCATTACGCCATCGAATTAGGGGCCTACATTTCATTCCCTGGGACCATTGCTCTCGAGAATGTGGACGGTCTCCTCCTGGTGAAAGCCATGGATGCAGCCGGGAATGAAACCGAATGGGTGGGACCAGCTGTCCAAGTGGACACATTGAAACCTACCCTCACCCTCACGAGCAGTCCATCCATTCCCACGCATGGGTATACGACACAAACCCAATTCACGTTTACCATTGATGTGGACGACGTATTAAGTGGCATCGATGACCTATCTTTTGTCCTTACCCTCGATGGGACGGCCACCAATTCTACTTTGCAAGGCAACCAAGCGATATTCACCCCCTCCTCCCCGTTAGGGGAAGGGAGCCATTCGCTCGTGGCATTAGTAAAAGATTTGGCGGGGAATGAGGAGACGAAAACGTTTCCTTTTACCATTGATACTACGACTCCCACCCTCACTCTTTCGGTGGCTGAATTTACTAATGACCCCACTCCTTCATTCACATTATCCGCCAGCGACGCAGGGGGAATCGATAAGCTGTATATGCGCTGCGGTACCAGCGGGAATTTTACCGAAATGACTCACAATGTGAACATCGATTCATTCAGTATTCTTTCTAATGGGTGCAGTTCGGGAGAGGGGTCCCGAACCATTGAGACCTATGTATCGGATCGCGCCGGGAACGTATCGCCTACTCAAACCAAGAATGTGTACTACGATGTGACCCCTCCCGGAAAAGTGAATGATCTTGAGTTGGATTCGGTGGATGATGAAGCCATCGATCTCGAATGGGACTCAGGATCGGACAGCGGATCCGGGATCAAGGAATACGAAGTCTATCGGAGCACCAGCTCATCCATTCCCGATAGTTCGTCCAGAACCACGAGTGGGACGAGTACTTCTATCACTGGCCTGGATGAATGCACCACGTATTATTTCTGGGTGAAAGCCATTGACAAGGCGGGAAACAAAGGAAATGCGAGCGACCGATTGGAAGCCAAAACCTCAGGATGCGCGAGCAGCAGCAACAATAACAATACCAACAATGATTCCTCCAATAACTCGGGTGGCTCCCTCCCCGCGTGTGCCGTCACTTTTGACGTTGAGACTCCCTGGTATGCGGGGGATTCGATTGTGGTCGAAGTGGAGTCATCCCAATCCTATACCGGAGGCGAACTATCTTCTTTCGCCACGGGAAAGCTGACTCAAAACCATGGGAAAACCAACCTGTCCCAACGGGCATGGGGGGCTACCATACCCATCCCACTGGAAATCGGAAATACATTCACCCTCAAGTTTACTGCAGACCAGTGCTCCGCGGCCGTGAAAACGGGAATTATTTTAGATCCGGCGGCTCGCACCGCCGCCCCGGTTTCAGAGCCTGCTCCGCCTGTGGAAAGTGTTTCCCATGAGGAAGTACTCATGTCCATTGATTCCGGGATGCTCCCCCTCATCCTCCAGGAAGCGGGATTCAACCCGGAGGATCAAGACACCCTCGCGGAAACCACCCAATTGATGGACGAATGGAATGTCAGTAAATTCATCCAAATCATTCCTTCTCCCACGGAAACAGGGAAATATGTTCTCAAGATCATCTATCGGCTCGAAAGCAATGGCCATTCGACTATTCGGTTGATAGAAAACGTGCCCAAAGCGATGGCCAACTTCACTTCGGAATTGACATCCGAGCATGGATTCACCACCCTCAAGGATGATCCCATCATCCAGTTTGAAGCCTTGGATTTAAGGGAAGGGGAAGCCGTGGAATTCTCGTATCAGACCATTGCCTCGTTCACTCAAGAAGAGGCGGAATTCCTGGCCGCCCAATTGAGCGCCCGGACAAGCCCGCCCATCCTGCAAGGAGAATTGAATGATGATCAGCCTTCATTATTTTCAGGATTAGTATCGGCCGCCTCCGGAATGGCGATGCCCATTATCGGAATACTCGTGATTGCCGGCATCATCCTGATGGGACGACGCATGATTCCCACGGATACGCGCGGAATGGACAACCCTATCCTCTGGAGCAGCGCGCGCTCGGATAGGATGCATGGTAAACCCATCGTGCCCAGCCGGTTTGAACCTACTCCCTTCCGCACGGTTAAATGGAAGCGGTGATAACTTTGGACATTGGAAATTGGTTGGTCCTCCCTTGGTATTTTTTTTAAAATGTCCGAGGAATATTTTCCATTAAAAAAATCTCAAACCATTGTATGAATTATCTTGTATGGTGGGATAGGATTATCTCCATCATTCAAGCGGATTATCCAACCGCTCATCCCATCACCGCTTCACCCGAAAGCGGAGCATCCACCCTCCCAGCAGGGCGGCCAACACCAAAACCAGGAGGGTGGTGATGGACATACGAAAGCCCATTTTTCCCAATAGAAAGAGAATGAAGGGGCCCAAGAGGAGGGAATAGATGAGTCCTTCCTCCCAGTGAGGCAAAAGCCGGTGGCCGGGTGTACGACTTGGAGGATTTAGGAATAACTGGCTTGCTCCCCCGGCCACCACTAAGGCCACACCCAATAGGATGAGTCCACCCGCCCCGCTCATCCCATCCTTATTCTTTCCCAGCTAATAATGGGTGCGGGTCTCCGAGTGGGGTTTAAAACCATTCCACGGCCTTTCCGGTTATGGAGTCCGTCATCGTGGTGGGAGGGGGGTGCGCGGGATTGCGCGTGGCTCGACGGCTTGCTGAAAATGATATTCCCGTGACGGTTTTGGAAGACCACCCCCAAATAGGGGTACCGGAACACTGCTCGGGACTCATCAGCGCGCGCAATACGAAGGAACTGGGGTTTGATCTTTCGGACAGCCGGACTAATCATATATATGGTGCCAAATTGTATTCCCCTAATAATACTCAACTTCGCATCGAATCTAAGGAACCCGTAGCGCACGTGATGGATCGGTCAAAATTTGACCAAACCCTGTACAAGGAAGCCCTCGACGCGGGCGCCACCGTGGAATTGAACACGAGTGTGATGAGCGTGCGGGGGAATAGTGTATTTACCCAGAATAAAGGACGCGGAGGGGTGCGGAAAGCAAGCATCATCGTGGCCGCGGATGGAGTGAACTCCCGCCTCCGAAAGAGCGCGGGCATCGAGTCGAAAGCTACGGATTTCATCCATTCCTACCAAGCGAAAGTGGCGGGAAGCTTCGACCCCCGGATGGTGGAACTCTATTTCGGCACTGATATTGCTCCGCATTTTTTCGCGTGGGTCATTCCGGAGAATGAGGAGAGCGCCAAAGTAGGATTAGGATGTAGAATGGGGATGAATCCCGCCACTGTATTCAAGCATTTCATCCGGGAAAAACAATTGAGTGTGCACGTGAAGAGCGAGAACTCCTTTCTCATTCCCTGCGCGCGGCCCATCCGAAAACTTTACGCGGACCCATTGGTATTACTGGGGGACGCCGCCTTCCAGACCAAAGCCACCACGGGCGGGGGCATTATCATGAACACCAAGGCCGCGGACATTTTAGGAAAGGTCATCCAGGAGAATATCGCGCACGATACCCCACTCACCGAATACGAAAAACGAATGGCCCCCATCTTTCGCGAACTCGAGCTGCATCACCGCATTCACCAATATCAAGCATCCCTCACTGATACCTATTTGGACAAGCTCTTCCTCAAGCTCAAGGACGCGGGCATGGAAGAATTCCTCTCCCGGGAAGGCGACATGGACGAGCCCTCAAGATTCATAAGCAAACTCCTCCGCACCCCCCGGATGATCACGTTGCTGCCAGAAGCCCTCGGGTTCGCCTTGGCGAAATGAGGGGAAACTTTTTAGAAAAAAGTTTCATCAAAAACAACTTTTTTTAGAAAAAGATTTATCAAAAAATGGCTGAGACCACGCCCTTATGGGGCGGGGAGGAGGTCAATTCCTTCTCAAAAGGGGTCGTTTTCTACATTATTTATATAGGGGAAGGCGGGAAAAATAATAATGGCCTTTCTCCCCAAAATCCTTTACCTGCTTCTCGGAATAGGTTTGCTTTTCGGCACCCCCGCGGCGGGAGAACCCTTCGGCTGGGAGGATGAAAAGGTTATTCTTGGTTCGGACCAGAATTGGGTCTTCCAATCTGTAATCGTGAAAACGGATTCCCAGGATAATGTGAACATCCTGTGGCGCGACCGGATCGAAAATGCGCTTTATTACAAGAAGACGGATTCGCAAGGCAATCCCATTGGCACGGTTCTGCGGGTATCGGGCAACACGCTCGGCAACAACACCACTGAATTCGATTTGAGAGTGGATCAATCGGATGCCGTCCATGTGATTTGGTTGAGCGGGGTGATTTCCCCCTACCAACTCCAATACCGGAAAATTTCCCCCGATGGCCAAATGGCGACCCCTATTATTCCCATCACGAACGACTCGAATGGGTTTTCTTCTTTTGGAATGGCGCTAGATGGAAACGATGACATCCATTTGATCATGATTGATAAGATGCCATATCCCCAATCCTCTGTAAAATTCCAAAAAATAGATGATGAGGGAAACATACTCATCCCTACTACCAGCCTGAATATCCCCCGAGGTAATCATAATCGCCCCTCCCTCGACGTAGATGAAAACGGCTTCGTGAGCGCCGCATGGGGCGAAAACAGGACGTGGCCGGATAACCGGATCGTGATGGTCCGATTGGATAATGTTGGAAACCTGCTGATGAATCAAATCATCAACCCTCCTATTTACCGTTTGGAAATTTATGATGTGAAAGTATTCATTGATCCCCAACAGAATCTGGCCCTCATCTGGGGTAACCGGAATAATTGTTGGTATATTGGATGCACGCAATGGTATTACCAAAAATACGACCTGGACGGGAACGCCCTGACTCCGTTCACCCAAATCGGAAATAGTGGATCCACATACAGCGCTCCGAAAATCAAACCGGATTTTCATGGGGATCTCCACCTTATTCAATATTACGTGAGCGGCACCACCACTCGCGTCTACTATAATAAAGCCTATTCTGATGGGGGGACCTTGTTCTATCTTAACAGTTCAAAAATTATATTCCAATCCACCTCGGGCTTGATTTATGGCGTCAATATGGATATCGATTCAAAAAATCAGGTGGAAGTTGTTTTCAGTATAAACCACCCGAGCGGGGGAAGCGAATTATACCAAAAAAAATCCATCCCCCTCCCGGTGCTATTCGTTCATGGCATCTATGCGGACGATGACATTTGGGACCCATTGGAAACCTTGCTTGGACGGGTGGGCTACCAAACCTACCGCGTGGGCCGTGTTTTGAGTCAGAAGGGATTGGTGCCCAACAACGGGGACATTGGATCGTTGAAGGATCAAATGGCGGAAGCCCTCAACATTATCCATTCGAATACGGGAAATAGGAAGGTGGACGTGGTGGGCCATTCCATGGGGGGATTGGCCGCGCGCGCATACATCGCCTCCAATGGGTATCGGGGGGATATTAATCGTCTATTCCTGCTCGGCACTCCCAATGAGGGAACGAACATGGCCCGCCACCCCTTCGGGCAGAAGCTGAATATGAAGAGCGGGGACGACCCGAAAGATACGGCCCGGTATCAAATGATTCCCTATTCCTTTTTCCTCAATGTTTTGAATCGGGCGTACGATTCCAAAGGGGTTCCGCACATCGGGATCGCGGGGACGCGGCTCTATTCCTTGGTGACCCGGTGGCCCTTATGCAAGTTTTTGCCCTCTTTCTGCTACCCCGCGGATTCCCATATTCCCAATGACAATGTCGTTCCGGTGGCCAGCGTGCAGGCGTTCACCTCGCAATGTTATCTTGCGGATGTTGTGCACGGGAAGTATGATCCCAATTACTATTCCCACGCCCCCACCCTCACGCAAATCCTTTCATTGATGCGGGACGGGAACACGACGCTGGGGAATTGCCCCGCATCCCTCGCTTCTCACTCTCAAACTCCATCATTGGAAATCAAGGAAGGAAGCGGGGTAGTGGATCCCAATCAAACCATCGATGTTTTTCCCATCCCCTTCCCCCGGGATGTTTTGACCATTGCCACTACCTCCCGCGCCGGTGGTTTCTACCCTATCCTCCTTCTTCCGCAGGGAGGGACCATTTCCCGCTGGAATTACTTTAATTTTCCAGGGGTGCAATATACTTCCGTTTTCGACCAGAATGTCTATTATAGGGAGTTCCATATCACGCATCCCCAAAATTTGGATGCCAACGGGGGCATCTGGATGGCGCAGGCCAATCTGTACAGCGGTGCTACTCCAGCGGATTTCAACATGATCGCCTACATCGGTCGACCCATCGGAATCCAATCCGGCGTGGACAAAACGGAATACTTCCCCCAGGAAACCATGGTCATCTCCACGCGGATATTTGATCTTAATACGAATGCCCCGGGGTTGGGCGCGACGGTTATAACCACTTTAATCCAACCCGACGGGGTCACCCACAGTATTCCTTTATTCGACGACGGCAACCATTCCGACGGGGGAGCGAATGACGGGCTCTATGCCGCACCGCATGATTTAGGAAGCCTCGCCGGCCCCTATCTCCTTGATATCAATGCGAACGGGGTTTGGAATGGGGCCCCCTTTTATCTGGAAGAGCGTATTTCCACCTCCCTCATCGTGGCCCCGGACCTGAAAATAGGTCCGAATGCAATTCAGTTTTCCAATTCCTATCCCTTGCCAGGCGAAACCATTACGGTGAGGGCGACCATACGAAACATCGGCAATGCGGATGCGTCCAATGCCACTATTGAATTCTGGGATGATGACCCTATTGATGGAGGGCAGCTCATTGGGACGCAGATCATTTCCATTCCGGCCGGGCAGTCGGTGTCCGTTGCTCATCCTTTCAGCGGGGATGGCTCGTATAATTTCACCGTATTCCCCAGCCCCTCCAATGCCTTCCCGGACTACGATTACTCGAATGAGAAGGCCAGTGCCCAAATCCAATTCTGCCAACGTGTGCGATCCGTTTCTACGGGAAATGCGGGCCCAGGTTGTGTGTCTGTCGCTCCGTGAGAACTTTTTCTATCGGGACGCACGCGCCCACGAATGCATGGAATAATGGGTTGGGTTTATCGGGGCGCGAGGTCAGCTCGGGGTGGGCCTGCGTGGCCATGAAAAAAGGATGATTAGGGAGTTCGAGGACCTGCATTATTTCTCGTTCCGGGGCTCTCCCGGAGAAGATCATCCCATACTGGGTTAGGAGCGGAATGTATTTTGGGTTCACCTCATACCGGTGCCTGAAACGCAAGCGCGTGGTATCCCCGAAAAGGGCGTGGGCGCGCGTTCCTATTTGGATGGCCACATCCTGCCCTCCCAAACGCATGGTGGCGCCTTTTTCTTTTATCTCGACCTGTTCGGGGAGGAGGTCAATGACCGGATGGGGGGTGCCGGGATTAATTTCAGAGGAATGCGCATTATGGAGGTGGCAGGCATGGCGGGCGAACTCGATGACCGCCAACTGCATGCCATAGCATAGCCCGAGGAAGGGGATGTGGTGCTCCCTTGCGTATTGGATAACCTGGATCTTTCCTTCAGTGCCTCGCCCGCCAAATCCTCCAGGAACGACAATCCCATCTATCCCTTTCAGGGCCTCGCTCACCGTCACCTTCCCTTCCTCAATAGCGGTTGTCTCCACCCATTGGATGATGGGATCCACTTCCTGGTGCGCGGCCGCATGGTGGATGGCTTCGATGACCGAGGCATAGGAATCCCCTAATGAAGTGTATTTCCCGCAGATGGCAATGCGGGCCTTTTTCTCGGAGTGGCGGCGGAGGAAGGGTTCCCAATCCTGGATGCAGGGTTTGGCATCCAAGCCCAATTTGCTATTGAGCTGGGTGAGAATCCCTTCCTCGTAATACACGATAGGAATTTTGTACACGTCATCCACATCCAAGCCGGTGATAACCCCTTCCTTCCGGATGTCGCAGAACATGGCGATGCGGGCCTTCACCGCATCCGTAAGTTTTTCCTTGCACCGACCAATGATGATATCGGGTTGGATGCCCCGCTGGCGTAACAAACCTACGCTCTGCTGGGTGGGCTTGGATTTTTGTTCCTTCACCGCGGAGAGAATGGGGACATACGTCAAATGGACGTAAGCAATGTTGGTTTCCCCCACTTCCTTCCGGAGTTGCCGTACTGCCTCCACATACAACTCGTTTTCCATATCCCCAACTGTTCCCCCCACTTCGATAAGAAGGATATCGGGATGCTCTTCCTCCACCACCTGATGAAGCAACTCTTTGATGGCATTGGTGACGTGGGGGATGTACTGGACCGTTTTTCCTAAATAATCGCCCCGCCGCTCTTTCTGTCGAACAAAATCGTAAATCTTTCCCATGGTGAGGTTCCATTCGGATTTGCATGTAACCCCCAAAAAACGTTCATAGTGTCCAAAATCCATATCCACTTCTCCCCCATCATCCAGAACAAATACCTCTCCGTGCTCGATGGGATTCATGGTGCCGGGATCCACATTCAAGTAGCCATCCAGCTTCATGGGGATGACCTTTAGCCCTGCGGAAGCAAACAAATGGCCGATGGAAGCCGCCGCGATCCCTTTTCCTAATCCCGAAAGAACCCCTCCGGTGACGACGATGTATTTGGTTTTTTTGGTAGAATGAGAAGGTGCATCCGGAGCCATAGGAATCCGGACGCATGGAAGGGTTTTGTGGTATTAAAGCGTTGAGGGCCAATCCCCATGTTTGAAACCGCCCGGCCTCATTCCATTACGCGTGCCAATGAGGAGGGGCACATTTATCACGTGAGGAGAGGCGATTTCGTGGCCGAATCGGGGTTTCCCCAAATAGGTTTCCCCCAAATTCTCCCCATGGTCAGCACAGATGACCATCAGGATATCCTGTTCCCCGGGGAGGTGAGTTATCAATGTCTTTAAACGGGCATCCAGGGTCTCCAATGCTTCAATCTGCAGGCGATGCAGGCGTTTCCCCAACCAGGAAGGGAATTCCATTCCCGTATGCTCACGGAGGTTATAGGCGGTTTTCAGTGCCGGAAAATAGTCCCGTATTTTTTTAGGAATCCCATTCCCCGTGTCATACATGTAATGCGTCTCCCGGGCGTTCAGAAAAAGAAACCACTTATCATGGGGTGACAAATGGTCCACGATTTCATTGACGTGGGTAAGCGCGAACTGGGATTTGCGGGCGGATTGGAAGGGATGCTGATGGGAAGACAATCCATAATACAAAAATTCTCCCGGGAAATGGGGGCGAAGCACCCCGTCTGGATGGAAAGGAGAAACCCCTCCCACTCCCAGGACGTGGAATCCTTCCCGAGCATACCCATCGAAAATAGTGCGCCCAAACAATGGTATCCCACAATTGATTCCAGAAAACAATGGAGGGGAATGGCGAACAAACCAGAGTTTTTTCACTTGCTGTGAATAATACGGCAGGGGGTCCTTGAAAACGTTGGGAAGATGGCCGGTGAAGAAAGCCAAATGCGCGGGAATAGTGAATGTCCCGGGGGTTTTAGCCATCCGAAGAGGCCCAATACTCTTAATCGTTGGCGCCTGGGCCTTGACCATGGTGTCAAACCGACACGAATCCATGGTCAGGAAAAGGACATTCTTCTCGAGCAATGGATTATCCATAAGCTATTTCTCCATCAAATGGACAGCCCGCGGAGATTTAAGAACCGACCTTTTTCCTAAAAAGATCGACGAAAAAGCGTGCGGGTTTCTGTAGAGCAGAAACCCCCCCATAGCCCCGCGGAGATTCGGGAACCGGCCTTTTAGAAAAAGGCCGGCGAAAAAGCGTACGACATCCTGTGAAGTAGGAGCCTCCTCATAGCCCCGCGGAGATTCGAACTCCGGTCCCGAGAGTCAGAGTCTCGTATCCTTGACCACTAGACGACGGGGCTTTCCCTCAAAATCCCAAGGTGGAAACGGTTATAAATACCGTCAAAATGCCATTCCTTTCGGGAACCAACGGAAGGTTGGAGCACTGTTCCCATATCTTTAAAACAGTTCGGGGTCTCCCTTTGGTTACCTTTGCCAGAAGGGAGACTTTTTTGATGTCCGATTTCAAGATCCAGCACGACCGACCCAACTGTATCGGCTGCGGCGCCTGCGCCGCGGTGGCCCCTGACTATTGGGAGATGTCCCCCGTCGACGGGAAATCCGACCTCAAGGAAAGCAAGCACACTGAGGAAGGAGGGCAAATCACCCTGGAAGAAAGGGAGATCGACCAGGACAAATACGTTTCTAACAAAGAGGCCGCCGACTCCTGCCCGGTGAATGTGATTCACCTTTTTGATAAGGATGGGAAGAAATTAATCTAGTTTTTGGCCTAATAATTTCGAGACAACCCAAAGGATTTAAAGGGGGGGGCGTTCACCTTCCATGCGCCCCATACAAAAAAGAAAAACACTTCGTTTTTTTCGTGCCGGGATTATTCCCTTTGCGTTGATTGCGTGCACCGCGCCCCAGCGTGGTGGGCCGGGGGAACGAGCGCCAATGTTAATCCCTCCGAGCTCGGCTCCTACGCGCACGGGAACGAATGTTCACCTCTTGGCTTTCGATACCATTTACAATCCTAAAACGAATGAGACAGCCTTGGTTCCAGCCGTTCTGGGATGGCATGAAACCGGGTGGAAGGGGACCTATTTGAATTATCTTACGGCGACCGATATCAACAACCCAGGAACCCAATTCATGGCGATGGGAATCGCCGGGAGTTTGATTAATGAAAAAGTGACGCTCGGCGTTCGCGTTTTCGGAACTCCAACGGATACATTCACCCGGCTCGCTTCCAAATGGGGGCTGCCTGGTAATACAAACCTATACTATTCTCTCGTCCCCGATTTTGGAAGTCGCTCCCAACAACTGGCTGTCAAGAAAGATTTCAACTGGAATGGTCCGGTGACCTCTTTGATCGTAGCGAATAATGGGAAGCACTTGGACACCACTCTTGGGGTTGAGCACGCATGGGGAAGATGGGCAGCCGGGTTCGCACACAATTTGGAGAATCAAGTCAATATTGGCCGCATCGCCTATGGATTGGGAGATGGAAAATCTCATCTCATGTTATTCGGGGAGAAAGGGCCGGATGGGCATGAGCGCATCGGTATCGGATTCCAAATAGGAATTGGGGCACGGAAACAACGACGAGGAAAAAGGAGAGATATCCGATTACCTGCAGGTAAAACTAAAATAAGACCTTTGAAAGTGAAAGCGGATAAAAAAAGAGAAGTAAAACCAATAGGGCAAGGAAAATCCCCATATCGACGACGCTGATAGCGCCCGATTTAAAATTTCAATTCTCCGCTACCACCACGTGAATGGTATATTTCTCTTCCAGCTTAGCTATTTCCCTCTGAAGGTTTTCCACCCATTCCTTTTCCGAGCGGAGGGATAGTCCTTCCAACAGATGAGCATAAGGAGAGAGGATGATGATATTTTTTCCGCCGAGTTTTTTTCGAAAGCCCAGGGATTTGAGGAGGTAAAGAAGGTCCTCCGGATCGTGGATAAGGAGCAATTCCAAGTGGGAAAGAAAAGGCTGCCAGTGCCTCTGGTTGAGCAGGGCGCGCGTCATGGGGTGCTGGCAATGGAGAAAAGGGATGGGGGTGGACGCATGAGAGGCTTCCGTGCGGATGAGGGCGCGAAGATTCTGCTCAAATTCTGAAAAGGTTTTCCAGGGGAGATAGAGCACCATGTTCCCACCACGGAAAAGGGAGGGAATGATGGGCTATTTTACTGCCGGAAGAGAGGGTGGAGCGCCAAGATGGGGCTGGAGGATATGGGTTTTCAAGGGTGCCAGGAATGTTTATCTATAAAGATTTTGTGAGATTTGGATATGGGGCACAGGAGAGCTAAGCAGATTCAGGTGCGTAAGCCATCGGCAAGGAGGCTACGCATATCGGATAGTGAGAAGGTTTCAGGGCATCGGTTTTTATACGAGTTGAGGCTGACTAGAATAGTAGATGAATTAGATCAGTTGCGGGAGAAAGGGCATTCGAGTGAGTATGTGCAAAAAGTGACCTCGTATTTGGAAAGTAATGATCCTGGGATTATCGCTGAAACATTAATATCTCTTCAAACAGAGAGGACAAATCGTTTTAGTAATGCAGTCGTGCCATTTTTGGAGTATAATAACCAACGAGTGCAAATGATGGCGTATGAGGCATTACGTATAATCGACTCCCATCAGTTGGTAAAAGAGGCGCGGAGGATAATCAGGAAAAAAAGGGTCAACGCGCAAACGGTTAAGTTCGCGACCAAAATGCTCGCAAAGGAGCCGAGACCAGCGGATCGTTTGGTTGTATGGTCTTTGCTGAGAAACCCAAATTGGGAGGTTCGCGATGCCGCGTTGGATTGGGTATATAATGATAGGAATCCAAAGTCGGCGGAAAAAGTTTGGCCTTTAGTAAGGGATCCGTGGCGTTCTGTGAGGGTTAGAGCTATTGCAACGCTTCGGGTGTTGGGAGCGAAAGGTGCGTTCACGTTGTTTGGGCTCCAAGAGGATCTTCCCAAATTGGCTGCTTTTTTAGACCCGTCCAATAGGATTCGGCGTGCGAGGCTTGCACGAACGGGATCGGCTGGATTCGCCTTCGGCGGAAAGCTTTTCGGGAAAGTGATAGCCCGGGCGATATCGACTGAAAATCTGAAAGCCTGGGTTGCAGCGGAAAAAGCGGGCATTCCAGTGGAACCCCTTATTTGGAAAAATGGGAAGTTGCGTGCTCATCGGATCAGAAGAAACAGGTTGGATAGGTTCGTGTCAGAGGGGGACATACTGGTATATAGTCGTGTGATTGAAGGTCCCACTCTCATTGATTTTCTTGGTGGGCCCTCAGGACGCAAGTGGAGGAATGAAGTATTGCGTCAGATGGGATCTATCGAAAAGAGTTTCATTCGGCGACGAATCATTCATGGGCATCTGCACTACAGGAATATGATCGTGACTTGGGCAGAAAAAGATGGAAAGAAATGGCCTAAGGTTGTCGTCATCGATTTCGACCAAGCGAGGGTGGAGGAATAATTTTGGCAATGCCCTGAGAGATTGAAATGAAAATGAATCCTATTTCCCAAAGCGCCTATCCCTGCTCTCGAATGTTTGGATGGCGGTGCGCAGGTCCTCTTCCCCGAACTCGGGCCAAAACTTATTGAGGAAATAGAGCTCGGAGTACACGCTCTGATACGTCAAAAATCCCGAGAGGCGTTGCGTGTGTCCCGTGCGCACGATCATATCCGGGTCCTGGAAATTTCCATACAGATAATCCTTGAAGCTCTCCTCATCGATGTCTGAGGGATTGGCTTTCCCGATACGGACATCCTCCGCTAACCTCTTGGCGGCATCCACGATTTCTGCTCTTCCATTGTAGCCGATGGCCACGTTAATGAGGCGCTTGGCATAGTCCTGGGAACGCTCCTGGATGGTCATCATTTTTGAGCGTAATGAGTCGGGAAAATGTTCCAACCGCCCTAGGAATTTCACCGCGAACTCATGGGTTTTGAATCGTTCATCCTTAAGGAGGCGGTCGGCCTCCCGTTCGAATATAGAAAAAAGGATATTCAGCTCGGTGGAGGAGCGGGTGATGTTCTCGAGGGAGAGGGTGTAAAACGTTCCTACCTTGATAGAAGGATATTGGACCAGCCACTGCATGACATCCCACGACTTCTGGGTGCCTAATTGGTAGGCGTCGGCCAGGTTCAGTCCTTGCGATAGGGCAAACCTGCGGTTCCCGTCAGGGATGAAGGCGATCGAAGACAGGCTGGGCATAAAGGTGGTTCCACGGGCTCCTCGTGATGGAAAAAGGGGGAGGGAACATTTAAAGGAGTGCCTCATACGGGTTCTGGGGACCCGGAAGAAGGTAGGTATGACCGAAAACGATGAGAGGCCCATGGACAAGGCCCAGAGAGAAAAGCTACTGCAGGAGCTCAAGCAGCGCCTTAGGGAGATTAAAGAACTTTCACGGGAATTGGGGGGGAAAGAAGATGAGGATGGGGAAAAAGGGAACAACCCAATTGCATCCAAAGATACCACGGTGGGCGAGGTGCGCGAGGCCATCGAGGAATTGAGAGTCCCTCCCCTGGAGATGCTGGAAGACCAACCCATTAAGAAGAAAGTGAAAGCAGGCGTGCATTGAGTATGACCCATCTTCAACGGAAAAAAAATTCCAATTCATCAATCTCCAAAAATAAAAAATCCATGATCACCCGGAAAGGGAACACCCTTTTTCTCCAGCGCGTGAAGCATGCGCGTTCATTCTGGGAAAAAAGCTTGGGGTTGATAGGGGTACATGAAGTGGATTTCGATTATGTCCTTCTGTTCCACCTTCAAAAGGAAACCCGCAGGGGAGCGAGCCTGCACATGCTATTCATGCGCATGCCCATCGATGTATTATTCCTGGATGCCCAAAAAAAAATCGTAGATATAGCGACGCTCCGCCCATGGATACTCAATTACACCCCTTCCGCGCCGGCGAAGTGGGTGGTAGAACTGCCCGCGGGGACCATTCGGGAATTCATTATTAGAGTGGGGGATGGGGTGGAGTGGAACTAAGTTTAGAATTGATTAGGAAGATGTGTTTTTCTAATAAGGAAAACTAAATATAAAAAATTTGAAAGAGAAAACCCAAAACCAAACTAGGAGAATGTGGGCGGGATGCATGGCATCCCGACCCTTTGCCTCTTTTTGCTCGTTGCCTACGTGAGGGATTCCAAATGGGGTGATGGATTCCCGACCTTTAGGATGATGCCAGAGTACAAATACTTGTTTCCCGTGGAATATGAACACGCGCCCGGAGGAATGGTTCAGCATCCGAACTAAATACTACATAATAGGGTTTTCCGTTTCCTTAAAACCCTCTCGGTCACCTTCCCCCTAATGGGAAAGAGGGATGAAAATAAGGATTTAGGCTGGGACCTCAATCCTTTCCATGACTCCCATTTTCCCCTGTCACAACTCCCTCCCTTGTCCGCGGAAGAGAAGCAGGTCTGCCAATCCGTGCTCGAACGGTTTTATGCCATTCCACCTCCCACCACGCTCGATCAATTGGAGGATCTCCTTGAGGAGTGGTGCCGGGAGCATCGCATTGCTCTGGATCCCCAACAGCGTGAGGAGATGGGGCATACCCTCACTTTGCATGCCTTTCATGCCGGCCCCCTCACGGAGATTTTTCAGCATCCCCAGATTGAAGAAATTGGGATATATGGGATAGGAAAAGACTTTCCCGTGCGCGTATACCATACGGACCACGGCTGGATGGAGACGCCGCTCTATTTCACATCCGCTTCCGTCCTCATTACCTTACTCAACCGGATGGTCGTTGAAACGGGTCGACGATTGAGCACGGGAACCCCGCTCCTCAACGCTCCCATCCCCGGGTATGGGCGAATGCACGCCTCCATCGCCCCTGTCTGCCTTGAACCCGTGGAAGCCACCATCCGGAGGATGATTCATAGGCCCACGGATACGAGATGGTTGGTCGACCATGGGGTGATTTCCCCTGACGCTTTGGTGTATCTGGAAATGGCCCTTCAGTTGGATTGCAACCTCCTCCTCGCGGGAAATACTGGGAGTGGGAAAACGACAACGCTCAACACATTGCTCCACTGCCTCCCCATGAATGAACGATTCATTGTTATCGAAGAGACACCTGAACTTGAACTCCAGCAACCCCATACGGTTCGCCTGGTTCCTGATCCGGAGGGGAATGCGGGGATGCCCCGTCTGATCCGTGAAACATTACGGATGCGCCCAGATCGAGTTGTCGTGGGGGAAATCCGTCATCCGGAAGAGGCCTTCGCCTTCATCGAAGCGGTGCTCGCGGGACAGGGAAAAGGAACCTATGCCACCTTTCATGGGCATTCCTCCCATGAAACTATTGCGCGGCTCCGCGGATTCGGGATACCCGAACAGGATTTGGGATGGCTCAACATTTTAGTGGTGCAACGGCGCTGGGGGGAACACCGCGGAGGGAAAACGATTGATCGCCGGGCGATATGCGAAATAGGCGAGGTTTTTTTTGATTCAGCCAATAAGCTAGTGGTGCATCCGGTATTCACCTGGAGTCCCACGCACCGAAAACTACTTCCTAAACAGGAGAGCGTGCTGGTCCGAGAACGATTCGGCTGGAATTTTCCAGGGAAGCAATGGATTTTTTCCTCTAAAAAAAAGAAATCCATGTCAACACCAAAAAAAGGGAAACCGGATGCTCCAAAAATGGATAAATGATTTTCATCATTCCCGTCGGATTCGGAGAATGGAACAGGAGATGGATCTTTTTCTCACCCTCCTTGCCATGGAACTCAGCTTGCACCAATCATTGGAAAGAGCGCTCGCCACTGCCGCAGGGGGGGTTAGGGGACCCCTGCGAACGAGCATGCAGGAGGCCGTGGATCGCTATGTCCATCAGGGAGAACCCCTGGATGAAAGTCTCTTGGAATGGAAGACCTCTCACGAAAGCCCATTATTGAATCGAGTCGCGGCCGTACTAATGCATTTGCACGTGCAAGGGAATTCCCCCACCACGCAACAGTCTTTGCGACACATGGCGGAAGACATCCGCTTGCACCACCGCAATGAACTCCGTCGATTCGCGAGC
This sequence comes from Candidatus Diapherotrites archaeon, assembly GCA_030688545.1. Lineage (NCBI taxonomy): Archaea > Nanobdellati > Candidatus Iainarchaeota > Candidatus Iainarchaeia > Candidatus Iainarchaeales > Candidatus Iainarchaeaceae > Candidatus Iainarchaeum > Candidatus Iainarchaeum sp. The sequence continues at coordinate 65,921 of JAUYHT010000006.1, read as the reverse complement.
CAATTGACATTGCTATCCGTCGTATTCATTGGCACATCCACGTTAGTTCCCACTCTCTTCCTTGGATTTGTCGCCGTGGGAAGCCAATTCCTTGATTTGACACTGGCACCCGAGCATGTATGGGGGACCGCATTAGTGGGAATTCCCCTTCTGAACGCCCTCATCTTACTCTTGGTGTGGGTCCAGAATCCCATTGTCCCTGTGAGGGATGGGTGATGCCCTTGTTTGATTTGCGTATGATTAATCGTCATGTAAATACATTCATAATTGTGGCTAACGAGACGAAAGAAAGGTTGGACTATATTTCTCAGCAGAATGGAGTTGAAAATGGGTTATCCCGAGTAATCCTGGGGAGCGTCATCGAGGGCGCCGGGTTATTTTTAGTGGCGTGGTCCGCGTACCTTTATTTTGGCTGGTCGGGAGCCGAATGGGCGGCCGTGTGGGTGGGAATAGGTATCTTTCCATTAGCGGCCAACATCATGTACCAACTCTGGCGGTTTGACCAACACACGCGCACGCTCGAACGGCAGTGCCCGGACAGCCTGCTCTTGTATGCGGCTATTCCTCCTAAACAATCCTTTCCTAAAAAAATAAAATGGTTGGCAGAATCCACTTTTCTTCCCATCCGTGATGAATGGACACGTGTTCACCGGCGCATCGCCAAAGGGGAATCCATTCCGGAGGCATTGGAAGGGTTGGGGGTGGGAAGAGCCTCCCGGCCCCTCTCAGCGGTGAAGCGGCTGCTCAGACGCTTGTATGAGAGTGGCGCCCCCGGAATAGAGGCCGCGGTGGCCATGGCCCAGGACATGATGCAAGCCCAATCCCTTGTCGAGGAAAGGCGCGCCACGATGATGGTGGAAAAATATACGCTTCTCCTCGCGGGAGGGATCATGGTGCCTATATTGCTGGGGGTATTGGTGGGGGTAGTGACGCGGCTGCCGCTCTCCCTGGCCGAAGCCAGTGGCGCTGAATTGTTCACATTAGCGGTGCAGATTATCCCTATCTACTTATTTGAATACGCCGTGCTCACCGGGCTTTTCTTGGGAGCCCAGGAAGAACGTCAAGGAATTGCTGGGATCTACATCCTCATCCTTCTCCCTGCGTCCCAACTGGCCTACATCTTGGGGCAATGGTACGTGCGCGGGTGAGGAAACCCGCCCTTATTTAAAGATGGAGTCAGTGAGAACCTCATGGCCCGAAACACCATGCCTACCCCGCCCCGCATGCCCATTAGCCGGCCCCCGGGGGGGAGTCGAGCGCGCGGTGACATCGGGGTACCTGAAATACCTCCCAGGAAACCACATCCTACCGCTCCCACAAACCTATCAACCACCCACAGTCCCATCGTTCGATTCGTTGAAACGGAGCATCGGGATTGGAATGGGTATACGCTCATTGAAGGATTTCCAGGCACGGGTTTAGTGGGCACCATCACCGCCAAATACCTGGTTGAAAACCTCGATTTTAAGGAAGTTGGACACCTCCATTCCGAACTATTCTTACCCATCATCCGCATCCACAAAGGAGTACCCATTTTTCCATCGCGGTTATATGTAAATGACAAACGGAAACTTGGGGTGCTCATCTCGGAGCAGATCATCCCCAAACAGCATATCCCCCGTGTCGCCACCACGATCGTGGAATGGATTTTAAAGAATAAGATCGCCCGCCTCATCTCTCTCGCAGGGTTGCAGACGGGGGTAAAGAACGATCTCACGGTGTATGCCATCGCGGCGAATGAGGCGAGCAAAAATATGTTCAAGGATTTGGATGTGGAGATCATTGATGAAGGTATCACCACGGGAATAACGGCCATCATGCTCATGCACCTCAAGGAGAGCAACGTGAAAGCCTTCTCCATGCTGGGGAATGTCACCATCGGTGCGGATTACAAGGCCGCGGCCGAGCTCATCAAGCGGCTCAATAAACTATTGGACCTGGACATCAAAGTGGAGCCCCTATACGAGCAGGCCAAGAAGACGGAGAAGGACATCATGGAACAGATGAAGCGTCTCAAAGAAGCCCAACAATCCGATGACGGGGACGACACCCGGGCCCGCGGGCCCTCGTATTATGCGTGAATGAGAATGAAGTGGTAATACTATCTGAAAGAAATTACTCCCATTTTTTGATGAGGGAAGACAAAGGATTCAGAATTTGGGGATAATCATTCCTGGGATTATTCACCTCTTTTGAAATGGGGAAGGCTTTTAGTTTTCCGGGGAATGTCCTCAACAGTTTCTGACATTTGGTTGGGTCATCGGTAGGGGATAACCATTTCTTCTCATCTGCTTTCGCCAATATGACGGGCATGCGGTCGTGTATGTTTCGCAATGCGGGGGAAGGAGAGGTGGTGAGGATGGCATACCTTATTTTCTCTTCCTTTTCAGAAAAAATGCCCGCGAATGATCCAATTCCCCCTTTTTCCAGGGCGATGGCGAAAGGGATTTTGGTCTTCCCTTTCTTCCACTCGAAAAAATGGGTGAAGGGAATTAGGCATCGACTATGATGGAATGCATGCCGAAAGGCCGGGCTCGTGGCTGCCGTCTCGGAGCGGGCATTGATAAGGGGATGAAAATCCTTTTTTTCAATCGCCCAGGAGGGGACAAACCCCCATGTGGCCATGGCCAGTTTTTTTGCCTCATTTTGAATTATAATGGGGGCTTTCTGCTCGGGAGCGATATTGTAAGAAGGCTTCCAATTCCCTTCAGGAAGGCTGTTAATGTCATACCTGGGAAGGAGCTCCTTGAGGAAATGGGTCATGGCATAGCGGCCGCACATGGAAATCTTTAGGCCTCGGAAAAATATAATGGATATCGTTGTATTGGTCTTTTTAGACCAATGAAGAAGACACTTCATTATCCTTTCGCCGGCGGGAATCCACATAGATGCCGGCACTCACGATGCCGAGTACGAGTAATGCGATGGCCAGCCCGGCTATGGTGGGGGGCAGGGAAGGGATGTTGAATAATCCAGGGGCGCCTTGACCGGTATTGATGTTGAACACATTCGAGGCTGCTTTTCCGCTGGCGGTGCCATCCGGGTTGGCCTGGAAGGCTAGGCCCTGGTTCCTGAACTGATCATTCAAGGGGATGAATTGGGCGTTCTCAGCGAAATACAACCCCCGGTTGGGATCGTAATAGAATGAGCCTCCTCGCCCACTGGCTGAACGCAACACTTCGGATTTTCCATCGTAGGTTAGCACGGGCTTCCCGTTCTCGTCTGAAATTTTCAATGTATGATCCAACCCATCCTTGGTTTGGATGCGGATGGTCCCGTCCTCCGTTTGTGAAATTGAATTAATCTCCTGATCGTACTCTTCACCCGTCAGTTTATCGATGACCTTGAAAAAATCCTTGCACTCCCCCTCCACTAATTTGGAATAGAGGATGAAGCGCTTGGTTTCGGTCTCAAATACCTGGAAGGGGCCGTTTTTTTGAAGGCCGGCGGTGAGATTGTCGCCCTTCAATTTGGTGGCGGGGGTTGAGGGGTCGGTTTCCACACGCAAATCAATGGCGGGTTCCTCGCATAACGTGGTGGGATTGGAGGTGCTCGTGAGCGTGCCGGAGAAATCTTTGACTTCCTGATCTGAAACAATGGCGTTGGCATGGTGCTTCAACCAGATGATCAATTCATGGGTCGCGGGCTTATACACAAGGGAACCATTCTCGAAAATAATGCTATTGAGGTTTCCCGCTCTGGGATTGGGCGCGCCCGTAACTAAAACGGTGCGATCCGCAAAAAGCTGCACTCCCGCGGCGGCCCCACTGGCGGTCTGCGCGGATAGCCCGGCCATGACGATGCGATTCCGGGTTGGATCGAAAGAGATGGTGGGATACGCATCCGTGACCACGGTTTCCGCTACCCCAAAAGCCTCGCTCATGACGGGAGAATTAAGGGGAACCCCGCTCTGAAACAAAACGGCTTGTCGAATACAATCGAGGAGCGCCGGGTCGTGAACAATTGTTTCCCCCCGAACGTTTATCCCTAAGATGAATCGGTTGGAATCATCCAGGGAAAAGGCATTGAGGCGCTGGGGCACCTCCACCGCGGGGATGGATAGGTTGGTGCTGGCCAGGCGGACATGATCGGCTTCACTGCTGTCGATTACCGGCTGCCCATTCACCGTGAGGGTGCCTGACTGGTTATCTAAAGTCAACGTATCCCCATCCGCATTAGAAAGAACGGTTTTCCCATCCGTGGAATACGCACTCACATCCAATTCTGCTTGCGGGCCCACCCAAAAATAGATAGGTTTCTTCGACTCGATCCCCCCATACGAGGCACCAGAAATGCGGAGCTCGGCCTCCACCACATCCCGCTTGCGGGCATCATCCACCAATTCTTTCACTTTCCCTGTGGCCTCAGCCAACGCCTTATCCGAGAGGGAGGCATCCGTGGCATCGGCCTGCACGCGACCAGCAAAAGCCTGAATCCCATCCAATGCTTCCTGGGTGGCGGAATTCTGGATTTCCTGGGATTTCCCTTGTCCTTCCACTTCCCGCGGGACGAAGATGTGGGCGAAATACCCCTCCTTATCGTCCACGCATTCATTCATCTGCTGGGCAAAATAAATCTGGTTGATCGCCGTGACCAACGTGCCGCCATAACCCAACACCCAATAGGAGAGGTTTTCGGTTACGGCCAATGCGGCTCCAATACGCTCCGCCCCGATGAGTTTGGATACATTTCCCCAGAGAAAAACATCCTCAATCACCTGATCGCACGCGAGGCCTTTCTCCCGGGCCGTGGAGAGGGTGATTTGATCCAACACCTCCCCACTGAGCTGGCCCCCAATATCCAGGTGGTGGGCATAGGCGACGAGTAATTGTCCTAATTCCCTTGCATCTTTAGATTGGCCATCCTCGAGGAGAAAACCAGTGAGGCTCTCGGGGCTCTGGAAATAGACATTAGCCTGCTCCAGGGAAGGGGAAGCAATGGTGGCTTTGCAGGTGGGACAGGATTCTCCTCCAAACATGAATAGGGCGAGATTATCTGGTTGAGTGCGAGCTTGTTTCCCACTGAAGAAATTCCAGGCCTTTTCCAGAGGCTCGAACCGGGACGCCAGAGGGTCAATTACCAAAGCGGGAAAAGGGAATTTGGATATGAGGCGCTGGAACAGGTCGCCCGTATCTGATCCTTCATTGGCGAAAAAATCGATGTAGGCATCATCATAGATGGGGACATCCCCCGTGGAGAATGCAATCTCCGTGAACTCATCGGGCAACCGGTAAAGGGTAAAGTCGTCGAATCCCAATCCGCGAGTGACCCACCAATACCCATAGGTTTTGGCCGTCCACCCCAAGGGACCGGCCGCCACATCGGGATTTAACACATTAACGTAATTCTTGATCAGCTTTTCCTGTCCCTGCATCGAGCGGGAGAGAAGGTTTGTATAATTCCCGCGGCCCCAATCTCGCGAAATCATGGTATCATGGACCGCTTCGACATTGCGGTGGTACCACTTTATTTTTTCCTTGAGCACATCTCCTCCGACGATTCCTTTTCCGAACAGCTCGGGGGACAAGCCTCCCGGTACCAAGGTACGACCCCCCTCCACGATCCGGGGCTTTATCCCCGAGGCCTTGAAATCGTCGAAAATGGTTTTGTATTGGGTCTTCGTGGCGGGCACCGTTGTAACCCCATCGCTGAGGAGGACATAAACATCGTCCGCATATTCCCCTTTCTCGATGGATTCAAGAACGGCTTCATTGATGATCCTCTGGGGTTTGAGTTCGTACAACTCGATATTTTCTCCCACCTTTTTCAGCGTTCTGACATCATTAAAATTTCCCGTCTTGATGAACTCGTCGAACACGTTATTGAAATAGGCCCCGTCCGCCCCATCTGTCAATGAGACGGGTTGACCCGTGCCCACATCAATTACTTGGAAGCGCTGGAGACCAGTGGCTTTTTCCCCCCGAATAAAAGCGGGCATATCCAGGTTGAGGACATCATCCAGGTCCTTGGCGATCTTGGAATACCCCCGCGCGTAATCCACTTGGGAGATGCGGCCCAATTTCAATTCGTCATCTAGTTGTTTCGCCACATGTTTGGTGGCCATGGCGTGCTCGCGAATCTTCCCCATGTAGGTGAACAGTTTCTTCTGTTCATCAAAATCGGTGATCTTGCTCAAGGCACCCGAGCGGAAGGCCTCATCCTCAAAGTTGGCGGACTTTCCGGGAGAAATGACCTTGCGGTCGACGAAGAATTCCTTGAATACGTTCTCCGATCCCACTTCCCGTTCCATCGTGCGTTTGTAATTCTTGAATACCTCTTTCCCTTCAATAGTACCTCCTGGGCGTCTCTTGGAAAAAAATTCGGAGGGGGCGATGGGTTTATTCCCCCCCAGACCAATGCCCTCGATATTGCGGAATTTCCATCTGTTTTCAAGATCGATATTCCGCCGCAGGGGGTCCGCCCAATTGGCTGAAATAAGGTTGATGCGCTTTCCCCGGGTAATCATATACCGCAATTTTCCCCACGCAGTAGGACCGAATGTGCCGATAACCATTTCCCCGGAGAACCAGGCGTTGAAGTATTTGTCGAACATGGAATACAGCATGGTGATGCACGAACTGTCGGTGCAATTGGTGAGCAAGGCTGAGGAGAAGGTGTTGTCCACGGCAATCCAATTCATCAGCTCGTTAGAAGGAATGCGGGAAAATCCTTCCACCGGGATGTAATTGGCATCCGCTTCTCCCAATTCCTGTTCCGCCTCCACTCCTCCCAACAAGTAGTCGGCTTCCTCCTCGGAGAACAAGGAATCCGGCTTCCCTAAATCCCCCTTAATGGACGACCACATATTTTGAATGTTCCCCGTGAATCCTTCCCCCGAATTACGGAGACGGAGCATCTCTCCCGAAACCGCACATTGCTCGGGAGTCAAACACCGGGCGGTGCGGAGGGAATCCGTCATGGATAATCCGAAGGCGAAGGTGCCATTCTTGATGTGCTTATTGAGAAGAGGGGATAATTCCTCCGGCTCCAGGAACTGGGTGGGCACCTCTTTCTGGATCGCTGTGCCATTGCGCGCGGGATCGGGGACAATTAATGTATTCTCATCCGCCACCGTTTCCCTATTTAGATTGGGGGGCGTGCCCGCGGAAATCTCTTCTCCCTGGAATCCGGAGGTGAGAATAGTGTCCTTGAACGCCTGCACCTCGCTGGGAGTTAATTGGGATAGGCGGCACGCCGGGGCGCCGGAGGGGGAAGTCTGTAATTGGATACGCAGGGGAACGCTTTCAGCGGGTGGGACAATTCCCAAAACAGGGTTCGGGGGATGGGGTGGCAGAAAAGCATTTTCATTATCCGAATCATCCAAACCATCCTGAATACCATTATTCGCCATTCCGCGCGAGAGCGCCGCGGCCGGGAGACTGAATACCAACAGGAAAAGAAGGAAAACACATCCCCATCGCTCGCGTCCATTCGTCATATTGCTCGCGCAGGGTAGGGGAAAGAGGCCTATTTAAGGCTTATTCGGGGTTCCGGAAAAAAATCACCCCAGCCTTCAATTATCAAAGGTCTTTTTCAAACCCAAGAGGCCTTTTCCAGAAACCAATTCATAGCCCGAAGAACGCCAAATATATCACTCCCACGAGGATCCAGGGGAACGCAGTTAATAGTGCCCCCAGGAGGAGGGACCAGATTCCCGCTACTCCGATGAGGCGATACCACACATTTTTGGTGCGCTTGGAAAGCCATTCATATGACATCATTCCAAGGAAAACAAATGGGAAGGAAAGAATAGTGAACACGAACGCCCCGAGGATGCTTTGGAAGAGGGCCCGGAAAAAAAAGAGAATGGGGTGGGGTTGCGAATCCTGGTAAACCTTATCCCCCTGCACGTCGGGAGGAATAACACTCAAGTCGGTGTTCTGGAGACCATTCAAGAGGTTGCTCGTGTTCACCAAGAAGAAAAGCAAGGTCCATAGGAGCAACAAGGTGAATCCCGCCGCGGGGACCCATTTCCATCCGGTGCGGTGCTGCACCGCATTGAACACCAAGATTCCCACCAGGACACCCATCAAGAGGGGAATGAAAAGCGCCAGAATCCACCCCCCCAAATACGAAAGGGCTTGTCCGAGGAGATCAACGACCATGAAAGGGAGAATCGACCCCTAGAATAAAAAAGAGCGCCCGGTTGTTGGGGGTATGGTCGTATCGGGAAGCCTCATTTTTACCCTCTTGCAAGGCCTCGTCTTCCTAGGGAGCCCGGGTTTGGCCTATGTATGGGTGCGCAGCGCCATCGGGGGGAGCGAATACTGGAAAGGATGGAAACGAATGGGAGCCAGTTTAATCGTGGGATGGGGGGGTGTGGGGTGGGTGTTCTGGCAGCGGTCGTCAACATTGACCCCATCGGCCATTCTTTCATTAATGGAGCAGGGATTCTGGCTCATCCTCCTGCTGATTTTGTCCGCCGGCATCACAGGATTGGTGACGCGGGGATGGTGGCACTGGAACACGTATGTACCAACGCCTGAAACCCAAATCCCTTCCCCCACCCATGCGGTATCCAAGGCCTCCCGCCTGCGGGGAACGGGAAAACCGGAGTCACCACTCGCCCCTCCTATTCTCGAGAACGATGCCATGGATGTGCTTGAACTCCTCAAGGAAGAATCGGGAGAAAAAATTTCCCGTTCAGAAAGAAAAAAGAAATCCTCCGATCTGGGATTCCGATTGGAAACGAGCGAATTCGAAGGATTCGATGCCACCATGGAGCAGCTGAGAAAGGATATAAAGGCCTTCAACCAGAGCCTGGATAAGAAACCGGGAATCCCGGGTGCCTGACATGGAAACCTCGTTATCCAAGGTTCCCCGCCGGCTGCGGCGGTACTATCGCCATGGCGAGCCTATCCCCCCCCAAATGGCTTCGTCCCCATCCGCTGAAAAAAGAAATAGTGGCCCCCGTGGAACCCCGGTCAAATGGAAACGCAACTCCCAACCGGAAGTTTCTCCTGATTCGGATGAGCATGACGAATCGGAACCCTGGATGCGCGGGCCGAGCAGGGGAGTATTCGAGAATGTGGAGGCCGCGCGTGGAAAACATAGGCATGAACGCCAGCACCCGGATGAGAAGTCTTCTTCAAGCGCATCAATCTATTCTGGTTCCCCCGAAATAAACCCAAATGGGAAACCATCCTCATCCGGTTTATTCGGACGGGTTTCCAATCTATTCGGGGGAAAGAAACCCCCCCTACACCATGCTCTTGGACTTAAACAAACCCCGTCTTCTTCATCATCAACCAATCAAAATACTCAATCTACATCATCCCCATTCCTCGGAACCCACACTGCCTCCACCGAGGAGATCGAGCAAACGTTGGCCGAACTCCGGCGCAACATGCATTCTGGCACGGTAAAAGAACCTGGATCCCCCTCCCCTCCTCGGGAGATTAATCCCCCTCCTCAAACAGTAAAAGAAATCCCTCCTGAAAAGAAATCCCTCACCCGATTCCAATTTTCCAACACCCTTCCTGGGTCGGCGCGGGATGAAAAAGAAATGGTTACCTCATCAAACCCCTCGGAGGAAACCCCCGTGGGAGAGGAACGCCTCTCCCCCCGCGAACGCATGGAACAACGCCGGGCGCGGGCCGCCAAAGAACAACCTTCCACTCCCCCATCTTCCGCTCCCAAACAATCCCCCCCTATCTCAAACGATGATCCGGCCGAGGCCTATGCCCGCCACTACCGCCGCCAACGCGGGCAACTGGAGGAAGGGAAAGACAATCGTCCCTCGATTGCTCCCGCTGCTGAAAATACTAGTCAAACCCCCACCCCCGATTTGGATGTGAAGGATTTGCTCGGGGAAGCCCCGACATCGCCCAAAAAAAAGAAGAAAACAGACGAATTGGAACTGCCTTCCGATGAGGAGATGGCCGACCTACCTCTGCTCGATGACGATGATTAATGGGGGATTGATCACCGTATTTATGCTCGCTGGCCAAAAGAACCATTTCTTTCCCATTTTACCTAAAGGGTTAAATATGATTAAAGTATTTACTGAATACATATTATAATCATAAAAAAGGTGGTTTATATGGAAACATTAGTAAAAATGAGCGGGGTTCCTGAAGACATCCTCACCCTACTGATAGCTAAAGGCTATTTCAAAACCAAGACGGAAGCGCTACGTGCCGGCGTCCTAGAGCTTGGAAAAGAATACCATTTGCTAGACGACCCCAAAGAATTAGAGTTAGAACTGGTAGCCTTTAAAATGAAACTAGAAGATGAAGAAATGAAAAATAAGGGCATGCAATTTGAAACGGAAGAAAATGTAAAGAAAAAATACGGATTCAAGTGACGCATAATGCCATATGTACTCAAATACTATCCCGGATGGGACAAGTATTTTGATAAAATGGATCGGCAAGTCCAAGAAAGAATATGGAAAAAAATACAACAACAAAAAGAGGAAACATCACTCAGACATTTGAATCATGGAATTGAATTTTCCGTATTAGAAATCGGCCAATACCGGGTCGCACTCAAAATAGTAGAAAAGACCAAAGAAAAAGAAATTCGATTTTCCGGAAACCATAAACAATACGAAAAATGGTATAAGAATTTGAAAAAGAAATCATAGGACGGTTCGGCAGGATTTTGTGAATCCCGTCTCCAACTCTCACACCGTGAACGCAATAGGCGTGCAGTTCAGCAACTGCCACTCTGCATCCGGAATCACCGTGGCCGTCCACGTGGCCAATGTCACTCCCGCGCGGGTCGCCGTGGTATCCTGGGATAAAAGAAACGAATTTCCGGTAAACTCCACCATATTCACCAGGGCCTGGGCTTCCGTGGTATTCCCCACACGCAGGGCGAGGCGTTGGAGGGCATTATCACTCAACAAGGGAGCACATGAATACATGCGGTGGGAGTTCTGGGGATCCACTTGCACGTCACCAAATCGATTAGGGGAAGGGATGAACTCGGTGCGCCAGAGGATAACAAATACATATTTCTGGGCCGTGTTAATAGCAAAAATATAATCGTGCGAGTCGGCGATGGGACGCATCACGTGGAAAACGGAGCGCGCCAGATTCTTCTGGGTGTTCACCGATAACTGCGTGTCGTCCGCAAAATCTTCTTTAACTAAGGCCATGAGATAGTCCACCTCCTGCTCCGGATCAGGATGTAAAGGGTTGATGATCTCATCCGCGTTGCGGGCCACGCTCTGATACATGATGGTTTTAAGCGCGCTCGCCACGAACTCGAATGAATCATTCCGGTTGACTTGATCGGAAATGCCTTTGCCATAATTGGCCGAAAATAAAAGCATGAACGCCGTCAGACCCGAGATGATGACGAGAAGGAACAACGCATCCGTAACGGCGGCCTGCCCTGTTCTCTCGGATGAAACAAAAATTGAACGTCTTACGCGTGCCATGATTTCACCACCTGGCCCGTTCCGTCGGGCCGCTGCGGAGTTAGGGTTCCAGGTTGACTCCTGGAACCCAGACAAAGAAATGAAAGCCTTACACTCTCCAAGCAATCACCACCAAAGTCGCGGGGACCACCGCGGTGCTCAACTCCAGGGCCACAGGAAAGGAGAGGACGATATGCTGATTATCCAAAAGAAGGGAAGCCAAACCCCCCTGCGTGAGGGGGGCTTGAATCCCGCCAAGGCAGGAGAATTCCTGGTTGTTCTCGGTGTGGAAGGCATCGGCGATGAAACTCAAAATTGGCTGATCGGGCTGGGCAGCGGCCTGTTGGGACATGGAATGCCAACGCGAGGACTCCACGAGACCCGCCACGTAATTCAACCCCCGCACTCGTAACCCCGCACAAGCCCTCCCAAATTCAGGGTAGGAGGCAATATAGCTATCCCCTTTCAACGCGTTAGCGATAATAAGAACATCCCGGTCCGCGTTAAAGCTTTGGCCTCGCGAATTGAACTCATTGAGAGTGAATGTGAAGGCAGAGAAGAAGATGACCAATGCCACGACAATGGGGATAAGGCTGGGGATGTCATCCCCCACGGGACCCAAATAGCCCCGATCGCCCAAAAAAAGGGTTAGCATACAAATCCTTCTCCCGAGGACGTGAGAAATTGATTTACCAATTGCTTATTCGTTTGGCACGTTTCGGCATGCGCGGAAATAGCGCATGGAATGAGATACAAAGTCGTGTTACCACGCATCACACTCTTCACCATATAAAACGCATTCCGGGGAGGCACGGATTGGGGATCCAAAACATATTCCTCCCCCGGAGAAAGGGGGAAAAATGTTCCTCCGGCATCCGAGAAGATAACAATGCGGGCATCCGTGGCCAGGGAGGAGGCGGCTAACACCAAATCGGGTTTGCGAATGTCCGACGCCGAAAAGATGAGGCGGTTACCCAACCCATCAGGGATTTGGGACAAGGAAAGGGTATAGAATACATCGCTCCCGAACGACTTGAATTTGGGGGGGATGGAAAAGGGCTTACTATCGCATGTCGTGGGAGCGATGAGACTCGCATTGATGGTGGCGGAATAGGTGTCCAATTCCTGCTTCACCTCATTTACCAGGAAAACCCCTCCCAGGTTGAAAGTGAAAAAAGAAATGATTCCAAACAAAGCCACGACGAGAATGAGCAGATTTATTTTGGAAAGAGTGAACTCAATCATGCACGGTCTACCCCTGGCGGTAATAGGCACACACAATGGGTACGGTGGCCGTTAATTCTGATCCCTTGAGCAGGGAATAAGTACCTTGTCGAATGGTTGAGGTCGTAAAATCCTGGAGGACCCAGCCCTCCAGGGAACGGTCAGGACACTGCTGGCTGCCCTGGGCCGGGAAAACAGTGGAGGGAGAAATATCCACGCACTTGATGGTGGTATCATATTTGGCCGAACGGTAGATGAGGAGGGAACACACGGAACGGGCGGAAGAACAATAGCTCGAACAAATATTGGGGTCAGTGGAATCCTGGAGCTGGATGCATTCCACTTCCTGCCCGGCGGAGGCTAATTGGGAAAACTGGGCACAATCATTGATTCGGGCCGAACACCCCTCCAGGGAGAACTGGAACTGCGCGCTGCCTTTTCCAGTGGCGACATTCTGGAGATTCCGACCCAATTTTTCCAGCTGGGAATGGATGGTGTTCACGCAGGTCTGTTGCTGGAGCTGCTGGATGGCGGTAAACCCGGCGAAGAGAACAAATCCCATGAGGATGACCGCGATGAGCAATTCGAAAGGCGCGCTCATCTGCCCGCGGCCGCTTTCGATGGCCGTTTTCGTCCGGCCGCCCCGAACCCGGGGTATCCTCGATACCCCTGAAGAAAAGGTAGGATCTGCTTCGCCCAGCCACACCGAGGGACGAGGGGATTTTTGGAATCTCCCATTGGCCGAACGCCTCTGACTATTTTCCGCTATTGTTGCTGATTGTGATGGATGGGAAAAAGGGTTGGATGGGGAAAAATAATTTCTATTTTTGGGGAAAGGCCGGGCGGACAATGGTATGATCGGGGGGGAGGGCATATACCCCCGTTCATGGAATCGAGGGTTAAAAAGGGCGCGGCGGCCCACTCTCCGCAGGCTTAAATGGGTGGCTTTGGTTCTCTGTCCATGCCATCTCCCTATTCCTATACGTCGTTATCGATGTTTGCCCGGTGCCCTCAGCAATACGCCCACCGGTATGTGTGGAAATCCCCTATTCCCGAACAACCCCTTGACTTATACATGACATGTGGGAGTGTGGTCCATACCCTTCTGGAGCACGCCCACTTGGCTGCGCTGGGAAATAAACCAGTTACCCAAGAAAACCTATTGGAATCCCTCCCCGGTTTATGGGAACAAACATTGAAGGAATCCCCCATTCCTATATCTCCAGAAGAGGCCCTCCCTTTCGTCCAGAAAAGCATCGCCAATGTGGAATGGTATTTCCAAACCCATTTCGAGGCCGAGAAAAAGGTTACTATCGACGTGGAAAAAAGGATCATGTATCCCCTCAACCCGGGACGCAAGCAATGGCTCATGGGCTTCCTCGACCGGGTGTCCAAACCTCAAGATAGGAAACTTGTGGTGCATGATTACAAGACGGGGGCGCTCACCTTATCCTCCAAAACCCTGGGGAATGATTTCCAGGCCACCCTGTATGGGGCCATGGCCGCCCACCAGTATGCGCCCTTGCAAGAAGTAGAACTGCAATGGCACTACTTATCCCATGGAAAAACGGTGACGACGCTCCTCGAGCCCGAAAACGCTCGGGAGGCGGTGGGGAAAGCTCAACATATTGCGGACGGAATCGAGAGCCACAAACAGGTGGGGCTGTTTCCCCCCAAAGTGGGGCGGCACTGCGGAAATTGTGAGTTCATCACTATGTGTCCGGCGCACGCCCAGAGATAGTGTTCACAAACGATGTTCAAAAAAAGGGGCCATTGAGGGGAGAACATCCTCTCAAGAAGAAAGAAATAGCGGGTGCACCGCACCACCAGTTGGGCTCATCGGAAGGTAGAGGATGACATGGGGATGGTGATGAGCCACCCCAAAAGCCCTCGCGATGCAACGCCGCTGAGCACTTGGAATGCTTGATTTACTAAAAAGGGGCAGTTACTAAAAGGATAGTTTGAGTGGGATGCATTAAAAAGAGGGGTAACGGAATGGATAGTGATGCCTCCCGCGGAATGCCTTGTCCACACCACCACTCACTCCCTTGGGAAACGGTTCGCCATCCCCCTGCTGGAAGAGTTGAAGATCTCCAAGGAAGTAGGATTCAATGATCTCGCCCGCAAACTCCACGCGTCCCCCAAGATGCTCTCCCAGAGGGTGAAAGAGATGGAGGAGGAAGGATTGGTGTTCAGGAATGCGCGCCACCACTATACCCTTACTCCCAAAGGAATGGAATTGAGCGCCGTGGTCGACGCCATCAAGCGCTTCCACATCAAATGGAAAAACGTCCCCGAAGATTGCCTAACCACCAACTGCGTGGATTGCGGAATGGGGAAGAAAAAACAGGCGCTGACCATCCCCGTATTGCCCCATTATTCATAGGTGTGTTTAACGTGTTTATTTTCAGGTAGAGGGTAAATCAAACGGGTTCGACGATTTCTTTATATATGACTAAATGTATTGTTGGGCAGGTGAAATCATGGGGACACGTGGATCAAGTGGAAGACGAAGACCAGCCGCTGAGAACGTCGCAAATAAACCTGGCCGTGGGAGAAAGGCATGGGATACCACCAAAGAAGTTGCTACACGGTCTGCCCTAATTGCAGCGGCACTTTCCGCGGCCTATTGGGGTGGGCGAATTGCTGGTTATCCACTTAATAAAAAAACATATGAACAAAATATCGATAGAGCTGTTCGCTATGCAGAGACCATGGACGAGGCGGGCCCAAAGAGACCCGCAGTTCTATATCGGATTATGTCCCCCGAACTTACTCGTCTATTAAATGTAGAACGTGGATTTATACGATCGCCTGACCAAAGGGCCGCAAAAAGACTTTATTCATTATTGCCTCAGAAATCTAAGACCTTATATCGAGACATTCTCGAATTTGAATTAGAACGGCAATTTAATCGGATGATAAGTGATTTGGAACGCGTAGGTGATGTATTTGAACGCAACCAAGTCAAAAGGATTCTGGAAATGGAGAAAGAGGTAGCTGAAAAGCTTGGGGCTGAATTCGTGGAAGAATTCCGTAGGAAATCGAAAAAACAATTCGTAAGAGAAAAATTGGATATTAATCTGTTTCATCTTGAAAGGATAATTTCACCAGAGGGAATGAAACGATTAGCTGCACTTGTTTCTGACATTCCTCAGGAACGGATCGCGTATATCGAACCGTTGATTGAAAAAGCGGCTGAAGAATATGTCCGGGCTCAAAGGAAGTGGAGTTTGGGCTCGGTGGTGGTAGTCGCGGGGCTTATGGCTTTTGGGGCGGCAATTAAAAAACGTCGCCGGATGTTGGAAAGCAAAAAACGAAAAAGTCGATAGCGAGCAGTGTTTGTTGTCCTAGCAACCCATAACACGTTAGATTGAGAACGGGGGCAGTAGCTCCGGGACGAATAGGAATAGGATAAGGATGAGGGCGAATATGGCCACGCCCTCTCCAAAGTCATTCCACATCACCACGATGGTTACGGCGAACGCGAGGAACCATAAAGGGGATAGGGAAGCGGCAATGATGTATCCCCCAGCGAGCATTCCCAACACGAACACGAGGAGGACGAATGCGCCCACTTTCTGGAAAAAAACGTGGGTGCTTTTTACTATTTCTCTGAAAAATTCAGCGACGGTTCCCATAGGCGATCCCTACCATTCCTGGTATCCCCGGATATATAAAGGAAAAGGCCACAAGGTGAATTGAAGGAAAAAGGGGTTTTTAACCGGCTGGGAGAATAGGGAGTGCGTATGCTCGACATCCATGTGATTAGGGAAAATCCGGCGGCTATTAGGGAAAACCTCGCGCGACGACACGTGCCAGAATACTTAGAATCATTCGACCAACTGGTTGAGGACGACACGGCCTATCGACGAGCCCTGCAGGAAGTGGAACGCCTCCGAGGGAAGCGGAATACCTTATCCCAAGAGGTGGCCAAAGCCATTGATCACCCCACACAAAAACAGGCGTTGATCCAGGAAAGCAAGCAGGTGGGGCAACTCATTACCCAGAACCAGCGCATCCAGGATGAGGTGAAAGAAAGGATCAATGGGATTTTGATGCGGTTACCTAATGTGATGATGGGGGACGTACCCTATGGGAAAGATGATTCTGAGAATGTGGAACTGCGGAAAAATGGAAAAATGAGGACATTTGATTTCGACGTGAAACACCATGCGGAGATCGCCCGCAACATCGGAGGGGTGGATTTCGAGCGCGCGGTGAAGATCGCGGGAACAGGATTCTATGCCTTGAAAGGACCATTAGCTCTATTGGATTTGGCGCTCCAACGGTACGCATTGGACACCCTCATCCACGCGGGATTCGATCCCATTTTACCTCCCCTCCTCCTGCGGCGCGAAGCCTATGAGGGGGTGACGGATTTGAATGAGTTTGATGATCAATTGTACAAGATAGAAAATGAGGATTTGCATCTCATCGCCACGAGTGAACATCCATTGGTCGCGCAATATATGAAAGAAACCATTCCTGAAGATGAACTGCCCATTCGATTGGCGGGCATCACCCCCTGCTTCCGGAGAGAAGTGGGTAAACATGGACTGGAGGAGCGAGGATTGTTCCGGGTGCACCATTTCAATAAAGTGGAGCAAGTGGTTATTTGCGGCGCGGAGGAAAGTAAAGAATGGCATGAAAAATTGCTGGCGAACACCGAAACGATTTTCAGGGGATTGGAAATCCCCTATCGCGTGATGAATGTGTGCACCGGGGATTTGGGGATCGTTGCCGCCAAGAAATATGATATCGAAGGGTATTCCCCGCGGGAAAAAAACTATTTCGAACTCGCCTCCCTGAGCCACTGCACCACCTACCAAGCAGTGAGATTAGGGATCAAAAAAGGGTTCAAGGACGGACGAAAGGAATATGTGCACACCCTCAACGCCACCGCCGTGGCCACCGCCCGGATGATCCGCGCCATTCTTGAAAACCACCAGACCCAAGAAGGGGGATTGCGTGTACCTAAAGCGCTTCACCCGTATACGTTGGGCGTAGAAGAATTTCCACCCATCCAATAATCTACATAAAAGAAAAGTCCTTATAGCTTTTTGCCATCCCTAATCCATGAAATTGGGCATCCTCATTCTGGCGTATCAAGCGGAAGATACGATCGCGTCGGTATTGGCACGGATTCCCGAGGAGACATTTAGAGCAGCTGAAGGAATCTATATCTTCGACGACGCAAGCACCGACCGGACGAGCGATGTGGCGTGTGCGTGCGCACGCACCCATGCTTTCCGTAATAAAATACACGTGCACACCAACCCTAAGAATTTGGGCTACGGGGGCAACCAGAAGCACGCCTATCGATTCGCCCTCAAGAATGGATTGGAGGCCGTGGTGATGGTGCACGGAGATGGGCAGTACGCCCCGGAACTGCTCTCCCAAATCTATTCCCCTATCATGCGGGGGGAAGCGGACCTGGTTTTTGGATCCCGCATGACGGGAAATCCTCTCCGGGGAAAGATGCCACTCCACAAATTTATAGGCAACCAAGCCCTCACTCAAATTCAAAACTTATTGGTTGGGAGTCGTTTCTCGGAATTTCACTCCGGATACCGGGCGTTTCGAACCCGCTGCTTTCAGGACATCCCCCTCTCCGAATGCACCTCCGGATTTCATTTCGACACGCAAATCCTCATCCTCTTCTTTGATCGACACTTCCGGATACACGAAGTCTCCATCCCCACATTCTATGGGGATGAAATATCCCGGGTGCGGATTGTATCATATGGTCTACGCGTGATAGGGGAAGCCCTGAAATATTGGGCGCTCCGGCGCGCACCATTTCCAATCCCCGGAATGGTCAATGACTTGTACCAGTCCCCCCAGATTGCGAATGGGAGGCAGGAATAAAAATCAGAAGACTCCTCCATGCCCGGGGAATGCGGCATGATGGCACTTATTCTAGGGATACTGGCGTCTTTCGGATGGTTTTACTGTGCCGGGACGCTCCTCACCCGGCGATTAACAAAACCCTTTCACCACCCCGCGATGGCCTTTGGCCTTTCGGTGGCTGGCATGACCGTGCTTTTCAGCATTGTCACCACCTGGATACCCATTCCCCCACCCTTTCTCCTGGCGGGAGGGCTGCTTTTCGTGAGTATGTGGGTGATGGACGGCCGATCCCGGTTCCCATTCCCCCGATTCAAATGGACCCCCTCGTTCATCATCCTCCTCACGTTCCTGGTCATTTTTGCCATTGCGCTGCTCGGATATCCCGATTTTTCATTCGACACGCTATCCTATCATGGCATCTTCATAGATTCGTTCGCCGCGGATGGCCAGATTGCCCTGCCTATTGAACCCACTAACTGGGTGGATCATGTTCATCTCATATTCCCCAAGGGAGTAGAGATGGTGTTCGGGTTGGCCCACGCGCTGGTACCCTATTCGCAGGGATTCCTGCAACTCTTGATCGTTATGGGCACCGTCGGAATGTTGGGCCGGTTATCCGCGCAAAGCGGAATCCACCATCCCTGGTTGGCTGGCCTCCTGTTTTTGGGTTTTAGTACCACGTTGGGCTTGACCAAAGCCTTTTTCGTGGAACAGACCATTTTCTTCCTCTTCCTGTGTTTTCTTTCCGTGTTGCTCGAGCAGTCCCGACCGGCATGGCTACTCGTGCTTTTACCCTTGAGCCTGTCTTTGACCAAAATCAATGCCGTCGTAGTCGTGCTGGCGGCAGGAATGGTGTACGCGTGGTATTCTAAACGATGGAAGGAAATGGCAATTATCGCTGGGAGTGGAGCGGTGGGGGTTGGATTGAATTTTCTCCCAGCCATGTGGCGCGGGTTTGACATTCTCTCGGAATTGAAAATCACGCAAGCGGTGTATTATCAGGCTACCCCCATTTCCATGGCGCAACGGTTGGCGTTAATGTCCTCCGGAATGGAAAGCGTGATTGTAAGCGTTTGGGGGGTGGGATTAGCAGCTGCCCTCTACTTGATTTGGCGCGATAATGGAACGCGCATGTTGGCCACTATCTTATGGGTCGCACTAGGTGCGTTCCTATTGGCGTTGGGACTGACTGATTTGTACGCGTATACCTACACCCACCTCTCGATTTACGTCTTCGCCTTCATCGGCTTGACCAGCCTCATGATTGCGCGGACGCTTGAATTACTAGCGAAAACGACATCCATTACCCGCCATCTCGGGACCCTATTTATTATCGGCATCGTGATTGCTGGTTTCTACTCGGGTTTTCTCACTCTAGTATTCCTGAATTCCGGGTACCATTTTGGGATATTGAACTACTACGACACCATGAATAAATACATTCCGAACACGGGAGAAACCACCCTATTCTTCATGAATAACATCAATCCCATCCGCCGCGGATTTGAGAAAATAACTCTCTATGACCACACCTCGTTTTCATCCTATGAACAGCCCCCGTGCGATTTTTGGCGGGATAAAGGGATTACCCACATCTTATTCTGGAAATTCCAATTGAATTCAATCCAATTGGATCATGGATACCCCGAATTTTTTGAACAAAGTCGAATGGAGTTCCGCGACCCCACGTGCCTGGACGTACTGATATTGGAAGATACCATTTACGGCATCGGGATTGGAAAAATGATTGAATAATTAAATGAATCGATCAACTTTTTTTTCCGCTCACTTGTAATAGGCATTTCCACGCAAGGGGAGTGAGTGGCTGGTCATTATTAAGGGTTGGTCATTTTTTTGGATTGGTCGCGCGTAACCAGATTAATTGGTTGGGGGAATGGAACTGGAATAGATGGCATAGCTGCGATACTCCCAAATGGGTTGGGTTGGAGCTTCAGGGAGGGGAATACAATCTAACACCGGACACCATCCCTCTCGGGCAAACCAATAGGCCTCGGAGGTAATCCAGACGGTGCGATTGGAATTCAAAGCGGTTTGGAGCCGGGCTTCTTCGTATGCGCGGTGCGCGTTCATATCTTTATTGTTGAAAAGGTGGGTAACCGTGTAAGGGTGCACGAGCATTTCTGGTTTATTCCCCTGGTCACAACTCCCCCAATTCTGAAAGAAAACTCCCATGGATTCGCCTTCCCGACCCGTGATGATGAGGGCATCTGCGGGGGCATTGGATTGGATATACTGAAAACCGGCATGGAAATCCTGATAACGATAAACGCGATCTCCCACTTGGGTTAAAGCAGGGGCCAGCCAGAGGAATTGGAGGATAAGCAAGACAAGGAGCACCATTCTCCCCGTTTGAGGGGAATGGATACGATTCACCACCCCTTCCACGGACTTGAACCCGGCCACGAGGAAGAATGGGAGGAGGGGGAACACATAATATAGGTTGTTCCCGAGAGGGAAGAGCAGAAGGAATAGGATGGAGGGGAGGAACCACCAGAGCATGTCCTTCACCTGCCCTGGTTTCAATGCGAGCGGCCACAGGAGGAAGGTGAACAGGAGGAATGGAAAGGTATAGGAAATTTGTAGAAGATACATGACCGCATTGGGGATGATGACATTGGCAAAATCTGAAACACTAAGATAGCGCAGCGAGGTGTCGTCCCTCTGGTTGAACGCCAGTGCGACAAAAAATAGGAGAGCGAAAAAGAGGATGATGGCGCCGAACACTGTTTTTTTCCTGGGAGGGATATTTTTTGTTTTTGTCCAGAAAAAAGGGAGAAAGGCCAGGGTCGCCAGGCGTGTCCACAGGGAAAAACCAAACAGTCCCGCGGCTTGCCAGAGGGATGAGTCTTTTCTTTCGTGGGGCGCATCTTGAGCGCGTTGTAAGAGAAAAAGAGAAGCGAAAAGAAAGAAGAAAGACACCGTTCCCACATACCCCAAGAGAGCATGATGGATATACTCGGGGAGGAGGAATAAGGGAAGTACCAGGACATACGCTCGATCGTCCTGAAAGAAACGCGATAGAACCGCTCCTGCTAAAGGGATGGCCGCGGCCCCCAACAAGAAAGATAGGAGGCGCGCCGCCGTCACCCATTCCATCCCCCCCAGATGCAGGGCGGCGATCAGAAGGGAAAACCCAAATCCGCTAGGGTACCATTCCCCGGGAAAGAATCCATTTTCCATAATGGATTGGGCTGAACACACATAGCTGGCCGCATCCCCAGTGCCAATCAGGGGTGTCTGAACCCACCAATACCCCACCCATATCGTCCAAATGAGGGTAAAGAGTAAAGCTAAACGGAAAGGCCACGATTGAGGGAAGCGCATAGAAGAGGGAATCGCGCGGGGCTAAATAAAACCGACTGAAACACTTTTGGAAAAAGAAAAAAAGTTTTCCGGCTTTGACCAAGCGGTTGTTTTCTATCTAAATGCCGTCCACCTTAATTTGGGTCCCCTTTTTTATTGTCGATAATGGGTTGTTCTTTAGAATTTGTGAAGGGCCCGTTTTATATTTTCAAGAATTTTCATGGCGACCTCGAGATCATTTGAAACTCCACGGTGGCGAAGGTCAACCCTTAGTGCCATAATGGCCTGGTTAAAATTGGGGTCATTTTCCGGTTGCCCATTTTCTTTGGGTGCGCCTTCCTTGTCCCCATTTTCTGTTTTCTTCGCTTTTTCAGCCATCACGAGATATTGGGTTAAACTGATGAGGGTTGGGTCATTTGCCCAGTTTTTATTTATTTCTTCGACGGCTTTGCGAGCTATATTCCGGTTAATTCTGGATCGAGGCGAAAGACGAGGTCGTGTCGACTCGCGCATCGCTCGGCGATCAAGACGTTTTCGCTTTAGGTTTTCCAATTTTTTCCTTAGAAACTGACTGAATCGATTTCTCCAGGAAGCCATGGGATTGCATTGGGCTTTATTCCATTTAAACGAAAGGGTGAATCACTTCTGGTTCATCGCCGCTTAGCCAAAGGGGATTGGAACTTTTTCTTCTGCAATGCCTCTGGCATGGAATTGTAATCCAGTTAGCCTTTCGGAGAGATGGAGGGCATGATACACCGAAACGAGTAGATGAGTACTCCTGAGGACCCCAAATGATGGAAATAATATATTAGTTAAGCCAAAATAATATTCCTTTCAATTTAATGCCGTATCTATCCATTTCATGCAGTATCTATCCGTTCCAAGGTAATTCTATGGATTCAAGGATTTTCAAAAATGTGGCAAAGTAGGAAGTATCTTTAAACTCTATCAAAAAATTGAACACAACAGATTAGATATCGCGGCAGATATGTTAAATGGTATTTTCTGGTGGGGTGTTTCCCTCGGTGATTCGTGAGGGAAGGCACTTGAAAATACATCGACTTTGGATGGCCGTCTTCTCGTTAACCCGGTGCCTGAAACTAAATTAATTGTTTTTTATCTTCCACCTGAAAATTTGGCAAAAGAAAAATTTCTCCGATTAAGGGTAAACTTTCTTCCCCAAAAAAATCCCAACCTTTGAACTATTCCTCATACTTATACATAACTTACAAATTGAATTAACATTTTCCACCTTGAGCCCCCTTGAAACAAAAAACCGTGATAAACCACCATTCGACGAATTATCCCGCTTCTATTTATTTCACCTGCTAATCAGATAAGCGTTATACGAGCTTTTTCAATAGGATTGACCCTTCTTGAAGATGCCCATGATTTTTGTTTCGTTTCATCGAATTTGACCATTATTGCCCTTTCTTAGCCCTTTTTCATTTGGAGACCCCCATTATTCCCCTAATATGCCGGATAATCACAATTATCCTGTATCTCTACAATAGGGGAATTTTGTAAATTGATTTTTTTGAAATATTTGGAGATGGGGCTGGAAATGGAGTTGAAAATTAACGGGGTTTTGATGATCGAAATAAAGTTATCATTTATGTAGTATTTAGTGGGCAGGAATAATTAAGGGAAAACAAACCTGGCAGCTTTTAACATCCGGTAAAGGAAAATAGAGTATGGACCTGCACGATGAAATTTTCTGGTTCCTCGCCCTCCTGGCTGTTGGATTTGGATTGTTTGGCCTGCACCTCTTGATGTGGGTGGTGATTGTTATCCTGGCAACCTTCTTGGTGACCACGCATTTTTACCATGGGCACTACCCCATTGACCAGTTTAATCACACTCAACAGATCTCCCTGGCCGTACTCATGGGTGTACTAGCTACCTTCGTGGCCCAGGGGTTTTGGGCCACCTTTCCCGGCGCCCAAATCGTCTTCATGATACTGGGGGCCATAGGGGCGGTGGTGTTATTGCGGATCATTTTTTGGAAGAAAAAATAGTTTTGGCTTGGCCTAAATAGTTTTGACTGTCCTAAAATGGGTGTTTTTACACGTCCTTTTGGATCAAATATCATCCCTAAAAATATTTCCTTTGGCGCGGCTTCATGTATTGGCGGTTTAGCCCGGCGTTGGCGCGCTGGATCCTTTCCGCTTCCGTGCGGGAAACTTCCCTCCAGCCATGGTTGCGGACGCTCCATTCTCCTACTTTACGTGGGACAAACCGTATCATCCCCCGGGTGTCCACGTAGCGGGCATATTCTCCCACTGACATTCCTGCTTGGGTGAGGACGCGGGTGGCCTCGGTGTATTTGTACTTCTGTTTCATGATGGGTGGAAAAAATCCTCCCTTAAAATCCTTCTCAATGGAAAGGGAGGTTCAATTGTTGCTGCTTCTTGTCCCGGCGCCGGGGGGGTCGGAGGACCCCCATCACGTTCATCTTGGTGAGTAAAATATTCATGGCAGATAACCCCGCCTTCTTCTGGCGCTGTCGCGGATTTGCATCATAGTCTCGCGTGGCGGCGGCCTGGAGGTAATGCCACTGTTTCTCCGGTATTTGGGACAACAAGGGCCGCCGGTCAAAGATGCTTCTCTTTGTGATAGTATATTCTTCGTTGTGGGGTCCTCGCGCTTTCTCCATGAAGGCTTTTATCGTACGCACCTGCCTCCCTCTCCGTCGACGCGTGGCCTCTTGGGAGATTTGAGGGAGGTAGGCTTGAAGGGTTAGGTGGTGGGGAAACGCCTGGGCGTATTGCCTATGGAAATTGTCCATGATTTCCCGGACGTCTAATATTAAACGGGGCGGGATGAATCCATTATTGTGAAGATTCTCCGGGTAGCTCATGATAGCGATGGCTTTTCGTTTGGCATCCGCCGTCGAGAACACGCGGCTCTGAGAGAGCACACGAACATACGCTTTCGTTTCTTCCCCCATGAGGTGAATGAGTTGCCACAATTCGTTATCCGTCATTTTATTTTTGGGAATCACCAATTTAGTCGCCCTGAAAAGGGAATTCCGGTATCCATTCCATCGTCTGGCTTCCTCGAGTTCGCGCTTAGAGGGTTGAGGAACGGGCATGCTATCCCCACGAGACCTGGAAATAAAAAAGGTTGTTTACCAAATGGCCGTTCTCATCAGGCGGGCATGGGTTTGGATGCGGGTGAAAAATCCATAATAGATTGGGCCCTTTCGATTTGCCAGAGGAGGTGCACCTGCTTCCGGAAGAGGCGGGGGAATCGAAGGGCTTGTTCTTTGGAAATGGCTTCCCTGATTTGGGCGTCCAGCCTTTCCCTCTGGGCCAGCATCCCTGCCCGGGAGCGGGAATCCATGCGCACTAATGCGTCGAGGAAGCGTTCCTGGATGCGTTTTTCTCCCTCGGCGAGGGCGTCCTTCCAGGATATTTCTTTGAATGGAATAGGGGGCATGCTATTACTATATCTCCCCGCTATTTATCGGTTTTGGGCCATGAGGGAAATTTCCTTAGTAAAGGATTGGATCACGTCCCGGCTGCCCTTGCGGTGTTCATGGACGATGACAGTGATCGGGTATTCATCCGCATCCACTCCGGCCTTGGCGAAAATACTATAGTAGAGTCGCTTCTCCTGAGAGGGGGGGAGTTCCCCCACCTGTTTTCTATCCGAGGCCTTGGGTCCCGCCCGATCCAATGCTAATCCCCGGGGCAATTCCACTTCAATAGAATACGCTTTTGTCTCGGGATGGTTATTGATAATATCAACCGTCAATTGCACGGGTTCCTTCCGCGCCGCGACGAGCCGCAAGGGCAAAAAACTGGTTCGAATAGTTACCATGAATGATTCCCCCTCTCTTCCTAACAATGTAGGATTAACCAAACAGGCTATCCTCCTATTTTAATTTAGGGCCTTGGAGGGGAGAAAACCAATGGTTGGTAGGCGTAAGGAGAGGTTTATTAAGAAAAAGAATTTCTTTCCGAAGGAAATACTATTTTGGAGGAATCTATTATGTCGAAGATAAGGCTTCCCGAAGCGGATTTGGTGCGGCGCACCTTCACCATCAAGGAAGTGGACCTCCCCCCTCAGGTTAGGATGACTAAGCGCGGTCTCCTCCGCTGGTTCGCCCTCGCCTCCGGTCTCCTTTCAGAACAGGAGTCCCGGCAGACCATCTTAGATGTGATGGATGCCTTATTCCATTTCCACCTCTCTCAAAAGGCCGCGCCCACAACTAAGGAGATTCAACAGTTTATCCTTGACAAGACGGGAGAAGCCATCTCCGAGAAACTCCTGCGCTACCATCTCAAACGCCTCCTGGATTCACGTTTACTGGTTCGCGAAAAACAACACTACCGCTTCAACCCCGCGCCGGATGCCGAACCATTGGACGTGGTGGCCTCCTATAACTACTGGATCTCCCGCGGGGTCATCTCCTCCACCCAGAATATAGAGAACGCATTAGAGGAATTGCGCAAGACCTACTTGTAGAATTGTACAATTGAAGGTGTCTCCATTGAGAAAAGGATCATTAATTAGGGCTATCTAAATATGGAATATTTAAAAAAAAATGGATTTTTCCTTATGGATTTTCTCCGGTCTTTATTTTATGGATCGAATTAATACGGCGTTCCTTTTTCCCGCGCCGCCTTCAAGGCGCGGGCGACCCATTCCAGTTCCTCGAGGAAATTCTTTGACCGATCGAAATATTTAGCATCGGATGGTTTCCCATCCTCATCAAACGCCTCCTGTACCTTGGGGATGGCGAACATATTGGAGATGGTGAGCATCCCCATCTCCCCCAGCATGGCCCGCAGATGCACCGCGGCGCGCACGCCTCCAAAACTTCCCACGGAATACGTGATGATGCCCGCGGGCTTGAAAAAATACTCCTCGAGGTAATGGTCCAAGGTGTTGCTCAACGCGGGGGGAATAGAATGGTTGTATTCCGCGGAGACGATGAGATACGCATCCGCCCGACGCATAATTTTCCCAATGCGCTCCATGTTTTCAGGGGCTTTTCCTTTCGGATATTCCTTATACATCTTGTCCAACAGGGGTAAGGCAAATTTTTTTTCTTTAGGATCCACCAACACACTCTCATGCCCGCGCTTCTCCACTTCATTCACCCAGAAACGAGCCGCCCGGATACCCCGCCGCGCGGTGCGGACCGAACCGTAGATGACGGGGATGAATAACGGTTGGTTTTTCGTAGAGGCCATGAGAGATTGGGTTCCCTGGAGTAAAAAAGGGGGGAGGTCGCGTCAGGGTTTATGCCGGCTCATATCTGCTCCACCCATTCTTTTGTCCGGCCGAATAAATAATATTTCTTGCCCTTAAGGTCGGGCACGCGCGCCGCACCCACGAGGAACATGCCCGCGCGGAAGGCTCGTTTTAACGATTCGATATGCGCCACGATGGCTGGTTTTCCTCCTCCATGTTGTGCGTGGATCACGGGAATGGCCGCGCTGGTGAGGGAACATCCCAAGACCATGCACTTGAGGATATCCACTCCGCTCCGCACGCCCCCGCTTCCCACGATGGGCTTGTTCCCATATTTCCGCGCCCCCAGGATAGCGGGAATAGTGGGGATGCCCACATTCCAAAATAGCTCGCCCAACGCCTTATTATTTTGAGTCCCCCGCCGGCTCTCGATGGCCGTCCAACTCGTTCCTCCCGCCCCCGCCACATCGATGGCCGCGATGCGGGTCTCGCTCAATTTTTTCACTATGGAAGGGGAAATGCCATTCCCCACTTCCTTGACATAAACCGGTTGTTCCAACTCCCGGGCGACTCGAGCAATTTCATTCAAACACCCCCCGAATTGGGGGGTTCCTTCTTCCTGCACGATCTCCTGGGCGGCATTGGAATGGAGGATGAGCGCATCGCACTGTAAGTCATCCACGAGCTTCTGAATTTTGGGGGTAGAATAATGCTTCAATTGCGACACCCCTAAATTGCACGCGAGGAAGATGGAGGGGGCGTGCTTCCGAACGTCAAACGAGGAAAAGGTCTTGGGATCCTCAATGGCCGCGCGGGTGCTTCCCAAACCCATACCGATGCCTACTTCCTCGCAGGCCGTGGCAATATCCTGGTTTATTTTGGTCGTTTTAGCATGCCCCCCGGTCATGGAAGAAACCATGAAGGGGAACGAAAAGGGGTGCTTCAAAAAATGAGTGCGCGTGTCTATTTTTTCCGCATCCAGCTCGGGGAGGGTGAGGTATTCTATTTCCATTTCCTCGAAACCCGGGGTCATTTGGGTGAACTGCACGGGCTTCCCCAGCACGATATTCACATGCTCGAGCTTCCGGGAACTCGTGCCTTTGTCGGAGGGCATGAAGAAGGGTAGGATTAGGGGGATTAATAATGCTTGCTCCGGTCCCTCGTTTTTCCTGCGGATGGGAAATATGTGAAAAAATTCCTTATTCCAGCTCCAAGAAGCGATCGCGCATCCTTTGGATGGATAGTTTAACGATCTGCTGAATTCGGTTTTGGGTCAAGTTGAACACAGCGCCAATTTCCCTGTAGTTCATCCCCTGCATCCGCATTTCCATGATCTTTTTTTCCTTTGGTGAAAGTATCGGGGAATATTTGTTATAAAGCCGCCGCCAATACTTTATCAGCGCCCGATGGCTTCCTTCGGAGGATCGGGAGGAAGATAAATCCAGGGGGAAGGAAACCTTCTTCCCTCCAGGATGCCTCTTTTTCTCTTTTAAGGTTCGTAGAATCTTGTTGAATCGGGAATTGACCACATGATTCACGAAAGTGTTGGAGGAGCCCCTGTTCACATCATATTTTGGAGCTTCCTTGATCAACGCGACCAACGCTTCCTGGGCCAAATCCTCCCTGTCGATGTTGAATGGGGCGAATGAAGATTCCCATCGCTTGGCGGGGTCATGGATCAAGTCGATGTGGTGTTCGATTATGTAATCCATCGTCAACACCGGCGGTCGATGGACGAACTTATGTTGTTTTACCCTGCCCTTCCGAGGGCGTTTGGATGGAGGGGGCGGCATTCTTGAAACAGGAATCCATTATTTTTATAGAACGCTGTTTTCACCCCGATGCGCGTCTCCAATCCTCTTTGAGATGAATCTCAATCACCTTGATTTTTTTGAGTGCGTTTTCCAAATCGCTGATACGATGATGGTAGACCATGCGATCGGTCTTGGAGAGGCGGGAGTGCATGCGCTCCAATTCCCATTTGAATGCCCGCAATTGGTCCTCGATCTTCGTTCTTTTTCGGGCCCATTTCGCGGCCTCTTTCACGATGCGTATTTGCTGCTGCGTGGGCCGCATCTCCCGGGGGACGATTTTGAGGTCCATAATGGCTATCGCTAAGATGCTGCTTGTCTTGTCCGCGAGCCCCAGGAACCTTCCCGCTTCCATCAACTTTCTTATTTTCCTTAATCGGGCATCGGTGCGAAAGGTTTGCCAGGCCCGGATGAGGTGCCGCGCGCCCGCCTTGAAGCGCTGGAGCCGCTTCCGGACTTGGGGCAATGGTCTTTGTGGGAGGTGTGGCATTGGAAAGGAAACCTTCCCCCAGCTAAAAGGCTTACCATCACTGCGGGATGTTGGCTGCATCGATGATGCCGCAGAAGGAGTCCTTCTTGAGGGAGGCGCCTCCCACTAAACATCCGTCGATGTGGGTTTGAATAAGGAACCCTCGCGCGTTCTCGGACTTAACACTCCCCCCGTAGAGGATGAGAATGCCCTGCGCGGCCTCATTGCCAAATGATAATTTGATCTGCTCGCGGATAAACTGGTGAATGGTATTCGCCCCTGCGGGGGTGGCGGGAGCCCCCTGGTTATCCTTGCTCGTGGATATTGCCCACACCGGTTCGTACGCCAAAATGATTTTTCCTATTTGATCTCTGGGAATAGCGGCCAATCCTTCTTTCATTTGTTGCGCCAGCACCTCATTGGTTTTACCGGCGTTCTTCTCCTCTAATGTCTCTCCGATGCAGAAGATGGGAATCATATTCTGTCGTAACACGGCGAGCACCTTGGCATTGAGGATGCGCCCGGGTTCCTTGTAGGCCGCCCGTCGTTCAGAATGACCTAAAATACAATATCGACACCCCG
Organism: Candidatus Diapherotrites archaeon; assembly: GCA_030688545.1. Taxonomy (NCBI): domain Archaea; kingdom Nanobdellati; phylum Candidatus Iainarchaeota; class Candidatus Iainarchaeia; order Candidatus Iainarchaeales; family Candidatus Iainarchaeaceae; genus Candidatus Iainarchaeum; species Candidatus Iainarchaeum sp. The sequence goes on along the minus strand of JAUYHT010000006.1, from coordinate 36,085 downwards.
CCCCCGCGAGCATAGCGGCACTAATATCACCTGTGTAGGGCCCAAAATTCTCATAATGGCAATCCTGCGCTCCCACGTCGACTTCGCTCTCCTTCAACGTATTTCCCACCTCAATGAGATGCGTGAAGGGCGGGCACAGGACTACCTTGATGGGGGTGCCGGGGAGATGCAATTGCGAATACTTGCGCACGTCCTCTGCGAGCGCCTTTCCCTCGGCTATCGTAAGATTCATCTTCCAATTCCCGACAATCACCTTTGGACGCATACCTATTCCTCCCAACCCATGCAGGTGAATGGTCTTTGTGTATTAAAACGTTGGTCCCGCGTCCCGCCGCACTATTTAAACGCGATAATCTGGAACCCATATTTTTCGATCTGGTCGGCCGGCCAGAAGGGTGTGCCTTTTGTTTTGCCAATATATGTGACGTTTTTTTCAATCTTCCTCCCGGTGTACGCTTTAGAGATGGGGTCCCACTCCCGTAAAACAAGTATGTCGCCTGGGGAAATGGTAAAGTCGGCCAGACGCAGGTCATACGTTTTCATCCCATCCAAAACGCTTTGGAAAAATTCGGGCCAGACTTTCTTTTCGAAGCGCATGTTCATTCTCCTCTATTTTACGTATGGGGTAATGTCGTACAGTTTGCTCCGACATTTTACACTGCCTTCGCCTACCGCTTCATCCACACGATGACCTGAAGTTTCTTTTACGCGTTGATTTCTTTTTTCAATGGAGGCGGCACGAAAAACAACCTTTTCACCCAAAACGGTTTTGAGCAAAACCCACTTTTCTCCATCGATTTCCGTAACGGGGATGGAAATGTCGGGCATTATTCCACTTCCCTAATTCCCTTATGTTTAAGCTTTTCCATGATGGGTTCAACTTGGGAAACGGGCAAATGTAAGTCCAGAGAGATATCCAGCAAACTTATTTTCGTTTTACCTTCCATTTTCTTTTGGGATAAATAATTTTCAATTTGCTCCTTTGCTTGGTCATCCGAAAAGAGTTCTGATTTATGGCGGGATTGATGAAGGTTTTCCACTTGGGTTTCCAATCGCTCAATCCGAATTTTCATTTCCTGAACAAGCGAGGCGTCTTTGGCGATGGAGGTCATAAATTATAATAGAGCCGCGAACTTTAAATTAATATGGAAAATTTTTAGCATGCCGGAGCGGGAAATACTCGTCTTTTAAGTGGGGGAGGAGGACAAATAAAATTTCGTTCTAACATTATTTCTTGGGTGAAGGTTTTTTGCTCTGGGCGCGCTTTTCCTTCTCGACGGCAGCCGCTCGGTTCATGGCATCCCACAGGCTTCGGCCGCGCCGTTTCATACGCTTCGGGAGAGCGGCTCGGCGAATGGTCTTTCCAACTGGTGATTTGGCAAAATCCCTTCGCTTTTGGATCATCCACGTCCTAAAACCCAAAGCTTCAGATGCCCTACCACTATCTATTAACGCTTTTACATATTCATTATAAATATGAACATAATATTTTGCTTTTCCAGATAGAAATTCAAGTGGTATTTCATGGGGAAATCTACTTTCGGGAAACTTACCATTTGCCAAAGAAGCTTCTTGGAGATCTTCAATCGCAATCATTAATTTTCCTTTCCTAATACTTTCCCTACCTTGAGCTCTGCCTACTTTACCTTGAGCTGCCTCCAATCTTTTTTTCGGCCCTTGCATCATCCACCGGCCCGATCCAATGCGTGGTTTTTTCATGGGGCGTTGGATGGGTTCACGCGGATTCCTTCGAGGCATAGGTGCGAGAATGTTTCTAGGATATAAAAAACAACAGGTTTGTTTGGTGGGACTGGAAGACTAGGCGTCTTTCTGTTATTGGAGTTTTGAATTTTTTAGCTTCAGGATAGAACCGGAATTTCCTTCTTCTTCCCGTATTTCTTTTCCACGTATTCGGCGACCATCTTCTTGAAATCGGCTTTCATGGTGGGACCCTGGAGGGTTTTCACGAGCTTTCCATCGGCGAACACGGGGGCCGCGGGGTTCTCACCGCTTCCAGGTAGGCTGATACCTATGTTGGCATCCTTGGCTTCTCCTGGACCATTAACAATGCATCCCATCACCGCGACATGCATGTTCTCCACCCCCTCATACCCTTGCTTCTTCCATTCGGGCATCTGGGTGTTCAAATACTGGGTGACTTCCTGCGCCAGCTCCTGGAAGGTGATGCTCGTGGTACGCCCGCACCCCGGGCAGGCGGTTACTTGAGGGAGGAAGAAGCGCATCCCTAGGCTTTGCAGAATCTGCTGGCAAAGCAACACCTCGCGCGATCGGGGGGCTCCCGGTTCCGGGGTTAATGACACGCGAATCGTATCCCCAATGCCCTGGTTGAGCAACAAACTTAGTGCCGCAGTGGAGGAAACAATCCCCTTGTCCCCCATCCCGGCTTCCGTCAATCCCAAATGCAAGGGCTGTTGGGTGAGAGTGGATAGTTTGGAATAACAGTATACCATCTCCTGCACCCCACTCATTTTGGTGGAAATGATGATCTGGTTCTTGCTCATCCCCAATTCCAATGCGCGTTCCGTTGAGATGAGGGCACTCTCCACCATGGCATTCAGAAACACCATATTGGCGCCCACTTGTTCGGCTTCTGGTTTTTGATTATCGTCATCGATGAGCTTCTTCAGCAATTGCTGGTCCAAACTCCCCCCATTCACCCCAATGCGCACGGGCTTGTCGTGCTCGATGGCAATTTTGATAAAGGCATCGAAATTGGCGTCATGCTTCTCTCCAAACCCACAATTCCCCGGGTTGATGCGGTATTTATCTAATGCCGCCGCGAGCGCGGGATACTTGGATAACAAAATATGTCCATTGTAGTGAAAATCCCCGATGAGAGCGGTATCCTCATACCCTTCATCATGCAAGCGTTTCCTAATCTCAGGAACAGCCTGCGCCATGACATCCTTCTCCACCGTGAAGCGAACGAGTTCGCTTCCCGCGTCGGCCAGCTCTTTGATCTGTTTCACCGTACCTGCGACATCCGCGGTGTCGGTGTTGGTCATGCTCTGCACCCGCACGGGGTTAGGGCCGCCGATTCCCACTTTGCCCACCATTACGGGAAAGGTATTCCGCTTGGCAAATCCATTGATGGTTTCCAGTTTTTGCATACGTGTAACCAGATCCGATCTTTTTTTATGGATAGGGAAAATAATCCCATATTCATATTATGTAGCTGTTAATGTCTTTTCTTTTTTTTTTGATCTTTTTTATTTCTTCAACTAATATTATTTCTCCTCTATTGGCTGTCAACTCTTTTCCGATTCAAAAAAATATTTAATTTTTTATTTTTTCAGTTTTACGAAAAAATATTCCTTTTCATTCTTCTGGACCTCATCGCCCCACCATCTCGCGGGCTTTTTGGACGATGCGGTCAGACGATAACCCATAGGACTTCTTGATATTCGCCGGGGTATCATAGGGGATGTAGGCGTCGGCCGCGCCCACGCGAACCAATTGAGTGGTGCCCAGAAGATTTTGCTGCTCCAGGCTTTCCATCACCCCACTCCCAAATCCCCCCACGAGGGTGTTTTCCTCAAGAGTCATTATTTTTCCCGTCTTCTTGGCATACGTGGCAATAAGCTGGGCATCCACAGGCTTGGCGAATCGCGCATTGATGACGGCGGCGGAAATTCCCAAGGTTTCAAGTTGGGCGGCGGCCTTCACCGCATCCTGCACCATCCACCCGATAGCCAAGAGTGTGATGTCATTTCCATCCCGCACAACCACCCCCTTCCCGATAGGAATGGATTGCCATTCCGCATCCAGAGGTACCCCTTCACTCGTCCCTTTGGGGAAGCGCACGGCAATGGGACCTTTATCATATTCCACCGCGGTCTTCACCATGTGCTGCAATTCATTCTCATCCTGGGGGGCCATGATGACCATATTGGGGATGATGCGCAAGTAACTCAGATCCATGATCCCTCCCTGCGTCCACCCGTCTCCGGTAATGGCCGCTTTGGGCACGAGGAATTTTACCGGGAGATTCATGCTGGCCACATCGTGCATGATTTGATCAAAACCTCTTTGCAGGAAAGGCGAATAGATACACGCCACGGGCTTCATCCCTTCTGCGGCCAATCCTGCCGAAAAGGTCACCGCATGCTCCTCGGCGATGCCAACATCATAAAACCGCTTGGGAAATTTTTCCCCGAATTTGACCATTCCGGTTCCCGTGGCCATCGCCGCTGTGAGGGCAATAATAGTTTCATCCGTCTCAGCCAGTTTGATAAGCGTATTGACGGCGATGGATTCAATGCTGGCATGCTGGGGTTTGGTCTTGTCCATTTTGGTCTTGGCCATTCCTGAAGGGATGTCAAACGCCGCGTGCTCATGCCAGGTCACTTTGTCATTCTGCATGTATTCCACGCCCCGACCCTTATCCGTTAGAACGTGCAAAATCTTAGGCCCCTTGATGTGCTTCATCTCATCCAAATGATGGATCAATTCGTGGAAATCGTGTCCATCAATGGGACCATAGTACTTGAATCCCAGCTTTTCAAATATGGTTCCGATGCCCCGCCTCCCCTGCTCCTCCGTCGACACTTCAGAAAGGCGTTTGAGGTACTCATACATGGCCCCCACGTTATGGGAGATGCCCATTTTGTTGTCATTGAGAATGATAGTAATGTCAGTCTGGTTGTACCCCATATTATTCAGGGCTTCAAAGGCCATTCCCCCAGTGAGGGCGCCATCTCCTACGATGCACACGGTTTGGTAATCGGCATTCTTGAGCTTAGCCGCTTCCGCAAACCCCATGGATGCACTCAAACCTGTGGACGCATGCCCGGCGGAAAACAAATCGTACTCGCTTTCTCCCCGCACAATGAATCGGGATAACCCTCCGGGATATTTGCATAAAGTGGGAAATTGTTCCTGGCGACCGGTGATAATCTTGTGGGTATAACACTGGTGCGAGGTGTCGAAAATGACCTTATCTTTAGGGGTGTTGAACACGTAGTGCGTGGCCATGGTCAATTCCACCACCCCCAAATTGGCCCCGATATGCCCCCCATTGGTGGCGCAGGTGTCAATGAGCAATTGGCGGATTTCCTGGGCGATAGCTGGCAGCTCATCCACGGGGATCTTTCTCAAATCCTTGGGGGAATAGACATCCTTGAGTGTCGCTTTGGCGATCACCATCCCATTGGGTTTAGTCGTATGCTGGCTCTCGGTGTACATGTTTTTCCCCCTGCTCATGATCGCCGCCCCAAAAGGCAGGACCAACTCCTCCCAAAAGGACGTTATAAACCCCTACGTTAATCGTACCAACAAAAATTGGGGATTGACGATTAATTAGTTTTGTACAGAAAGTAGGTGGAAAGGAGGAATACTTATATATCTTCAATCATTTATGGCGCCATGGCATTCCCTTTTTCAAGACGAAGATCACCTGATAAACCGCGAATAATACGAATTAGGCCTCCGTCCAAAGCCAGAGAGCGTGCTCGTAAAGCCTGGCAAACCACCAAAAAAGCGGTAACGTTTGCCGCATTGGCGAGTATACCGATTGCTTCAGGAGTGGGGTTTCAAAAAGTCTTATATCGATTAGGGACAGGTTCAGAAATAAGTGATTTGGCTGGTAAAACATATAACACAACGACAAGGGATATTGAAAGACGAACCGATTTATCTTCTAACCCTTTAGGGAGTGCCATTCTCGCTGAGGTTGGACGAAGAAATGCACATGCAAAACCTGGAACGGTTTATTATGTTCACCCGGATAAACATACAATCGAAAAGCTCAGCCTCGATCTTTTTCAAATGAGGCGGCTGACATCCATTCGAAAATTTATGGGCGTATATTTTAAACCGATTCAAACCATTGTTGACCGACGAGCTGAAGCCATTGCACAAGAAGCTATGAAAAATCCTGACATTCTAGATTTAATCGTCAAACGCGTAGGAAAAATGGATGTCCACCAATACCTTTTATCCCTATCCCCATCGGAATTGGAAAAAGTTTTTTCTCCGCAAGAAAAGAAGCAAATTCAACAAAGTATCGCCTCCTTACCTGAAGCACGATTAGAGAGAATAAAAGACATTATCAGATCGGAACTTCCAAGGATTAGGTTTGGATCTGTATTGTTTGGGTTAATGGTTGGGGCTGCTATGGCTGCATTGGTGACATCTGTGAACAGGAAAATTAAAAAGTAACTCGTTGTTCAAAAAACCCGTCCACTGAATGAACTATTGTTGTCCAATCGTCAATCAATCGATTTTTTTTTTCAAAAAGTCGATAACCACCCGATTACATCCAGCCTGGAAACGCGGTTTTTAGGTTAAGGGGGGGAGGGTCATCCACTATTGCTTTTTGATATAATTAGGATTCTGAAGGATGGGCATCAGCTCCTCCTGAATTTCCTTGGAGGCAAAATAATTGATGATGGGAATCCGGGAAAAGTGGCCATTAGTGATGGGTAACTCAAATGGGTCCATTCGTTTCCCTTTTTCATCCAAGGGAAATACCCCATGGTTGGCGGCGAACGCAAAGGGGATCAAGACATCGTGCACGTGAGCGGAATAGAATGCGGCTCCGACCCGCCCAAGGGCGACATCCACAATACCCAAGTGGGCATTCCCGGGATTGACCAAGCGGTACCCCGCGTCCTGCAATTTATCCTTTATAGGTTGAGTGAATCGGCGTCGGGCGGCAATCGTACGAGGGATGTTTTTTTCCCTGGTATGGGAACTCTTTTCATTTTCAAATGCCCAAAATAGATCATCCTCGAGCGGGGAATAGATAACCGTGCCAAAGAAATGATGCTTTCCCTCCACGTAACGGGAAAGGCCGAAGCCAACTGCAAATCGATTATCCCCTCTCACATACGAAAGGGTACCGTCAATGGGGTCGCAGTGTACCGTTATCCCCTTTTCTCTTTCAAAGGAATGGGGGAAGAAGAATTGGAGATGCGTGTCTTCTTCCCCATTAAAGGCGACGTCCGTGTATCCATGCATGACCAGTTCCGCCAACACCAATTCCTGCAGGCAATGATCGATGGCCGTGACCGGGGACTCATGCACACGATCGTGGACTCTGATGGATTTAGTGGTTGATTCTATTTTACCATAATATGGCAAAGCCATCTTCCCTAATCGGGGGGCCAATCTTTTGAGTAATTCAAACAGTTTTTTATCGTGTGGCACGTCAAGAAAGAGGAGCGGGGTCTTATTTATGGGTTTGGTGCAATAGCACCACGCACTGGCAATAAATCCCCTTTCCCTGGCCGAAAGGGGTTAATCCTTCTCCCGAGGTGGCATGGATGGCGATCGCATCCAAAGGAATATTCAGGAGTTGGGAGACATTTTTTCGGATATCCATTTCAATCGGAGCTATTTTAGGGGTTTGGCATTCCAAGGAAACCACCACGTTTTCCACTCCATATCCTTTATCACGCGCCCGTTCCATGATGAATGAAACGAATTGGCGGGAATCCTTGCCCTTGTTTGCCGTATCCGAATCGGGGAAGAATTGTCCGATGGATTTTTCCCCGAGGGCGGAGGATAAGGCATTGAAAAGCGCATGCAACACCACATCCCCATCCGAATGGGAACGCATGCCCACATGATGGGGAACCTCAACCCCTCCCATTATCAATTTCTTTTCAGTACGGGGATTTTCGAACGCGTGGGAATCCACCCCCAATCCAATGCGGAACATGCGTTTAGTTTCCTCCTAATTTAATTATGCGAAATCTAAATTTCTCCCAGGCTTTACCCATCCAGGGGGTGTGGGAGTGGGTTTTCAGGAAGGCATCCACTTTATCTAAAGGGAGGCGCGCGATTTTCTCAACCTCGCTTCTTTGATATCGAATGGTATTTTTGGTTTTCATGGCGTAATAGAATAATCGTTCCCGATTATCATATTTTTCCGTTGTATCATGGATTTCAATCTTACCCAGATAATGCAATACCCCGGTCGCCCCTATCTCCTCTTTGGTCTCGCGTGCCGCGGCCGCTTGGGACGTTTCTCCCGCGCTGATGTGCCCCCCCGCGGAAGCATCCCATTTTCCCGGCACAAGGAGCATGTTTTTATGGCGCTTCTGGAGGATGAGATTTCCTTTTTGGTCTATAACAAATATGTGCGCGGCCGCGTGGAACAATCCATGATCATGGGCGAATTTTTTGGTTACTTGAGCAAATGGCTTGCCAGTGGGATCGAGCCAATCAACATATTCAATAGTTTCATCCCCCGAATTGGTTGCACTATTAATTAATGTCTTTTTCTGACGCCGCTTCCCTTTTGGCCTTCCGCCTTTGGATAACTTGCTGGGCGAAGAGGATATCTTCGGGCGTGGTAATTTTGATGTTCTCATATCCGCCATCCACGACGGCTGGAAATATCCCCAACCGTTCCACCAATTGCACATCGTCCGTGCCTAAAAACCCCTCTTCCGCGGCCCGCTTATGGGCTTGAACAAACACCCCATACCGGATGCATTGGGGGGTCTGCATCCCCCATAACCCGCTTCGATCCACAGTACTAATCGATTTCCCATCCTCCCCCACCTTTCGAATGGTATCCTTCACCTTGTACCCCGCCACGCTCGCCGAATGCAAATGGGCGGCCCGGATGCATTCTGTAATCGTAGCTTCTTCCACCAGAGGGTTGGCGGCATTGTGAACCAGAATGATATCTTCCGAGGACGGATGGGCGTTTCCCACCGCCTCCAACGCCCGACGCACCGAGTCCTGGCGTTCTTTTCCTCCTTCCACGAGGCGTTTCATCTTGGTGATGCCCAACCGGTTGATCCAGCGCATGGTTTCCTGCACCCATTCTGGATGCATGGCCAATGTAATGGTGGTTATTTGGGGGTGATTCTGGAACAGCTCCAGAGAATACGCAATGACCGGTTTTCCCTCCAATAGGATGAAGGATTTGTTGGTGGTTCCCCCCATGCGGGTGCCCGAGCCCCCACCACATATGATTGCATGCACGGCCATTATGCATCCCCCAGGGCTTCCGCGACCATTTCCCCCACTGTTTTATTCCGGGCACGGCTTTTTTTCACATACCTCTCATACGCGCCGCGGGAGATATATCTTATTTTCCCGGAAGGCATCCGGACCTCAACCAGACCCGGGTACCAATGCCCGCCCAAAAGAAGACCTTTTCCCGTCGAGAGTTTAGAAGAAGGGTGTCCTCCCTTGATGAGTCGTGGAATTGAACCCCCTTTTTTGGGATCGGCACGGTTTCCCGCGTTTTTGTTCCGGGGCATGATCTCACGTCGATTGGGCGGTCGCGTTTCGTTGTTCCTGCAACCCGTCTAAGTGCTTCTCCGTTTCCTTCCGTGCCCATTCATCCGCGGCTAGCACATCCTCCAATGAGGGTTGGGAAATGTTGGCATGTTTATCCATTACTTTCCGGATGGTGCGGGGGATATCCAGGAACTCAATCCGATCATTCAAAAACGCGTCAACACTCGTATCATTGGCGGCATTCAGCACGCAACACACCGTTCCCTTCTGCGCGGCGGCCTCCATTCCCATCTGGAGGCATTGGAAGGTCGTTGTATCCGGGTTTTCAAACGTGAATTCCTTGGCTGCCACGAAATCAAACCGGGGCAAATCGAGGGGAAGGCGTTGCGGATGGGTCAGGGCGTACTGGATGGGGATCCGCATGTCATGGCTTCCTATTTGTGCTATTATACTCCGGTCCACGAATTCCACCATGGAATGGATGATGGATTGAGGGTGCACCACCACCTCAATTTTATCGGCAGGCACATCATACAACCACATGGCCTCGTTCACCTCAAATCCCTTATTCATGAGCGTAGCTGAATCAATAGTAATTTTTCCCCCCATCTTCCAAGTGGGATGGTTTAGGGCTTGGGCTTTGGTGACGCCCTCCAAATCCCCCCAACTTTTTCCTCTGAAAGGGCCTCCGGAGCAGGTGAGGATGATCTTCTCCACTTCTTTAGTGGTTTCACCTTTCAAGCATTGGAATATCGCCGAATGCTCTGAATCAATAGGCACCAATTCCACCCCTGCTTTTTTTACGGCCCGCATCACCACGGCGCCCCCACTCACTAATGTTTCCTTGTTCGCCAAAGCAATTTTCTTCCCGGCATAAATGCCTTCCAGCGTGGGTTTCAAACCGATGTTTCCCACGACCGCGGTGACCAATGTATCCGCGCTCTCCCAGCGGGCCAATTCATCCAATCCCGCATAGCCTGAATAAACATGAGTTTGGTTTCCCACTTCCTTTTTGAGGGCTTCCGCTTTTTCCTCATCCACCACCCCCACGGCTTCCGGGTGGAATTTTTCAATTTGTTTTTTCAATAATTCGATATTGGAATGCGCGGAAAGCGTCTTGATAGTATATCGGCCCGGATTCCTATCTACGATATCCAATGTCTGCGTGCCAATGCTTCCGGTGCTGCCCAATAATGAGATGTTCCTGGTCTCCATCGGCAAAGGAGGGATTGCATCCCTATAAAGGCCTATCTTAAATTTTTAGGACACGTATTCCAATCTTCGTTGTATCACGATTTTTATCCCGCGCGGCCGTAAGGGAGTGTAGTATTTGGGCTATATATTAAACCGCATACCAAAACTATTTTTTATTCCGTGGAATAATCAGGATAAGCGGACGGAGGAACGATAAGACATCCTTCGTCCGAGGAACAGGAGGATTCATCTTCAGGGGTGCCGCGCCAGGGGCATACCTTGGAGGGGATGCAGGCTTTGTCGGTGAGGGAATCCAATTGGACTTGTATTTCATCCGGGGATTCATCGCCGAATGTAATGAGTATTTGGTCCAAATCCTGGGGCTGGTAAGCCATACCATCTGCTATGGGTTGGCCGTTCACGTAAACACGCAGGGAATTGGTTTCGTCCGTGCAGTAAGAAGCTCCCGTATCCAAGGTAAAACAATCCGTGGTGAGGCGCATGTCAAGGGTATGGAAGAACAATCCGAGTGTTACCCCGAGGGCGTGGATATGCATGACCTCCCCATCCCCATCATGCAAATGGGTGTAAGGGGAGCGCTTCTGGGTTTCAGTGGACATGTATTGGGGTTGGGAAAAGTCCACGCGCTCATTATGTATATATACTGCAAAATCGGCATGCGTATGATTAGGATCAGGGTTGGCTTGTTCCATGGGGAACAACGCCCATGCCACGGCTAATATTCCAACTAGTATGAGTATTCCTGGAATAATCCATTTTTTTTCCATACGATCTTGAATCTCCACGCATCATATAAATCTGTTGAAAGACCCCGTTTATTCATTTGGTCCACCCAATTACCTACCGATTAAGGATTACGCTATTCGCCGTTCTTTATTTTGACGATTGTCCATTTTTTCCGATTGTTTTTTATTGGGTCTTTTCACCTACTGGTTCAACAGGCTGCCCTATTCCCATTGGAATAGGTATCACTATTCCTTAGGAGGAACCATCCCCATGAAAATCGAGATCGCCCGCGCCGCCGGGTTCTGTTTTGGTGTCAAACGCAGTGTCAAGCTGTCCATGGAAACCTTGGGAAAAGGAGAAGCCTACCTCTATGGGATGCCCGTCCACAATCAAAGGGTGGTCCAAAAAATTATGGACGCGGGGGGGAAGCTGGTGGAAGATAATCCTTATGCGGCCTCCAAGATATCTCGATTTGCTCACTTGAATACCATGGAAGAGATCCCGGATGGATCCACCGTATTGATGCGCGCGCATGGGGTGCGGATGCAATCTTTAGAGAAGGCCAAAGAAAAAGGTTTTAATGTTGTGGACACCACCTGCCCCTTCGTCACCATGGTCCACAAAACAGCCAAAGTATTGAACGATGAACATTATCAGGTCATCATCGTGGGGGAACATGGCCACCCGGAAGTAGAAGGGATTAAGAGCTATGCCCCCAACGCTATTGTAGTGGCCAATCCGGAGGAGGCACGAAAACTGTTTCCCAAGAAAACCCAATATTATACTAATGATGAACTCATGAAAGCTAAAACGGATTCAGAAATAGTGGAGAAATTGCATTATCCCGTGTTAACAAAAATAGGGATTGTGTCCCAAACCACGCAGAGCAATGACAATGTGCACCTCATCACGCAAGAGCTGATGGGCAAAGCCCGGGAAGTGCGCGTATACAATACCATCTGCAACGCCATGCACGAGATGCAGCCTGGGGCGGTGGATTTAGCGATGCGCGTGCCCCTCATGATTATTATTGGAGGAAGGAATTCGGGGAACACCAAGCGCCAAGCCGAACTCTGCGGCCAGCAAACCAAAACCCAATGGATTGAATCCGCGGAAGAATTGAAACCCGAGTGGTTCGAGAATGTTCCCCATGTGGGCATCGGGGCAGGGGCGAGCACCCCGGATGAGGACATCGAGGACGTGGTCTCCTGGATCGCCGATTTAGATAAAGAAACCAACCACACGGAAAGCGAAATCATCCGACCCGAATACGTGGTGCACTGATACGGGCGGTAGTATGCCCCCTCTTATTCTTCGTTCTCCCGCCAAGCTCAATCTCGTATTGGATATCCTCCGGAAACGGGATGATGGCTATCATGAGGTTGATTTGGTGATGCAGGAACTGGATTGGCATGATGACGTAACACTTGAAACCATTCCCGATGATCCCCGCATTACCATTACGTGCACCGATCCCACGGTTCCCACGGATGAGAGGAATGTCTGCCACACAGCCGCGCGTCTCCTCCAAGTTGAATGTGAGAAAAAAGGAAAACCAATGGAGGGGGTGCGGATCCATCTCGCCAAAAAAATTCCCGCGACCGGAGGATTAGGGGGAGGCAGCAGCAATGCGGCCGCCGTGCTCACGGGCTTGAACGACGCATGGGGATTGGGGTTGTCGCGGGACGCGCTATCCGTTTTGGGAGGAAAAATAGGCTCGGATGTCCCCTTCTTTTTTTATGGAAAAACCTGCCGCGCCACCGGTAGAGGGGAAATCATCACCCTCCTCCCTTCCTGCCCGCGCCTGGAAATCGCCTTCCTGGTGCCTCCCGTGCCCGTGCCCCCCGCCAAAACGAAATGGATCTACGGGGCCTTCGATGTTGATAAAGTGGGTTTTCATCCCTCGGCCTTGGAATTGATCGCGGCGCTCGAAACCGGGGATCCGGCCGACATCGCTCACGGCATGGGCAACGTCTTCGAGACCCTGGAGTTGCCCGAGTATGCACCGGTTTTCTCCCTGATTGAAGAAATGAGGAAAATGCCGGGTGTCCTACAATGTGTGCTTGCCGGGGCGGGGCCCACGGTGGCCATCGTGTGCGAAACCCGGAAACTCGCCCATCAGGTCATCGAACCCTTCCGCGCGCGGGGATGGATCGGGTTTGTCACGCATACGGCGGGCGCTGAAGAATAACCATTGGAGAAAGGGAGTTTTGAGCATACTACTTGGATAAATTCTCCATAGGGTGCCGCTTGCAGCCCCTCCATGTGGAGCCGCTCAAACTTTTTGGGAAAAAGGTTGGCTATCTGCAGGTGCTTCCCACGCATGCCAAGCGCTGCATGAGCACATTGTGGAGATTCTGAAGGAGGGGTGCATAGCATGGGTTGTTGTGCTGACTCTCCAACTCATACGGGTCTCCAATCGGCGAACACGCATTGGGGGTAAGGGCATAAAGTTCAAATTCATCCGCATTACCGTCCAAGTCGTAATCATACTCCACGTACTTGTACTCTTCTCCCGTACTCGCGTCCCGCGTACGCAGTCCCGAATAGAAGTCCAAATAGGGGTTCTCGATCAGGAAGTCGGTTCTCCAGGGAATATTGGGATTCTGCATTAATGGAACCAGCGAACGCCCCTCCGGCACGAGCGTGGAGGTGGCGTTTGCCCATTCAAGGAAGGTGGGCACATAGTCCACGTTATTCACCAGCGAATGGATGGTTACGTTTTGAGGGATGCCGGGTCCCATAATAGCCAGCGGCACGCGTCCCGCGGCTTGATAGGCCACCTGCTTTCCCTTCTCAATGCGATGTTCCCCCTGCATCCATCCATTGTCACTGGCAAAGACGATGATGGTTTTGTCGTATTGCCCCGTCTGCTTCAGCTTCCGAATAATGCGCCCAATCCCCTCATCCACGGCCATGAGCGTTTCCTGCCGCTTTTTATAGCGCGTGATGATGGCATCCTGTTGCACCGGCCCAATCAATGGGAGGGATCGAACGGCCGCGGGCTTGTCCGAAACATCCGCCTCATTAAAGGATGGAGAGAGAGGAAAGGGTGCTCCATCCATTGCTCCCGCATGACGAGGGGCTGGAATGGTGTTGCCAAATACCTCGGGACTCGCATGGGGGGCGGTATAATCAATCTGCAGAAAGAAGGGGGAGGATCCGTATTCTTTGTCCGCCAGATACTGCACCGCCCTGTTGGTCAAGACATCCGTCTTGTAGTCCCCCGGCGCCTGGCCGAACGAATGCAGGGTGGTGCCGTCCTCCATGACCTTGTAATTATAGTACTTATGCATTGCTTCCCCATCCGTTAAATACGTTCGATTCCACCCCGGAGGGGGAGGGTCGTAAACGTTCGTATCGTTGAGGTACTTTCCCACCAGAATCGTGTAATAGCCCGCGTTCCGCAGCCAGACGGGGAGCGTATTATGGGTGTTGGTAAATTTATGATACCCCCCATATGGCAGCTTGTTTCCCAGCACCCCGTGATTCTTGGAATACAACCCCGTGAGCGTGGTAACGCGCGAAGGGCAGCAGAGGGAGAATTCCACATAGGAATTGGTGAAAAAGACCCCCTTACTTATGATCTGATTATGTAGATTCTGCATGATGTATTTATTGGAGTTTGGCAATCGGGTGAAAATAGAGTTGTAGTCCTGGTCGTCCGTGCGGATAAAAATAATGTTGGGTCTCGAAGGGTCTTGTTTGGAGACCGACCCCCGCTCATAAGGGGCCGCGTGCACCTTTTCTACCGGTGGCAGAAACAAGCCCGAGAAGGCAGCCAAAAGAAACAGAATCCCAAAAACAACCAGCAAATTGTTTCGAATATGAGGGGGGAGGAACCTACGCATACAGGGAAAGGGTGTATGAGGGGTTATAAATATTCTGCCCGGACCGGCTTTGCCCATAAAGGGTGTTTTGCTATTTTTTGGTATTCGGTGGTTAGCTAAAAAAAGAAGTGGATTTTGCAAAATATGGGTGGTTGTTTTGATGAAGGTTCATTTTCCAATAAATTCGAATCCTATATTCCCAAAAAGTGGGCAAAGGCATCGACGATGATCTTGAGCCAGGCGAAAATATCCAGGACAAACAAATTGGCATTGGTCCCGGCATCGGTGGAGGTATACGTTATCTTTTTTCCCACTACCCCTTGGGAAAACTCCTGAACGGGATCCTCACTCGTTACAATTCCTTGAAGCGTAGCCTCATCTGTCTTAACCACGAGAGTAGGGTTCGAGGGGGGGAAAGACGTGATACGCTGCACCCGCTCGGAAGAGGTGGTGATGCCAAAAACTTGGGTGGTTCCATCCCCTCGCGCTACTTCCACGCGCATCTGCTGGTTTCCAAAGATACTTTTTGTGGGCTCTGGAAGCTGCTGCAAAACTTCACTAGCCTCACCATAGAATGATTGGGTGAGCGCCGTCGCCTCACCTTCCGCGTCGAAATAAGGGGATAAATCCTGGGGAATGGTGGATGCGGGTTGTGCCCATGCGTTAATGGAGAAAATGGAACCAATTAGTACCAATGAAAAAAGGATGACGGTCATTGAAATGATTGTTTTTCGGGTTGCCATTCCTATATTGAGGACTAACCCGTTTTTAATGATTTTATGTTCCCATCCATTTGCTGCCCCAATTTGGTATCAAAGGCCTTCAGGAAGGCCTCGGCTTGATCCGCTTCTATTCGACATCCAGCAGCAATTTTGTGACCGCCCCCCTCTGCCGACTTTCCTATTTCCAAACACGTCTCCCTCAGCGCCAAACCCAAATTGACTCCACCCCTTACCAGTTCGCTTGTCGCCCGGGCGCTCACTTTAATGCTTCCATCCGTATGGCGCGCGAAGGCCACGATGGGTTTATCCGTGGGCACGGTTCCTGATCCATACAGCATGCCCGCCACGATTCCCACGATTGTATCCTTGATCCGCTGTTCCGCATCGAAGAAATAGAAATGGGCATGCGTCTTCAACCCTTCCTCCTGCATCAACCGGATGCCCTCCGCGAGATTGCGGCGGTGCTCCTGCAGCAATCCCATGGCGCGCGCATAGTAGTCCTCCCTATCCCCCATGCACACCTCAAAACCAATAGTGGATTGGCCATTTCGTCCACAAGCATTCAATACTGTTGAAAATTCTTTGGCGTCCCGGAGGGGGGATTTCTCATTTTCCTTGACTAAAGTATACACTTCCCCCACCAGCTCATCCAATTTCCAGGGGGGCGCCTTATGCTCATGGAGATGTAATATGAGCGCCGTGGACAATGTTTTTTTTTCGTCCGGGTCTAATTCCTCATACGATCGCCATTTCCCTTCCCGCGTCTGCAATGGGATTCCCAAAGACTGAAGGAAGCGCAAACTATTCTCTGGGTTCGCTGTGAGGGAAGGCAAAATAGGATTGGTGCAGAAGCTGATGTATTGAACCAAGGGTCTTGAAATTCGACCATATAACCGCAGATCCTTTTTCACATCGAGCACGCCCTGCGCCACGCCTTCCTGAAGCATCACGGCATTCATCCCCTGCAACCCATAGGTGCGGGCATCCTGCATATCCCCCACGGCTCCCACGACTCCTATCGAAGATAAATCCTTGTTTTTGGGGTCCATCCCCTTGGCCACCCAATACGCGATGCCCGCGGCTGAAATCTCCGTGCCGCCATCCAAACCGAACTGCATGGGATTCAAATGGCCCTCGAAATCCCCCTCCCCCTTCTGATGATGGTCCAAAATATAGAATGGCTGGGGCATTTCCTTCTGGAGCAGGGGGATGTATCCCGAGCCGAAATCCGTGAAAACAATGGTGGATTTGAAATGCGCCAGGCGCGCGATGTCCTCCGAATACAATTGTTTGAGGGTGATGGTGTCCACTTTAACCCCCGCCCGACGCAGGGCTTGGGTCATGATCCCCCCGCTTGTCATCCCATCACAATCGTGATGGGTGCACACTACAGCCTTATCCAATAATTTTAACCGTTCAGATGCTCCCGCCATGCGTTCCTCGAAGGCGCGCACCCGCTCGGTCCATGCCGATTGGGGGGAGAGGTCCATGAGACGAATCATATCCCGCGTTCTTTTAATCCTTGGGAGACCATTCCGCCAAAGACGGTTTTATATGCTCCATCCCATTTTTCGTGCCATGCGGCGCACGTGGCTCTATATGGGGTTGGCTTTCTTTCTCCTCTTTGCCATCGCCATTCTCTTTTCCTTACTCCAGAATGACATATTCGCCTTCGTCGACCCGGAGGGGGGGCTCAAGCAGACCCCCGTACTCTATCTCGCCCTCCTCGCCATCGTTTTAGTGGCGGCCCTCATCCTCCGCACCACATTACCCCATCACTCGGGGAAGGATGACCTTCCATTCGCCCTGCGCGGGTTTATCGCGGTGGCACTTTCAGGTATACTGGTGGGGGGCATTGGGCATGAAATCGTTCATCTTATTCTTCTCCGCCATCCTACTCAGTTTCGCGTGCACTTTGGGGATCCCACCGCGATACTCTCCACGTGTTGCCTGCTTCCTGGGGAACTCCCCTATGAGGAAATCGCCTACCTCATCCAATTCATTATAACGATGGCCTGGATCTGGTATTTCCGCCATTTGTTCATCACCTCCCACACTCATTCTCATTCCCCAATAATTACTCCCACTCACACACATTCCAAGACGCATACTTCCTTAGCAAAGTCGAATCGTCGAACCGCTCAACCCCTATCAGGGGACGAGGCCGCGGAGGCCGAATGGCGGAAAGAAAGGGCTGCCCTCGAGGTCCTGCTGGGCACTCCTTCTAAACCGTCACACGCGCCCAAAAAGCACGTGGATGACGCCCAATCCGCTTTGGATGATTTGAAGAAATTGCGCCTAAAATAGGAAAAGGATTTTTCGCGTCAAGTAGGATAAGTATTTTTCTTTTGAAAGAAGTCACGCTTCCAAAGTTCGTGCTTCCGCCGCCGATTTCAACCCGATCACAGTAGAGGCGGTGTTGCGCTTGGCGACTCCCAAAATCTGATCGGCCACTTTCACCACCGCATCATTGTGGGTGATGGCGATGAATTGGGAGGCCTTGGACATCTCTTTTATCAAATGCCCCACTTTCTTTGAGTTAGTCATGTCCAACGCGGCATCCACCTCATCAAAGAAATAGAAGGGCGCGGGCTCATACAATTGGATGGCAAAAATGAACGCCAGGGAGGTCAATGACTTCTCTCCTCCCGACATGGAATCGATGGCCTTCATCCGTTTATCCTCCCCGTGCATGGCTTCAATGAGGAGGCCGGACTCTAATGGTTTCTCAGGATTAGACAGGCTTAATCGCGCGGTTCCATCAAAGAAACTCTCATACAACCGGTTGAAATGGGCATTGATGGCATCAAAGCACATCATGAACGCCGCCGTACGATTAGTTTCAATCCCTTGGATTAGGTCAAGGACTGCCATCCTTTCCTCATCCAAGGTATCCGAACGCCGCTTGATCTCCATGACCTCTTTCTCATAGTGGCCGAAGTCCTCGAGCGATTTGAGATTGACGGTGCCCAATTGCCGCATTTCATGTTCGATTACCGGCACGCGTTTCTTGAGGGTGGGGCCATCCCCCCCTTCCAGGGGAGGAATGCCTTGGTAATTCCGCATCTCCTCTTTCACGTCCTGCAACCTCGTGTCGAATTTGGATTGCTCAATCTTGATCTCGGAGAGCTGCGCATCCAATCGGATGACTTTTTCCTGGAAGGCCCGCTCTTTCTCTCTCTCTGAATGGAGACGCTCCCCTATTTTGTCCCGCTTCCCCAGGAGGGCTTCATTCTCTTTCACGAAAGAGGCTTGTCTCTTGGCGGCGGCGTCCCTTTCCTTCTCTAACTGGGGGGTTATTCTAACCCATCCTTTCAAGGCTTTCTCGACCCGCTGTTCATCCGTGTTGAGCTGTTTCACTTTTTCATCGCTCTTGGCCAATTGGGTGAGGAGAACCGCTTCACCTTGTACCTCTTCCCATTTCTTCCTCAAACGGTCACGCTCTAATTTCAACGCATTCGTTTGGGTCTGCGCCTCCTGGTGCAATGTTTCCTTCTCCGCAAGCAATTTGGTTTTGATTTTGGCGCTGAGCTCCCGGGCGCATACCGGGCAATTGGATTTGGCCTTCTTCAATTCCTGAATACTATGAAGGTGGGCATAAGCCATCCCTCCACGCTCAACTATACCCTTTTCAAGCTGACCCATTTCATTTCCAATCTTCCTTTTTTCCTCATCAATAGCCGGATATTTCTGGGATAGTCTCTCCCATTCCGTGAGATCCAATTGCCATTCCACGCGCTGGTGGGCCAACTCCTCCAACCGTTTCTTGCATTGGGAAATTCGCTCCTCATTCACCCGGATATCGGCCTCAACCTTCTCCACACTCCTTTCATCTCCCGCAAATGCCTGCGTCTTGATTCCAATGACCTGTTTGTCCAAACCCGAAAAGGCCTCTTCTAACTGTTTAACCTCCGACAAACTCTTCATCTGGGATTCCCGTGCGGTTTCTTTCTTCCCTATTAATTCGACCTGACTTTCCACGAGGACCTGGAGACGCGCGGATAATTCCTTTTCTTCCAGATGAAGAATAGTGGCTTTTGATTTTTTCAATTCGTCCTCCAAGGCCGTGAATCGTTGCGCCACCTCCCTTTCTCTGGCGAGCTGTTGGATGATCGCCATGCGTTCATTGAGGACAATAGCCACATCCTTGATCTTACGCTCCACCTTATCCAGGTCTTTCAACGCCTCATTTTTCTTCTCCTCAAATTCCTGCAGTCCCGCAATCTCATCAATCATTTCCCGGCGCTGATAATCATTCATGTCAATGACCCGCAACAAATCTCCCTGCCCCACGAGATTATGGCCATCCACGCGCAATCCCAATTCTCCCAGGAGATTTTGGACTTCTCCCAATGTGACGCGCTTCTCATCCATCCGGTACACGGATTTCCCATGCTTGTCCACGGTGCGCGAAATCTCATAATTCCTTTCCTTCCCCTCCAAGGTTAAGTTTACCACCGCATACCCATCCGGGGAACCTGTAAGCACCAAATCTGTTAACCGGGACGCGCGCAAGGATTTCAAGCTCGTTTCTCCTAAAACGAAGAGGAGGGCATCCATGATGTTGCTCTTCCCGCTACCATTGGCCCCCGCGATGGCCGTGAACCCATTGGCAAAGGGAAGGGTGGCTTGTTTGAATGATTTGAAATTCTTCAATCGTAATCGGGCGAGACGCATACCCTACCCCTTCTTCCCATGGTTAGCAAAATGCTTCTCGGCGGGCCATGTGTAGAGGCGCATGGCCTGCGCGAGGACGGCGGCGCCATATACCGTGGGGATGGCTTGCACCCCCGCGGCGATGGCGATTTGGATCAAAATATCATTTTCAAAAGCGAGTGCGAGAATTTCAGTAATCCCTCCAAATAGGGCCCCGATCACGACTAAAACCAATCCAAGAATAAGCGTCGTTATCCACCTCCCCTGGGTGTAATGCCACGATTGCGCCAGGGCTTCCTTCAATGAGGAACCTGTTCCCAAAAAAGAAAAAACAAACATCCATTTAACCACGGCAAAAATACCCAGGGCCATCCATACTATTCCTGCCACCAGGCTCACCAAAGAAATGAGACTATTATCACTCAACGATCCCGATGCCAATCCTAATAGGATGAACGCCCACGCCCCTACTGCCAATCCCATCACGAGCGCACCCTGCACGGCCTTTCCTATTAATCCTTGGGAGGAAGGATGATGCATCCTCTGGGCCACCCAGGCCACGATGAACACTGCAATGCTCGCATTAATCAGTAAAGCGAGTAAGACAATAATTCCATTCAGGGGGTGGGTGAAAAGGATGTCTAGCGTCCCCAAATCCAGGAGGGGTTGGATAAACGGCTCGGCGATCAGGAGTACTCCCCCTTGAATTAGCAATAGGAAGACCGTTCCAATGTAGAGGATGGGATTCCTAAGGAGAAATGTTACCCCCCCTCCCAGCGACACGAGCATGCGAATGGATCCTCCCTTACCCCTATCTCCTACCCCCGCGTCGTATATAAGCGAACCTCCGATTTTTCCTATTTCCCCACCCCCAAATAATCCTTCTTTCTCCCCATTCCCCCACTGCCCCATTTGGCCTCTCTTTTTAAGGGTTTCTTGGACGACTTTTGAGATACCGGTTTTACTTATGAAGATTCCTCGCTCCAAGAAGCTCTACTGCAAGAAATGCAATGCCCATTCTGACCATAAGCTCAAGGCCTTCAAATCAGGTTCTCCTCGGGTTATGGCCATTGGTCAACGGCGGAATATCCGCAAGCACAAAAAGGGCTATGGGGGAAAAGCCAAGTTCGTCATCCCCGTCAAGAAGCAGACCAAAAAACCCGTTTTCCTGGCCGAATGCGGGGTATGCAAGATGAAGAAATACTACGTCATCCCCAAGCGCATGAAGAAAGCCGAACTGGCCACGGCGTGATTTTTAAGTAATTTCTATCGATCCGAATCAGGATCAACTTCTGGAATTTTCTTTTCTTTAGAAATACTTTGTTTGGATAACATCTGTTTGGGGTTCAAGCAACACTTTTCCTTAAAATAATTTGATCCCCCCCACCCGCCTGTTTTTTATTCTCCAAACCCGTTCCTTAACACATGACTTCTAAGACGAGTATCTTGTTAATCATTCAGCAGAATCCGGGGATGGACTATCAATCTCTCCTTTCTAAAATAGCCCCCAATTATTCTAACCTTAATTCAGCCCGCGCGGCTTTATCCCGGGTGCTCAAGGATGCGGTTTCTTTTGGCATGGTCCAGCGGCGCGACCATCAGCTCTTTCTCACGGACAAGGGGATGGCCTCCCTCAAGGTGAAGATGCACGACAAGCTCGTGCTCAAGCTCAACCAGCTCATGCAGACCCGGGGGTTGGGCCACAATCCCGATGCGTTAGTGCAGCATCTCTCCATCCTCCTCGAACGGGGCAAGCAGGACCAGCGCCTCCTGGATAATGCCCGGGCGTCCGTCAATTTTTCGGTGGCGGACATCGACAAGGTGAAACAGTTCCTCTCCACCCACATCCAACATCTTCATTACCTCGAAAAAACATTAGACCATCAGGTCGCCTCGCTCAAGGAACTCAATTTTCCTTCGGCGCACAAACTTTCCCTCGAGGAGATGCGCCCCTTATCCGGGCATTTGCTCACCCTCTCCAATACTCCGGAAGTACAAGTAGAACCCGCTCTGGGCATCACGGAAGCCGCTCCTGTACTCCCCATCCTGGAAGGGTTAGATCCTATTTCCAAAGGCACGCGCTTCACTATCGCCAGCGCCCATTTTCCCACGATATTAACGCGCCTCGCCCAACTCCAGGATGGGAATTTCCCTGGGATGAAGGCCTATCTGGGACTATTTTCATTGGACCTGCACCGTGAAAACGTGGTCATCCGCGGCCCCAGCCATTTGATGGAGCGCCTCCTAAACGCCCAAACCCAAACCCCGCCTCAAAATGCGATGTTCCCGGTCCAGGATCCCTCCAATCAGCTTCCCATGCCTTTTTCCCCACCCCCCATTCCTCCCGCACACCCTATTCAACCCGACCAACCCCCCGAGGAACCCCCTGAACACGAACCCGCTCCCCCACCCGAACCTCCCCCTCCCCAACCCCAACCGGAAGACGATGAAGAGGAAGGGGAACGGGCCAGCTGATTGTAAATTTATTTAATGTAGTATTCAAGATACTTTCTTAAAGTAATTATACTCAGTATAATAATGATCGAAGAAATAACCACGGTGCGGGAATGGGGTGGATCTTGGGGAGCGACCATTTCCAAGGAGAAATTGAAGAAAGCCCATTTCCACCCCGGTGACCGCATCCGAATCCTAATCCTGCCAAAGAAACCTCCACTCAAAGGGATGTTCGGGAGTATCCAGACAGCTCACCCCATTGAAAAAATCCTTAGTGATACCAATCGAGAGGCATGGGATGAATAGCCCAATTTATTTTTTCGACTCCTATGCCATCGCCAAATTCCTGGTGGGCGATCCCGCTTATGCGAAGTATGAAAATGCTCACGGTATTCTCACTATTTTCAATCTAGCTGAACTCAATTGGGCATTCAAACGGGATAATAAAATGATGGCCGATCAGCTGGTGAAACAGTATGCATCCATTCAGGTTCCGGTCGAACCCGAGGATATTCCCATCGCCATGGATTTGCGCCTCCAAAACAGGGCATTATCCATTCCTGACGTCATTGGTTATACGGTGGCCGGGAGGTATGGCATCCCCTTTCTCACCGGCGACAAAGGGTTTGAATATCTTGAGAATGTCGAATTCGTAAAATAGGATTAATAGGGAATGGTGGACTCTTTAATTTTCCCGTCGGAATCCTAACCCAAGAAAACCCATTACTCCTATTCCCACCACCAAAAACATCCACCACGGGGTATCTGGGACATTCAATTGGACGGTTGGGGTGAGGATGACAAATGTCTCCAGGGCGCTATTGTTTCCAGTGACGATTTCTCCAGGTGACCCGGTATACAGCGGGATGCTCACGAACAGCGTGTACGTTTTACCGGTCTCCAAACCATTCGGGTCGAATTCAAATGTAAGGTCGGGGGATGTATAAAAGTGGGTTCCGCCCCCTGGGGGAAGAGAGATGGGGGTCGAATCCGAAAACGAATTGGGCAATTGATTTCCCTGGTTATCGCGGACGATGAAATTAAGAGTGACGGAACCCCCCACCCCGCGTACATCTACTACCTCGATTTCCACGATGACGGGTTGCCCTTCAAGCAATGGCGTTTGGAATGCCATCCGCTTGACCACATACACATCCCCACTGATGGATTGAGCATGTCCCCCACTCACGAGGAGCATTAGGAGGAGGGGGATGAGGATGATGCGCGCGCGCATACCTGCAAGAAAAAAATCTCCTATATATACCTGGGTGTCTCCCCCCTTCACCGGAGGGGCTATTCCCCTTTTTAGGCGTACGGCCCCCCAGTGGATACTATCAAACCTGCGGAGTTGGCAGAGCGGTCAAATGCACCGGTCTCGAAAACCGGGGCCGAAAGGCTACGAGAGTTCGAATCTCTCACTCCGCGTCATATTTGGGGTTCCATCGCGTTCGAAGCCTTTTTATCCACACGAATAGTCTTTAATCTTACAATGGACTCACTTTTTTCTTTTTAACACCATTCCAAAATCAGTTATAATCGCTTCTATTTTTTTTGAATTAGAATTTTTCGAAGGATGAAATGTCTCAGGGAATGTGAAATATCCGTTTTGCTTGAGTATTTCGGTTTGTCGTTTTACATCCTTCCAATACTCATCTTGTTGTTCAGGGCTGAGTTGTCTATATGGAATAAGATCACGTCGAGTTGAAAACAACCTGTCCCGTCTTAATAGTTTTTTTTGTAGTGCGACTGTACTAGGTAACCGCAATCCAAGATGATTGACTCGATTTAATTCAATAAGTTCATTTATCGTGTGAAATTGGACTTCGAGATTTCCAAATGTTTTGTTACCTTGCCCAATATCAAGACCTGAAAATGCATGAATCCAATGCGCTTTTTTCATGACAAATCTTTTTTCATGAACTCGATCTCCGACTTTAAAAACAAATTTTGCTTCACGAACAGTACCTTCACCCCCCCTGCCTAATTTAGCTCCGATCTTAATTTCTACCAATCTTCTGATGACGCCCTTCCCATTTCGCAACAATGGCATAAATCTAAAATTATTTAGGACTTAAAAAAACGAGTACCATCTAATCAATTTTATTAAGTCCAATAGTCTTGTTCTGAGTTATGAAAAGGCTTCGAAAAAACAGCGTTTGAACCCCGGAAGTGAATCTCTCACCCCGTGCTCGGCCCGTTCCGTCGGCACGCTTTCGCGCGTGCGGAACGAAGTACTACAATGGGGGTTTAACAACCCCCAGTAGGCCAGAATAAAAACGGATTCACCTCTAGCCTGTTCCATCGAATCGCTGCGGGGTTAGGGCTCCTTGCAGGAGCCCAGACAAATCGTGAAATACTTTTTCGCCAACCTTTTTCCAAAAGGTTGGTTCTGAATCTCTCACTCCGCGTCGAGGGTCTTGTTCCTCGATCCCGCTGTAAGGGGTTCTGGCATTACACCATCGGTTTATGTGTTTTACGTATGATGCCGGCGGCGAGCATGAGTTTCTCTTCCATGAGGGTTCCCATATTATTCTTGGCCGCCGCGGCTGCTTCCCTTACCAATTGGGCAGTTTCCCTTCCCAGGTCTCGCGCGGAGGCCCGGGCAAATGTCTCAAGATGATACACCATATTATCCCGATGGGATGTGCGATCGAACCAGAAAATGGCATTCTCCGCTAACATGGCTAACTGCGTCTGGAAAACCATTTTCCTCAATTCGGATTGGGAGGAGTTTACCACGACCTGAATGAATGTCCCGGTCAGAAGATATTGACGAGCCAACGCCCGAATTACCAGGCGATTCGCCTCACGGATCATGCCATAGGCCTCTCGTAAATGGTTTTCCTTAATGGCCTCGCGGGATTTTGACAGGATTCCCCCCGCCTGCTTCAGTTCGGGCTCGCGCTTTTTCAGCATGCTGCGTGTTTCTCTATCCAATTCGTTTGCCAATCTTTCCAGATCCGATTTGACCACGCGAGGACTGCGCAGTGTGTCCAGGCGCCTGAAATTGGCCGTTAGATAATCTTCCAAACGCTGTTGTTCGATGGTGGCCCGATCCTTCAGTAATGAATGCCGCCGGCGCAAGAAAATTCGTTGCCTAACCAATTGATTGCGACGCGCGAGGATATCATTGCCTGCCCCGCTCAATGTAAGCAAAGCTGCTCCATCATTTCCCATTGAAAGCAACTCCGCGGCGCGCACTAAGCGTTTCTGGATATTCTTCTTATGATGGCTCCGCAACTGGTTGGGATTCCCGATGGCGCCGGCCATCGCCATAATCAGATTCCGGGCGCTCTCTTTCTGTTCCGAATTAAACGATTTCCATTGCTGCTCGATCCCAAAATGGGTGCCCGCGGTGAGGCGGTAGATGTCATCCAACCGCTTTGACTCCAGAGCCACACTATCCATTTGATGACGGGAAAACCGCACGGCCGAGTAGGGATTGGGTAAATCGACATGGCGTAACCGGAGCAATTCATCCGGGGTTTTTCCTTCCTTGTAAAAAGGGATTTTCACTTTTCCATCCGGGAGGAAAATGATGTCCAATGCGGTTAGGCTCCTTTTGGCCGCGGGGAAAGGGGTTTGTACTTCCCCCCGCTTTATTGGGTAAAGGGAGCGCCGGGGACGCATATGCGTTTTTCCACGCATAGGACGATAGGGAACCGGCTTGGTCATGCGACCTGTCATGCGCCTGACCTATTTAACAGTATTTTATGAGTTGCCTTCTTTCAACCAGGAAGGTATGAATAGGGTTATTTTTTCCGGTTCAGAGGTCCCTTTTAAAGAAGGAAATACCATTTTCTGACACATGTTCCCCGCGGAAGACGAGTCAACCCCCATCCTTCCTTTCGTGGTGGGATTCATTATCTTATTGCTATTAGCAGGAGGCATTTGGTTCCTGTTCTTCGCTCAACCCCCTATTCCCCCGCCTCCTGAATGCGAGGAGGATTGGGAATGCTCCGGGTGGTCGGCTTGTGTCAATGGCATCCAGACTCGAGTTTGTATCGACCAGAATGCGTGTGGCACGATAGACGATAAACCGCCTGTCCAACAATCGTGTGTCTCCCCCCCGGTGTGCGGCAACCAGATATGCGAAGCCGGAGAGAATTCCACCAATTGTCCCGCGGACTGCGGGACCATCCCCCCTTTCTGCGGTGACAACGCCTGCCAATCAAGCGAGGATTGTTTCACGTGTCCCCAGGATTGTGGGACTTGTCAACCTTTCTGCGGGGATAGCGTGTGTGATGCCACCGAAACCTGCAGCACGTGCGAATCTGATTGTGGGGTGTGTGAGTGTACCGAGAACTGGTTCTGCACGGACTGGGGGCCCTGCACGAATGGCACGCAAACCAGGTCCTGCACCGATTTGAATGCCTGCGGCACCCAAGTTGACCAACCTCTCCTTTCCCAAACTTGCGGGATCGACCTAAAAATCATCCGTGATCAATTTGGAGTGCCACATGTGTTTGCCACCACGGATTATTCCGCTTTCTATGGGATGGGCTACGCCACGGCTCAAGACAGGATATACCAGATGCATCGCACCCGCATGATTATGAAAGGGCGGTTGTCTGAATTGAATGGGAGTATGGGAGGGGGGGCCACCATCAACCTGGATATCAAGATGCGCCGCCTCCAGTTCGCGGATTACGCGGCCGCGCGCTACCCTAACCTGGATGCCGAGACCAAAGATTTCCTCCAGGCCTATTCGGATGGAGTAAATTACTACCTCGAGACCCATAAAACAAGCCTGCTCTATCTTTTCGATTCTGTCCCCGAACCCTGGACCCCCGTGGATTCTCTCTTAGTTTGGGATTCAGTAGTTCGAGCCGGAGTGGATGCCACGGAAGTGACGAATAGGCGGACGTTTGACCAAAAAGTAGCCCAACTGGGTTCCGCTGATGCCGCGGCCGCGGACATGGAACCCACGGCGTACGTAGATAGTGATGGTGCCGTGGTTCAGCAAAGCGATGTCCCCGCCGCCACCCTCCAAGCCATGCAGACCTATGCCAATCAACACTCTCCCTTCGGGGGCTATTCAACGAATCTCATTGAAGTACCCAAAATGAGCCACGCCTGGGTAGTGGGGGGCAGCCGTTCGACGACGGGAGCCGCCATATTGGTTTCCTCTCCCCAACTGGATGTTACTTCCCCCTCCCCTTGGCATGAAATCCACGTGAAAGGGGCCACCTTTGACGTGCGCGGGGCCGCCATTCCGGGGGCCCCGGGCATCTATGTGGGGTTCAATCCCCGGGTGGCTTGGGGCATCACCGCCGCGGGAGGGGATTTGAGTGACGTGTTCAAATTGAAGATGGTGGGGACCGACCAGTATGAGTATAATGGCCAAACCTACACTATCGAATCCCGAAATGAAACCATTCTTGTGAAGAATGGCAACCCCCAATCCATCACGGTGAAGAAAACCATTTTGGGCCCGATTATAACTCCGATGGTAAGTGCGCTTCCGGGAGAGGAATACATTGTGCAGGCCGTCCCTTTAGTGGATTCAGATATTCACACGATTCAATCCCTCATTGCCATGATGCGCGCCGATGACGTGTATCAATTCAGGGATGCGTTAGCCAAATACCGGAGTCCTGCGGTACACATTATTTTCGGGGATTCCCAAGGGAACATCGGTTACTGGCATTTGGCCGCCGTGCCCACGCGCTCTTCGTTGTCTCCTCTTGCGGGGATGGTGGCGCAGGATGGGAGCCACTCCCAATATCTCTGGCAAGGATTTATCCCTCATACGTTGCGTCCCCATGTGATCAACCCGAGCAGCGGTATCCTATTCTCCGCCAACAACCTTTCAGCGGGAGCCTGGTATCCTATTTTTTATAATCCCGGCTGGGGCGGTGGGGGGGATACGGCCCGATCCTACCGTTTGCGCGAGCTCCTCTTGGAGACTCATCCAGCCAAATTCACCCCCTCTGAAGTATTAGATATTCATTTCGATGACGTGAGCATTTTCCGCCGCGATCTGGTGGAAATAGCCCGCTATGTTCGCGATAATCAGGGGGAAGACAAATTCAGTTCCACGGCCATCAATGCCCTCAACCTATTGGAAGAATGGTATGAGGATGGCGCCCACTCATCCATCAATGAGCCCTATTTTGCCCTGGTTTCCAATTTCAGGAGTCGTCTGCGCGCGTCCGATTCGTTGGGCATCACTAATGTTTATGGGGAGGGCGAACCCGGGATGCGAGCCTGGATACGGCATGCCAAGTTAGTAATGGCCAACAACCAGAATTTCCGCCCGTTTGAAATAACCTTGCTGGAAAACAAATTATCCACCGCGTGGTCCCTCACCACCTCCCAGTTTGGGAATGATCCCGCGCAATGGTCCTCCCAATACGTGTCCCAAGGTGCCTCACACCGGGTGCAGTACTTCAATACGGTTTTCTTTGGATTCGGGAGTTTGGACCCCTCCAAAGATCGCACTTACACCGGGTGGACGAATCCAGATATCGGGACGCTTGGGAGTCAATTGACCCAATCCTATTCCCTATTCGTTGATTTGTCACGACCGGATGATGCGCGAACGCTATTACCTCTAGGCAACTCTGAGAACCCCGGAAATGTGCACTTTAATGATTTGGCCTCCCGTTGGACGAGCGAAAACTTCTATTCCGCCCCCCTCACCCAAAGCCGGTTGCAGAATATCACCGAATCCACGGTGACGCTGAATTACATCCGATGAAACTTTTTAGAAAAAAGTTTCATCAAAAAACGGACTTTTTAGAAATAAGTTTCATCAAAAAGTGGATCATAATTTGCCCTTCAGGACGACTCGTGTCGCCCATTTTTTGGCGAGCGATCGCGCGAGCCGAGTGACGTTCATGCACACTATTTGGCTAAATCAACTCAGTAGACTAACCAATATGGGTGATCCAAAAATATTCAACATCGAAAAATAAACAATTTTTTTTTGTTTATTTTTTTTGGGAGGGGGAGGCACGAATGGGGAAAAGAATTCCCTATTTTATTCGTCCTTCACGCCCACCTTCACACCGCCTACCAGTTTGACAGTGAAGTTGAAGATGTATGCTCCCACGAACCCGGCGAGGAAGCCCGTGATAATACCTAATACGAGGAACAACAGCAACCCGATGAATCCCGCTTGTTGCGCGGTGGCAATGACCTCCGGAGAGGCCCACGTTTGGGTTTGCAAATAAGTAGATAGTATCCCCGAGGTGATCAATGTCACTATCCCCGTAATCAAACCCGCCACTAATCCAAAGACGGCATTCACTTTCCCCGCGGTGAGGGGATCCAAAAAGGTAATTTCGTGGGTGGGGGTTTCAGTCATGGGAAGGCTCCTCCAAGGGATTATGTATCCTCACGCGCATTTTGGCGAATTTAAATCTTTGCCATCGCCGGACACGCATTAAGCGCCTTTACCATGCGACGGAATAGGGTTTGGGCTTGTTTCTTTTCGGATACGTGTTTCACGAATACCTTGCCGGAGGGATAGAGGCTTATTTTGGTGTCTTGTAGCTTGACCTGCACGATGAAGGGAGTGTTGATCTCCACATATAGTCCCGCATCCTTCAGTTCCCTTCCTAAAGTAAAGAGGGGTAGCTTCAATGACTGTTTTGGGACAAACTCATAGGAGAGTTGCGAGTCGCAGAGCCGCGCTTCAAAGAAATCCCCGCGCAGCATGCTATTCCTCGAGCCGCTCGCCCGTCATCCCATCCAGGCGCACCACCCGGTGTTCGCCCGTTTGGCGGTTGATGAGCAGCCCGTCAAAGGTGGGGCGGAAGATTTCCTTAACCTGCGTCACCACCACATCCGGCCACCAGGTGGCAAGGAGGGTGTGCAGCTCTTCAGGTTTCAAATTCGATGGAGTCCGCGTCACTTTATCCACGTGAACCAAAGGCACGTGCGTCAGGGAAGATAAGGTCTTCTCCATTCCGGATAAAGGAATATCCACTTGCGGCGACAAGGACACAACGGGTTCTTTATCCTTGGACATGCGAATCAACCCATTATTCTGGAGCACGCGGAGAGGAGCTGCCAGCTCTTTCCCCTCGCACCGCATCCGTTTGGCCAATTGGGGGATCGTCCCCCCCTTTCGTGCCACCTCACGCAACAAATGATAATGATCCTCTTTCAACCCATGCAACGCATTCAGGCCGCGGGAGGAAACCATCCTATTCTTCACGACGTGCAAAAATTCCCCGCTCTCGGCATCTACAAAACACTCCTTTGGGATGTAACTCGTTTTCCCCGTGAACTGGCGATACTCCACCTTGTAGAGGGGGCGGTAGGTCAAATCCACTTTATCCAGTTTCTCGACCGGTTTTCCTAACCCCAACATGGACCTATTGGCCGCCCGCTGGAAGGAAGCCACCACTTCCTCATTGGAAATCTTGATGGGAAACGCCAAGAGGGCGGTTGATTCCCCTTCGTCCGGGAGAAAGGAATCATCCACCAACCGTTGGTCAGTGGCCTCTTCCTTCTCGGTTTGCAATGCCTCGAAATAGGGTGGCCAACGCAGCACCATGGTTTTAGGATTAATTTCCACTCCATTCTCCTCCATGCCATCCAGCACGTGCGACAATTGAGCGTCGCTCTTATACTTTTGATTGAGCGTCTGGACGACATCATCCACCGTCTTTTTTTCCATGGACCCTTGTTTTTCGATCGTTCCCATGAGCAATTCCACCGCGAGATTCTCCACTTCCTCCGGAGCAAGTTGGGTGTGCCGCTCGCTCGTTTCAGCGTCTCTTCCTTCGTGTTGCGACATGCGCGGCCGCACATTTAATACAAAGGCACGCGAGGTTTCCTCCCGTCGGTCACCGGTCAATGCCGTTCCTACGGGCAGGGTTTTGAGAAAATGAGCGTGCCGGAAGCGCTGTGGAATAATGGTGGGGGTGCGTTTCATGATGGCTTTGATGTCATCATCAAAGATGAGCTTATGGGCCAGAATCACATCCAATTGGGATAGCACACGCGTGTCAATCGCGCTAGGCTGTTGCGTAGCGAACACAAGACTGCACCCAGGTCTTCGCCCCTGCTTCACGTATTCCACAATGGCATTGCTCGCGGGAGTAGACACGTTGCCACTAGGGATCAACGTATGGGCTTCATCAATGAATAACCACGTCGGGGGAATTTCACTCTCGAGGAGTCTTTCCATATCATCCTCTTTGAATCTCTTGGCCGCCTCTTTCCGTGTTTGGATCTTCCGCGCGGCCAGGAGACGACGGGCCAGTATTCCAATGACAAGTGCTGTTACGGTGTCATCCAGGAAACTGGTATCGATAACTGACAATTGGCCTTCTCGCGACAACTCCGATAGAGGCGTGCCTTTTTCTGAGAAAATCCCCCATCCCTTGGCCGCCTCGAAACGTGACACTAATGCGCGCACACTATCCGTTTTGAACCCCCGCTCTTTTGAATTAATTTCCGCGTCCTTCTCGAGGCAGATGATGAGGTCTTCCAATCCATACCCCTTTCCTTTCCCTTTCACGCTTTCTCCAGTGAGGGTTCGAAATCCCTTCTCCACCTTTTTCAAGGCCTTCTCCAATACTAATCCGGTGGGGGAAAACCGCTCCATCCCGAATGTCAAACACCAATCCTCGCTCGTGAGCAAGGAGGGGGGAATGGAATACAACGCGTCATACGTGTTGCGGGGCGTATCATTCTTGCTCCCTTCCGGGATGAAAACCTTGAGGCTTTCCAACCCCTGGGGCATCAACCCATAGTTGGCGAGGGCGCGCACCTCTTTCTCATCCTTGTTGGGGTATTTCATGGACCAGAAAACCCCTACCGGATCCACCACAATGATCCCCACATCGGGGTTTTTGAGCGTTAACTCCTCCGCGATGACACCAAGAACGTAGGACTTCCCTGATCCGCGGGTGCCGCAAACGAAAACCACGTGGGGGTTGAGGGAATCCAATTGCAATTGATGATCTTGTAATCCTTCTTCGTCCGCGACCCGGCCAATAAACAAACCTCCTTTCGTACCAAATTTCTGCAGCAGGGATTTCTTTCTCCCAATGAAGGCCACTTTTTCTTTGGGATGCGTAAGCAAATCCAATTTGATGGTCGTTCCATCCTTCTGGAGGGAATGCCCCTGGGATTTTCGGACCAGATGATCTTTGATCCTTTCGCGACGCTCAACCAGGGACGGATCCACCAACCTTATTTTTTCCATTGGCGAATCCGCGCTTGTCACCCCTTCTTCATGGGTGCCATGTTCCACGAGCAAATCTTCCATCTCCTCCCCCACCTCATCTAATAACTCGGGATCCCGCAGGTCCCCGGGCGAAACATTTCTATTTCCTTCCGCCGGTTTATCTCCCCCTTCCTCTTCCGGATTTTCATTTTCTTCAGGAATATCCTCCCCGTTTTCCTCAGAATCTTCATCATTGGGAAGTTCGTCATTCAAGGGGGTATTTTCATCCTCTTCCATGGGATCATTCTCGTCAACCAAATCTTCCTCCACCGAATCCTCCTCATCTGCCAAGTCGTCCTCCTCTCGGGGGTTTTCTTTATCCTCATCCTTGAGAGGGGATTCATCGTCATCCTCCCGGACCCGCTTCGATTGAGGAAGAGCGGTTCCCAACAGCCGGTCAAAGGGATTACCCCGGCTTTTCACGACATGCACCCTCGGATTATCATCTTCCATAAGGACCCCATGACGATTCCCACGCTTTAAATGATATATCCTCAACCCCTTTTTCAAAGGAAAAAATCAGCCTATATTCCTTCCCGTGGATTTTCCCATTTATTTGAACCCCCATTAGAATGCCAGAGAGGTATGACTTTCCTCCTCCATAAGGAGTCGGATGAAATAATGATGGACAGGAGGGGACTTGAACCCCTAACCTTCCGCATGCGAAGCGGACGCGCTACCATTGCGCCACCTGCCCAGGGCCATTAACATAGGCTGGCCATTGACATAGGCCGCTCGTCCCCGGGGTACCGCTGCGCGGCACCCCTTGTGAATCAATTTTTCGTGCACCTTTTTCTACAAAGGTGCGGGTTTTATGAGCGAAGCCCATGAATCAACCCATCCATGGCTAAAGGCAATTGGGTGCCGGAGCGTTTAAAAAGAATTCAACAAACAGGGAAAAACAGAGGAAGATTGGGAGTGGAAAAAGATGAATAGGGGAGAAGCCAGGGATCTGCGTTCCGCAGTATGGCTTCCCTCCCTAACTCCCAATACGTGCACCCCTTTCAGTGTCGAACTATAAAAAGATTTCATTTCGCGCTCACGGATTATCAAAAATGCGAGAAAAGTTCTATTTTCACGCATCCGAATAACTTTTTGGTATTCTCACGGCTCATGAAAAAAGAAAAGGCAACCGGGAGGTCGCCACTACAGGAACGGCCGCTGGGAGGTTGGAAACCTCCCACGTCCTTCGAACCAGCTGGACGAAACCAGCTATTGGCAGGTACCCACAATGCTCTGGGAACCATTCACGTCGACCCCTGTCAAATTGGGGCTGTCATATTCGTAACCCAACGTCAGATTATATTGCTGACCTGACGTCGTTCCACAATCGAACGCATCATTTTGAACGGTTTGTGTTCCACCCGGTCCAAAAACGACATCCGTTACGTTTATCGTGGTCCCCCCCCAATGTACCTGGGTTAACGTAATAGTCTGGGAGGTCAAATTCTTCATGACCAATGATCCACCGGCCGTGGGAGCGGATATCCACTCGGTTACCGCCAATGGTGAGACGCTTCCCCAATAGGATCGGCTCGTGTTTTCATTCACTGATGTTCCAATGCTGGGAATGCCTCCCAATACGCTTACTACGACCAACGCGATCACAATCACGATAGCAAGTATGATCAGGTATTCGGTCGTTCCTTGTCCTCTCCTCTTGAACATAAAAAGATTCACCTCTGCCTCTACGAAAAGACCCGAATATATAAACGTTTTCATCCCACCGGCTTTGCCTACTAAGTGGGTTCTGCCCATAAAGTGGGCTTTTTGCCCACAAAGTCAAAGTTCTCCGTTATTGTCGAAGAATTCTTCTTTTTTCTGCATTTCCAAGAACTTTTTGTAATCCTTCACTTTGCCAGAGTCAATAAAGTTGATTTTGTTGGCCTTTAGACAGGCTTTAATTGCATCGAGAAGGTTGCCTTGTGAAAATCCAGACCCAAAGTAGATTGGTTTTACATCCGAGGCTCGAATTCCGTGCTTATGGTTTGTAGGCATCTGCACCCATCCACTTTTGAAGGCTGTTTTTGGTCGTAATTCCACGCCTGCCCCTGATGTGTGAAAATATACTGACAATTTTATGGTATTGTTCCCTTCTTTTTCAGTCATTCGACCACCCATACTACTGGTGAACAATACATTATTTAAATAATTCCTATTTCGTGAATAAATACAGTTTTAGGATATTTGTTTATTCTATGGTTTTGGTCATTAATCGAGGTCTTTTGGTTTGAAAACATATCCGCATTTGCAGGTTCCGCTTACTCTTTCGCCTTTTCCTCTGAATGCGAGTTCGGAACCACCTGTTGTTCCTTTTTGTCGGACGTAATGGTGTCGAGCGGGAAACCAAAGGATAGTATTTTTCTCCCCGCATTTTGGGCAGGTTACGGGCATTTCTTCGTGGTCGGCCATACTTTAATCCTTGTTTAATTGACACCATACACACTTTTTAGACGGACAGTCGCCATTGAGTAGATTAATGGCTTTTTGGATTAGTCGTTCAGCATCACCGGTTGAAATTTCGATTTTCTTTAGGTCGTTGTGAAAAAGAACTTCGCCAGTTGTTGTTACTTTGTTGGGGTGATAGAACAAAAGATAGGCGTAATCCTCGACTTCATACCCGTTTTGATGAAGTAGATAGCAATAAACATTCAATTGGTCTTGGTAATATTCGTGTGTATCATTCTTCAAAGGAAAACCTCGCGTTTTGTAATCCAACACGACTAATTTTTCCTTATGAACCAGAATATTATCAATTGCTCCACAAATTACGTTTCCCTTTTCATCACTCCAGCGAATTCCTTTACGAAAATTTCTCCATTGACTCAAAATAGGTTCATCGTCAAATAATCGCATATGTTTCAATGTATGTAATTCTGGAGGAAGTTCTCCGCGTTTCATAAAATAGTCAAAATGTTCTTTCAAAATTCTATCCATTCCAGACGGCAAAGATGGAAAGATTCCATTTGGTCGCTTTACTCCTTCTTTGAACTGTCTCCAAAAGCAACGGGGGCAATCCTTAAACAACGAGAGAGAAGTTGGTGATAAAGTATAAGACATTTTTTTCACGC